>NZ_JBYSYC010000082.1:0-16764 GCF_058782875.1 Cupriavidus sp. FW305-F7 | reverse complement strand
TCAGCGTTTCCGCACCCCAATCGAGTCTCTCCGCCTCGCATGCGGTTGGCGCGGGCAGTGTCGCACTGATGACACCCTATCCGCGCCAGGTGGTCGAGATGGAAATCGCGTTCCTCGCCCGACACGGTGTCGAGGTCGTCTGCGAAATCGCAGACCCATGTTCCACGCCGATTCAGCAGGACTCGTTTCCTGCCTCGCATTGGGCTGACCTGGCGCGACAATTCGATACCGACAACGCCGATGCAGTATTGATCAGCTGCGCCGGCATACAGGTGAGCGACGTCATCGAAGAGATCGAGCGTGCCGGCAAACCCGTCATCACCAGCAACCAGGCCCTGCTTTGGCACTGCTTGCGCACGCTGGGCCTGGCAGATCGCCCCACAGGATTCGGCAACCTGCTGGCGGGCAATTTCGACAAGGGCACATACCTCCCTTGACGAGGTGAGCCAGCGCTTCTCAGTCGCGCTGGCCGGATGGTCGCGCAGCATCCAGCAGTGCCCTGGCCTGCTGCCACTCAGCGGTGTCGAACCCTTCCGTGAAGGACTCATGCAGGCCGGCCAGCATCTGCCGCGCAACTTCCGCATTGTCCTGGTCTTGCCATAGGCGAGCCAGACCCAGCGCCGCGCGCAGCTCGAGCGACTTCGCGCCTTGCTGGCGGCCGATGGCGATGGACCGATGAAAGCACGCTGCCGCCGCTTCGGGGTCAGCAGCTCCGTCCGGGCGATGGAGAAGCAGTTCCGCCTGGAGCCGATGCAACTCCGCTTCAAAGAAACGTTCTCCCGTGTTGCCGACCGTGGCCAGCGCGTCAGCCAGCACGTCCAGTCCCGCCTGCGCCTGGCCGGCGTTCTGGTAGGTTTGGGCCAGCAGGGCCAGAAAATAAGGCCGCCCCAGCTCGGCGCCCGTGGCCTGGTAGGCGGCCAGGCCCTCGCGTATCTGGGCAATGCCCTCCTCACTGCTCCCCTGCTCGGCCAGCGCCCAGCCCCGCAAGATGGTTCCCCATGCGAGCCAGAACGGAAATCCTTGCTCGGTCGAGAGCGTGATGGTGGCGTCGGCGCACTCCCGGGCCAGTTGTGTCTCATGCCGCAGCTGATGCAATTCGGCGGCAAAGGCCAGGCCGAGAGCGAGGCTGAAAGGATGAGAAAGCCTGCGGGCCAGCGCCAGCGCCTCTTGGGCAGCCTTGCTGGCCTGAGCCGGAAAGCCCTGCAGCCATAAGACCCATCCCAGAAGGCAGAGGCCACGGACCCCATGGTCCATCTCATAGAGTGCGTCATGGGCCTGACGCCGTTCAGGGTCATAGTGGGCAAGCCCCCGCTCCAAGTGCGCCCGGGCCTGGTGGAACTTGCCCAGAAAGAGCGACGATCCTCCCAGCGCGATATGAGCGTGCTCGAGCAGCACCGGGTCTTGCGCGTTCTCAGCCAACTCGAGCAGCGCCTCCCCTAATTCATACGCCGTGTGATGCTGCGCACGAAGTGAAAAGAAAGTGCGCAATCCCAACTTCACCTGGAACAGCTGCGGGGTTTCACCACCGTGTTCGCACAAGGTCAGGGCTAGGGCATAGTTGGCCTCCACCTCCGACGAGGCATAACCTCTCGCAGCGATCAAGGCTGGGCCGAGGGTAACGCGCAAGGCAAGATCCTGGCGCGCGCGTTCGGGCGCGTCGGGCAGGCGCTTGAGCAACTCCAGCGCCATACTCAGGTGACGGATGGCGTCAAGATGCGCCGAACGCTCAACGGCCTGACGCCCGGCGCAATGCAGGTACTCCACCGCCTTGGGGATATTGCCGCTGAGACTGTAGTGATGTGCCAGTTCGCTGCAGTGGTCTCTCAAGTGATGCCGGAAGAGGATCTCGATGGCCCGGCCTGTGCGCTCATGTAACGCGCCGCGCTGTTCCGAGAGCAGAGAGTGGCCTGCGACTTCCTGGGTGAGGGCGTGCTTGAACGCATACTCGACTTCCGGGAATGCCGGCCGCCCGTAGATAAACTCTCCCGCCTGCAGGCCGGCCAGCAGTGGATAGAGGCGCTCCTCGGACTGCCCGGTGACCTGCCGGATCAGGCTCAAGGGGAATTCCTTGCCGATCACGGCCAGGGTCTGCAGCAGTTCCTTCTGCGCGAGTGGCAGCCGGTCCATGCGCGCCGCGAGCACGCCCTGTACCGTGGTCGGAATATGCAGCGCGGCCGGGGTCTTTTCAATACGGTAATGGCCGGGTTCACCGAGCAGCGCCTTTTCCTCGGCCAGAGTCTGGACGACCTCCTCCAAGAAAAAGGGATTGCCCTCGGTTTTTTCGAGGATAAGCTGCCTGAGCGGCGCGAGGCTGGGGTCATTGCCCAGCAAGTCGCCGAGCAAGCCTTGCGCCTCGGCTGGACCGAGGGGGGCGAGCCGCAATGCGGTGCCATTGTCCTTGTGCCCCCACGCGCACTGATACTCGGGGCGGTAGTTCACAAGCAGCAGCATCCGGGCCTGCGCCATTCGCTCGATGAAGTAAGCGAGGAAGGCTTCGGTCTCGCTGTCCAGCCACTGAAGGTCCTCGAACAGCAACTCGACGGGCTGATTAAGGCTCTCTCGCACCAGAAGACGCGTGATGGCCTCGAACGTGCGCTCGCGCCGGAGGCTGGCACCCATGTCCGCCAGCGCCGAGCCGAGCTCGCTGATGCCCAGCAGATACAGCAGGTAAGGCATGACGTCTTCAAGACTGCGCTCCAGCGTGACGATCTTGCCCGCGACCTTCTCGTGGCAGCGCCGCTTCTCGTCCTGAGCGGTGAGCTGGAAATAATTCCTCAGGAGTTCGATGAGTGGCAAATAAGCAAAGGCTTTGCCGTGCGACACCGAGAAGGTCTCCAGCACTAGGCAGGCGCTCTGCGAGCGCGCCTTGAACTCGTGGAACAGCCGCGACTTGCCGACCCCGGCCTCCCCCACCACCGCGACGATCTGCCCGTGTCCGGCGGTGGACTGGTCCAGCGCCAGTTGCAGCGCCTCCAGTTCGGCGGCGCGGCCCACGAAGCGGGCCAGGCCGCGGTGCGCTGCCACTTGCAAGCGCGTGCGCAATGCCCCGAGACCAAGCACTTCATAGACCGCGAGCGGCTCGGGGATGCCTTTGACCTGGGCGTCTCCCAGCGCCTTGAACTCGAAGTACCCCTGCGCGAGCTTGTGGGCGGATTCGCTCACGAGAATGGACGAGGGTGCGGCCATCGTCTCCATCCGCGCAGCAATGTGGATCGTGTGCCCCACCGGGTCATAGTCGGTGTGCAGGTCGTCCTTGCGGATCGAGCGCACGACTACCTCGCCCGTGTGGACGCCCACCCGGATCTGCAGCGAGATGCCCTGCTCCAGCCGCAGCTTGTCGCTGTGCCGGTGCATTGCCTCCTGCATGCGCAGCGCCGCATACAGCGCGCGCTGGGTATGGTCCTCATGGGCGATGGGCGCACCAAACAGCGCGAGGATGCCGTCGCCCAACGACTTGGCCACGTAGCCCTCGTAGTAATGCACGGCCTCCATCATCAGCTCGATGACGGGGGTAATCAGGCGGTTTGCCTCTTCCGGGTCCCGGTCGTGGATCAGTGCGGTCGAGCCCGCCATGTCGGCAAACAGCACGGTGATGGTCTTGCGTTCGCCGGCGGTCACTCCGCGGGCTTCCAGCGCTGCCTGCTCGGCCCGGATGCGCTCGGCCAGGTGCGGTGGAGTGTAATGAACGGGGGCGGCGGACGAGACTTGCGGTATTTCGCGGACGGGCTCGCCGCAAGCGTTGCAGAAGCGCGCCGCCGGGCTCAGTTCGTGGCCACACCGCGCACAGAGGCGCGCCAGCCGGTTGCCGCATCGCTCACAAAAATTGGCGCCAATGGCATTCTCGAACCCGCAAATTGTGCAGCGCGCCATGGGAGCCTCCCGGACTTCCTCCGGGTAAATTAAACGCCCCATTGCCTTTCATCGCAAGACCGGCTCGTCTCTGCATGATCGCCTGGATCGGGCTGAGCGTTGCGCGGCGCACTTGGGGCGCTCCTCTGCCCTGCCTACTCTCTCAAGGTCTCGCTGATCTGTTCGCGCAGCCACTGGTTACCCTCGTTATTTGTCGAAGCTTTCATGCCAGTGCACCGTGACTTCGACTTCGGGAATCTTGACCGGCAATGGATAAACGGTGAACTGCCCGTGCTGGTTGAACGCTTGTGCCACGCGTCGCGGTAGCGTGACCATCCAGTCGGTGCGCTGCAGGATCTGGGGCGTCACGGTGAAATGCGGCACCTGAAGCGCGATACGCCGCTGCAGGCCGGCGGCCAGCAGTGAGTCGTAGATATTGCGGTGACTACTTTCACTTGGCGCCACCGCGATATGGGAGGGCTCGAGAAAACGCTCCGCGGACAGGCTGCGCGCCGGCAGCCCGGGGCGCTTGCGTGTCATGCACACGTAGTCCTCATGAAACAGCAGCGCATATCGTGTTACCGGCCTGAGAGCGGGCAGAGTGCCGATGGCGAAAGAGCTGGCCAAGCCGCAAGGCTTCTTCCACCTGAGCTACCAGCAACTGCCTGGCCTCCAGTTGCGTTTGTGGCGCGACCCGCTGCAGCTTTTCGCATAACGGGGGCAGGAAGACCTGTTCTCCGATGTCGGTCATGGAAAGGCGAAATACCCGTTCGCTGGTGCCGGGGTCGAAATGTTCCGTGTGGCGCAGGGCCTCGCGGATCGACGAGATGGCGCGCCCTACCGGCTGCGCGAGTTGTTGTGCGGTGGGCGTAGGCAGCATGCCCTCGGGGGTGCGCACGAAAAGCGGATCGTCGAACAATGTGCGCAGGCGCCCCAAAGCATAACTAATGGCACAGGCTGCCGACTTGGTGCCCGCTTTGGCCTCCTGGGCCGCCGCCTGTTCGAGCAACGATGCATGTGTCTTGGGCACGACGAGCATCGTCAAACCCAGTCCAACGCGCAGCGCGTGCTCCAGATTGACGCCCTTGCCATTCTCCAGCTTGGACAACATGCCGACGGAAACCCGCAATGATTTCCAGCCTGATCAATGGGCATGCCCTTCCCCTGCCCGCGTTGCTCGTATCCGGTCACCAAGCTGGTCAATGCTTCGGGATTGTCACGCGTTATGGCGGAGTTGGATCAGGAAGCGGCCTCGGCATAGATGTGGAATAACTTTCACGAAAGTGAAATTATACAGAGGTGACACCTCACGTCGATGGCCCCTCCCTTTGAAAGCCGTCTTTGCTTGTTGTGGGTCGTTTTCTGGTGGTTAATTGCGTTTTTATTTCACTGCGAAACAACGTACCTGTGGTGTTGTTGAAGATCGTCATTCGTGCGAGCCGCGCTCATCGTTCATGCGAACGTAGCCTTTTCATGCTCATCATTCATGCGACTTTAGCTTTTCAATACGAAACAACGTTCCTGTGGGGCGTTGCGCACGCTCTGCGAAGCAACTGCGATTTTGGCCAGTTCGACGTAGTCTCACGAATGCTGAGCATCCATGGCCTTGACGTTGCCTTTCAGCAACTGTCAAATAGCGTACTTGCGGACGAAATTCGCATAGAAATCAGAGCCTTTGGGCCGTGCGAGGGGTCGCGCATATGGTGAGCACCGGTCGCACGATCTCTGATCCTCAACAACGCCTGAGCCTGCAATCGCGTCCGACGTTAATGCCGTCGATGTTCTCGGCAGACATACGACGGGGGCAGCCGGCGTTCGCGCACTTGAATGCCACCGCCATTGCCAACAGGCCGGAGCTATCGGGGGCGGACCGGTGGCACAATCGCTTCGCTCTACGATAGCCCGCTACTATGCCCTGCGGCACACCGGGACGTCATCACTCGTGTGCCTCATTGACGTGGTCTTCCGAACAGTATTTTGCGGAGATCGCGAAAGCCGGCCCCCCGGCCGTCTTACGCCAGCACGGCTTCCCCTGCCATCGCCTGTTGCCAGGTCGGCGGGCTGCCCATGCTGGCGGTCAGGTGGGTGCAGAAAGCCTTCACTTTCGCGCTGGCATGCTGGGTGGCGCGCAGCAGGTAGATGCCGCCGGGCACCTGTGGCAGCAGGCCGTCAAGCGCCAGCTCCACCAGCCTGCCCGCGCCGATATCCGGCCCGACCGACCAGTCGGGCATCAGCGCAATGCCGAGGCCCTGCAGCACGGACAGCCGCCGCGCATCGCAGTCGTCACATTCGAGCGCAAACGTTGCCTCGGCGGCGTGCGCCGGCGTCAGCAGCTCACGCCAGCCGCGCATGCTGGTGCTGTGGCCACGGTCGATCAGACGGTGCCTGCCGATCTCGTCGGCATGCGCCGGACGGCCATACAGGGCCAGATAGCCAGGCGTCGCGCAGATGATGTAACGCTGGCTGGAGATGCAGCGGGCAACCAGCGAGCTGTCGGCCTGCTGGCCGACGCGGATCACGACATCGAACCGTTCGACCACGGGATCGACGATGCGCTCGGTCAGCGCCAGCTCCACCGTCAGCCGCGGATACTGGGCGTACAGCGCGCCGAGGTGCGGCACCACGTGGCGCCGGCCGAACGCGGGCAGGCACGCGACCCGGATCAGTCCGCTGACGCCCTGCTCCAGCGCCGTCACGGCATCGCGCGTATCGCTCAGCTCATGCAGGATGCGTGTGGCGCGCGCGAACAGCAGTTCGCCGGCATCGGTGCGGACCAGCGCCCGGGTCGAGCGCGTGAACAGCGGCACCCCCAGTTCGCGCTCCAGCGTATCGATTTGCCGCGCCACTGAAGAGGCGACCAGGCCGCGCTGGCGGGCTACCGCCGAGAAGCTGCCTGACTGGGCGACTTCGACGAAAATAGACAGGTTTTCCGCGAATCGGCTGAACTCCATTTTTGCAATCTCCGCAAAGGCGTTGCGCAGGCGAACCGGCTTCCCGCACGATGCGGCCCAGTCTAACATCCAGTGACCGATCCCGGCACGTCGGCTTTTAGCAAATAAAGCAAAAGTGGAGCATGCCGGGCATCCCGATCACAGAGAGGAGCAGACCCCAATGGAGACTACCGCAGCAAAGACGATCCGGCGCTTCGCGCTGCCACGGCTGGCGGCAGCGGCGCTGGTCACGGTGACGGCCGCGTCGATGTCCCCCGCCAGTGCCCGCGCCGAAACCTGGCCGGCCAAGCCGGTCACGCTGATCGTGCCCTATGCCGCCGGCGGCACCGTGGACAAGGTGGCGCGGCAGATCCAGGAGGGCCTGCGCAAGCGCCTGGCGCAGCCGGTGATGATCGACAACCGCGCCGGCGCGGGCGGCACCATCGGCACCGCACAGATCGCGCGCAGCGCGGCGGACGGCTACACCATCGGCATGGTGTTCGATGGCTTCGCCACCGAGTCGCATATCTACCCGAAACTGCCGTACGCCTCGCAGAAGGACCTGACCGGCGTCTCGTACATGGTCCGCTCGCCGATGGTGCTGGTCGTTCCTGCCAGCTCGCCGTACAAGACGCTGCAGGACTATGTCGCGGCGGCGAAGAAGCCAGATGCCGTGTCGTACGCGTCGGTCGGCGCCGGCAGTTCCAACCAGCTGGTGGCCGAACTGTTCCATGAAGCCGCGGGGACCAGCGGCACGCATACCCCGTACAAGGGCGGCGGCCCGGCCATCAACGACCTTCTGGGCGGCCATGTCGATTCGATGATCGCCAGCCTGCCGCTGGTGATGCCCTACGTGCAGGCCGGCAAGCTGCGCGCACTGGCCGTGACAGCCGCCCAGCGCGACGCGCGCCTGCCGGGCGTGCCAGCAGTGGCGGAGTCCTACAAGGGCTTCGAGGCCTATTCGTGGGTGGCGATGATCGCGCCGGCGCGCACGCCGCTCAACGTCCTCGGCAGGCTCGCCGCCGAGGTCAACGCCACGCTGCGCGATCCGGCCATCGGCAAGGTACTCAGCGACGGCGGCTTCGATGTAATCGCCGGCGACAGCGCCCAGACCAACAAGCTGATACGGGAAGAATCCGTCCGCTGGGGCCGGCTTATCAAGTCGCGTCATATCGTCATTGAATAGGTGCCTGGCATCATGCAACCCTTTACCTACCAGACCCACCCGCAGCGTATTGTGTTCCATGCCGGCGCGCTCGCGACGCTCGGCGCCGAAGCCGACACCCTGCACGCACGCAAGCTGCTGGTGCTCTGCACCCCCCAACAACGCGACCTGGCCGAGCGCGCCGCCGAGGTGCTGGGCGCGCGCTGCGCCGGCATCTTCGATGGCGCTGTCATGCACGTGCCGGTGGAGCAGGCGCGGCTGGCGCGGTCCTGCGCGGCGGAGCTCGGCGCCGATGCCGTGGTGGCGATCGGCGGCGGCTCGACCATCGGGCTTGGCAAGGCCATTGCCCTCGAATCGGACTTGCCCATCCTTGCCGTCCCGACGACCTACGCCGGCTCGGAGATGACGCCGATCTACGGCCTGACCGAAGGCGGCCTGAAGCGTACCGGGCGCGATGCACGCGTGCTGCCGCGGACGGTAGTCTACGACCCCGACCTGACCCTCGGCCTGCCGGTGGCGATGAGCGTGACCAGCGGCATCAACGCCATTGCCCACGCCGCCGAAGGGCTGTACGCGGGCGATCGGACGCCCGTCAGCGACTGGATGTGCCGGGAAGGCATCGCGGCGTTGGGACGTGCGCTTCCGGTGATCGCGACAGCCGGTGGCGAGCGGGACAGCGCCCAACTGCGCGCGGCCAGGAGCGATGCGCTGTATGGCGCCTGGCTCTGCGGTGCCGTGTTGGGCAGCGCCACTGTTGGCCTGCATCATAAGCTGTGCCACACGCTTGGCGGCAGCTACAACCTGCCCCACGCCGAGACGCACACGATCGTGCTGCCGCACGCGCTGGCCTACAACGCGCCCGCGGCACCCCAGGCGATGGCGGCGATTGCCGCCGCGTTGGGCCGCCCTGACGCCACCGGCCCGCAGGCGGTGTTCGACCTGGCTGCTTCTTTGGGTGCTGCCGTGGCGCTGCGCGATATTGGCATGCGCGAGAAGGATCTCGACCGCGCCTGCGAACTGGCGCTGCAGGCGCAGTATCCGAACCCGCGGCCGCTGGCCCAGAGGGAAATCCGGCAGCTATTGGATGATGCATTCCACGGCCAGCGGCCGGGCTGAAATGCGCCCTTGCGCGCCCTACTCCAGCCCCCCGAGCCGCCATTTGCGCACTTCCGCATCAGCGCTTAGCGCTGCATTGATCTGCGTCAGACTCAAATCATGCAGGGAAACTATTGCGTCACTGAGGGCCCCGCGAGTCCCGATATCGTATCGGACTCAACGGTCTGCTTGCCCAGCTTCCCAGGAGGGCGCCATGGCCACCCCGCTCGTCACCTCGCTTCCGACCTCAGCTTCCGCCGCTACTTCGTTCTACGGCAGCCAACCGGATTGGCGCCCCTTTTCCGGGCCGTGGTCGCGCGCCAGCGCGCACCAAGCACGCATGGGGCGCTCCGGTAGTCTGAGGGCTTGGCCTCCTCTCGCATGGCAGACTGTGTCGGTCTACTTCTGCCTAGCCGGCAAAGCGAACTGGAACACCGACCCGCAAGGCGAATTTGCGCTCGCCCACAGTCGCCCGCCATGCGACTCGACCAGCGACTGACAAATCGCCAGGCCCATGCCGAGACCCTGCGCCTTGGTCGTGTAGAAGGCATCGAACACCCGCTCCATCACCTGCGGAGCCAGCCCGATGCCAGCGTCCTCCACGGCGACCCGCACTGTCTGGGGTTTCGCGCACAGTGACCGGATCACGAGTTCCCGCGGCCGGTCGGCCACTTCTGTCATCGCCTCGATGCCATTCATCACCAGGTTCAGCAGCACCTGCTGCAACTGTACCCGATCACCCGCCACCAGCGGTAGCCCGGGCGCGAGCTCGGTCCGCAGCAGGATCTGATGTCGCGACACCTCGCCGCTGATCAGCGTGATCGTCTCTTTGACCAGCTCGTTGAGGTCAAGTCGAACCGTTACCGCGGCCGTCTTCCTCAGCAGCCCCCGCATTCCCTCGATCACCGCGCTGGCCCTATGCCCGTTCTGGACAATGCCCCCCACCGCCTCCCGCACCTCAGCAAGATCGGGGGGCTGGCGGCCGAGCCAGCGCAACGCTGCACTGGCGTTCGCGACAATGGCCGCCAGCGGCTGACTCACCTCGTGGGCGATCGAGGCAGTCAGCGCGTTCAGCGTGGTCACGCGCGCGACGTGGGCGAGTTCGGCCCGCGCCTGGTGCAGCGCCTGCTCGGCGCGCTTGCGCTCGGTCAGGTCGAGTACGAAAGACACCCCCTGGTCCACCCCATCCTCGAAGTTCGCAGACCCGAGCAGCACGGGCACACGCCTCCCATCCTTGCGGACCAAGTCGTTCTCGAACGGCGGCACAGTCCCCGTCACGCTGAACGCAGCCAGGGGTGCACCGGGCGCCTGCGCTGACGCAGGCATCAGGTCCGCCCATCCCAGGCGGCCCGAGCGGAGATCCTCGCGGTCGTAACCCGACATGCGCAGGAACGCGTCATTGGCCTCCAGAATCCGGCCGTCGAGTTGCCAGATGCAGATGCCGATAATGTTGGCCTCGACCAGACGCTGGATCTTTGCTTCGCGTTGCTCGAGATCGCGGTACAAACGGCTGTTCTCCAGCGCGGTCGCCGCCTGCGAGGCCACCAGCTTCAGCACCGCCGCCCTGGCCGGCACGAAGACGCGTGGAGCCAGGTTGTTCTCCAGGTAAAGGACGCCGATCTGCTTGGCCTGAGTGAGGAGCGGCAGGCACAGAATCGAGCGGGCGCGATGCAGCCGAATGTAAGGATCGACGGAGAACGGCCCCTGCGCCTCGGCATTGTCCAGCATGACGGTCTCGCGGCTGCGCAAAACATGGTGAAGGATCGATAGCGGCAGCGCGGTGCCGGGCACGCTCTGGTCGTGCAGTTGCACGGTGATGGCATGGCCGCAGGTGGTCGCTTCGGCCGCAATGCGCTGCCCGGCGCCCTGGTGCAGGATCAGCAGGCCTCGTTGCGCGCCGGCCTGCTCGATTGCGGTACGCATCAGCGTGTCGACCAGCTTGTCCAGGAAGATTTCACCCGACACCGCCTGCGAGACGGCGATCACCGTGGCGAGGTCCAGGTGTTCGACAGAAGCGCCGATCGTCCGGGTCGAAGCAGGTGCCGACTCTTCTTCGCCGAGTGCCGGATATAACCCGTCGAGCTGCCGCACCTTGCCCTCGGCGCCCCAGCGGCGATAGCCGTGACGGGCATCCCGCAGATACACCCACGCTATCTTCTCGAAGCCCCGCGCCGCATAGAATCGTGCCGCCAGCTCGTTAGCGAGTGCCTGGTTGTGGATAAAGTCGTTGTCGCGCGCGGACAGGATGGCCTGTTCGTACAGGCGCATGGCGTCGGCCTCGCGCCCACCCATACGGGCGATCTCCGCACCGATCAATGCAGCCCGGTTTTCGAAATTCCCCGGACAATGCTCGGCCCAGGCCTGCAACTGGCGGTGGTGTCCAGCCAGGGCCTCAAGGTGCCGGCCCCGGTCTGCCGCAGCGACCGCATCGCAGCAGGCCGCCCGTGCCAGCGCTGCATAGAAGTGGTATTCCGCCTGCTCGAAGAATGACGGTGAGGTCCAGAGCAGCGGCCGGGCGCGCTCCGCCGCCGCAATCGCGCCGGCATGGTCGGCGGCAAAAAAGCGCGCCTGCAGCTTGCGGATCCAGTACCAGCAGGTAACGAGTGCGAGGCCCTGATCCTGCTCCAGATGCCGCTCGAACCGGTCTTCGTCGAACCCGCTATCGTTGAACGAGCCGAAAACCGATGTCAGACCACGCAGTGTCCGGGCAAGCTGGCGTTGCGGGGTAATGCGGTCAATAACAAGACCAAACCCCGCTTCGCGCGCGAAGGCGATCGCAGCTTCGGCTTCGCGTTCCATATCGGCCAGCGGCGCGCCGCTGGCCAGCAGGTGCGTAATGAGGTTGTTGCTGGTGAAGGCCGCAAAGGTGCGGTCGCCCTGCTTGTTGGACAGATCGAAGCCGCGCCGCACCAGGCTGCTCGCGTCGCGGATCGGATGCGTCCATTGCAGGACGTGGCCGCCCACGACCTGGTAGACGCGGGCCTTGAACCGGTCCAGCCCGCGCTGGTCCACCAGGTCCAGGCCCAGCTTGCCGAAGCGGTATCCCGCCGCGTAGTCGCCCGATTGCGGCGCCAGCACCATGCTGAGCCAGGCATAGCCAAGGCACGACGCATCGCTGTTGCCATGTTCGAGACTCAGGTTCGCCATCCGGCCAATCACGAGCGCACGCAAGTTCTCGTCGGTGTACCAGGCCGGCGGCATCAGCGCGGTCAGGACGTCCATGGTCCCGACTGCATCGGGGTCGGCCATGCGCGGCAAGTCAATCAGCGCATCGATCGGCCGGTCCCCGATCTGCCGCCACATCCGCGCGTACTCCTGCTCTACCTCCGCCTTCGCAGGGTGCGCCGACCATTCCACGCCAGCCCGACGCAGGTAATCGAGACCGACCTCGACCGCACGGCCTCTCTGACCGAGGGCCATGAAGAGCTCCAGTCGCAATTGGGTCACCGCGGCCAACTCAGGGAGGCCGACCGCACGGCTCGCGAGGTCGGCGAGGCGTGGCTCCGCCGCCCCCGAGGCACCGGTAAGGAATTCGCATGCGGCCCGTTCGAACGCCAGTGCAAAGGCAAGCGCGGGCCGGCATTCCCAGGCATCCGCGGGCAACAGCACCGCGCCCGTGGCCAGATAGGCCAATGCGCTGGCGTAGGCCGTCGATCCCTTGGCACGCTGGCCGGCGAGCAGGTTCAGCTCGGCCAGCCGCCACCTCTCCTCGGGTGCGGTAATCAGTGTGGCACCGCGATTGAGCTGGCCAACGATCTCGAAGACGCGCTCCGCAAGCGCTTCCTGGGACGTGTGCGCGGCAAGCCTGCGCCCGATCGCAAGGTGCGCCGCGGGCCGCGCGGCTTCGGCAATCAGCGCGTAGGCCGCCTCGTGGACTCGGTCGTGCGGAAAGCGATAAGTCTCCTCGCGCCGCAACACCAGGCCGCCCTGGACCGCCGCCCACAGCGCCGCATCCAGCGTCCCTTCACTGCCGCCCAGGACCATGGTCATGATGCCTACCGCGGCTTCGTTGCCAAGACAGGCGAGCTGCTTCAGCGCTTCCTGGGTCGCTGCGGGCAGGCGGCCGAGCTTGCCGAGCATCAGGTCCACCACGTTGTCGGTGAAACCCTTGGCGCGGATCTGCCCAAGGTCCCACGACCAGCGCGCCTCGCGATGATTGAATGCAAACAGCCCCTCTTCCGCCAGGGCGGTGAGGAACTGGATCGCAAAGAATGGATTGCCCGCGGTCTTCTCGTGCACCAGTCTGGCGAGCGCCTCGCCGCCCTCCGGCGTGCAATGCAGGGCATCGCCGAGAAGCCGGCCGACATCGTCGCGCCCCAGGCTCGTCAGCATGATCTCCCCCACGCTTGCCCCGCCCTGGCGGATGGCCGTCAGTCGCGCCAGCAGCGGATGCCCGGGCGTGACTTCGTTATCGCGATAGGCGCCGATCAGCAGCAGATGCCGTACCTCCGGCTGGGTCGCGAGATGCTCGAGCAGGTCCAGTGTTGCCGCGTCCAGCCACTGCAGGTCGTCAAGGAAGAGCGCCAGCGGATGCGCAGCCTGCGCAAAGACGCCGATGAGGCGGCGGAACACGAGCTGGAAGCGGTGCTGTTCGTCGCGCGGCGGAACTTCCGACATTGGCGGCTGCGGGCCAAGGATGAGCGCCAGTTCCGGGATGAGCGGCACCATGAGCCCGATGTTCGGGCCCAGCGCCTCGGCCAGCGCGGCGCGCCACGGTGCCAGTTCCGCCTCGCTCTTGCCCAGCAGCGGGCGTACCAGTCCCTGCAGCGCCTGCGCCAGCGTTGCATAAGGGATGTCCCGCTTATACTGATCGAACTTGCCTGAAGCGAACAGGCCGCGATGCGGCACCAGCGCACGGTGCAACTCGTGCACGACCGAGGTCTTGCCGATACCCGAGTAGCCGGACACCAGCACCAGCTCCGGCGCGCCCCCGGACACCACGCGGTCGAAGGCGCCGAGCAGCACCCCAATCTCGCGATCCCGACCGTAGAGCCGCTCCGGGATCATCAGCCGGTCCGGCAGGTCATGCTCGCCAGGCGCGAACGTGTCGATGCGCCCCCGGCTTTCCCATGCGGCCAGGCAGCGCCGCAGATCCGCCTCCAGCCCGCCGGCCGTCTGGTAGCGCTCCTCCGCCGTCTTGGCGAGCAGCTTCATCACCACGGCAGAGAGCTGGACCGGGCTCGCCGGTACCCGCTCGGCCGGCGCCATCGGCTGCCGGGCGAGGTGGCAGTGGACCCAGTCCATCGGGTTGCCGGCGGAGAACGGCAGCGTTCCCGTCAGCATCTGGTAGAGCGTCACGCCCAACGCATAGAGATCGCTGCGCGCATCGACCGACCGGTTCATGCGGCCGGTCTGCTCAGGCGCCATATAGGCCAGCGTGCCGGCGATCTCGTCTGGTTGCGTCGGCGCCTGTGTCTCGCGCAGCAGCCGCGAAGCCAGCCCGAAGCCGGTGAGTCGCACCGCCCCATCGGCCTGGTTCACCAGGATGTGTGCTGGCTTGAGGTCCTTGTGAATGAAGCCGCGCTGGTGGAACTGGCCAAGGGCCCCACTCATGGCAATCGCCAGGCGCAGGAAGCGGCCAGCCTCCATGGGGGTGCCCATCAGGCGATCGAGCGGCTCACCGCCGGGATCCTCCAGCAGCAGGACCGTCCGGCCATGTTCGCGCACCAGTTCCAGGGGCCGGGCGGCCCAAGCGGGGTCCAGCGCCTCCTTCAGGCTGAATTCGTGTGCCAGGCGCCCGAGATTGGCAGGCATCGGATGCTCGGTCGCGAGCCACAAGGCCAGCACCGCCTCGCGCTGGCCATCGGCAGCGACGCGCCAGCCCCGACCCAGGACGCGTTCGCCGTCCTTCCACAAGACCTGGAAGCTGACGAGACGGTCAGCATCGAAACGAAAAACTGAATGCATTGGCTGATTTTTAACGGCTTCCTTCAACAGCCGTGCAGTGTAGATGGAATGGTCGCCTCTAGCCTCGGCGAATCGCATACGAAAATAAAATTGTCACGACTTGCGGGTCGCCGCCCCGAGGATCTGGCCAGGGAGTTCGAACCGACGGCCCAGACGATCTGTAGCCCAAGCGGAACGCGATGCCGGACTTCGTCAGGACGGTCTGACGACGGCCGAGCGCCAGGAACTCACACGGCTACGCCGTGAGAACCGGCAGCTCAAAATGGAGAGGGAGATACTTGCAAAAGCCGCGGCCTGGTTCGCCCGGGAGACCGACAGGCTGCCCGACAAGGGTACGAATTCATGAAGGCGAACCAGGCTCGCTATCCGCTGTCCACCATGGCTCGGCTGCTTAAGGTCTCGCGCAGCGGCTTCCATGCATGGATGGAACGACCTCCGAGCGCTCATGCCGTGTGTGACACGCTGTTGCTCGCGCAAATCCTTGAGATTCACGCTCGCTCGCGCGGTACCTATGGGATGCCGCGTGTGCATGCCACGTTGCTGCGCCGGGGCATCCACGTCGGGCGCAAGCGCGTGGCGCGTTTGATGCGTGAGGCGGGCCTGCGCGGGGCTTGCCGGCAGCGCTTCATTTGCACCACGCACCACGCCACAGGGTAGACCTGCGCCTGATCTGGTGCAGCGGCACTTCTGTGCCGATGCGCCCAATCAGCTATGGGTCGCCGATGCGACGTATTCCTACCGCTGCCGGCTTTTACTATCTGGCTGTCGTGCTCGACGTCTCAGCCGGCGCATCATAGGCTGGGCCATGGGTAGTGGCGTTCATCGAGCGCGAGAAATTGTATGGGCTGGGTTGCGGCCTAGTTGAAGTCTCACTGCTGGCTTCCACTTTGATCACACCAGGCGCACAGCTATGGACAATGGATAGGCGTCTCGACGATTTGTCAGGACGGTTTGGTGTGGCGCATCGACCCCAGCTTCACTGAGTCGATGCCTTACGGATGTTCGAGCAGCCGCTGCATACGGTCGCTGCCTTGTCGGAGGAACAGCGCCGTGCTCTGCGCACGCCACGCTGCTGCAGGACCTCGCCACGTTGACCTATAACATCAGCTCGACCTCGGTCAATCCACAGACCAAGATCGTCATCACGACCCGTCCCACGCCGTTGCAGCGCAAAGCCTTTGCGCTGCTCGGCATCGACCCCGGCTGTTCCCAGTAGCCACCCCCTGCCGCTTGAAAAGCTCTCGGCGCGTCAACAGGTTAGCTTGGTATCCGAGTCAAACTTCGGATTAAAAAATGGCCGGCATTTCTGCCGGCCAAACGACCTTAACAGTGAGGGAAGGCCGATATGAAGTTGTCGCCGGCACGCCCGGAAGCGCGCCTCGTCCTGCCTGCAGGAAATTAGAAGCGATGGCGCATGCCGAGCATTGCGCCGGTCTGATTCTGGCCTGACATCGTATTGGCCGTACCGGTCACACCGAAAGTCGCATTGCCTTTGTTGTTCACGTAGCCGAGCGACAGATACGCGTCAGTGCGCTTGGACAAGGCGTAGTCGGCGTTCAGCACGAACATCCACGAGTCCTTGCTGTCGGTGCGGGCGTCGGTGTAGTAAGCCGCACCAGTCAACGTGAAGGCGGGAGTGAACTTGTAGTTGGCGCCGAGCCAGTACAGGTTGTCGTGACGGGCCGTACCAGTCGTGACTTCGTCACGCATCCAGCGGTAGCCGCCAAACACCTTGGCCGCTCGTGTTGCCTCACGAAGGAATGTTACCTGACGAATTGTTGTCGTTTCGCTTTCTTTCTTCTCTTCTTTCGTGGTTTG
>NZ_JBYSYC010000081.1:0-18063 GCF_058782875.1 Cupriavidus sp. FW305-F7 | reverse complement strand
GGCGCCACCGCGGCGAAGTGTGCTTCACCGGTATCGACGTCAGTGACCGTCAGCTTGCCGCTGGCGGATGCGTCGCCAGTTTCAGCATTGCCTGCGCCGCCGGCTTCGGTGACCGCCTTGTCTTCACTGGCTGAGGCCGTGATGGTGGCTCCATCGTTGGCACCCGTAATCCGGATGCTCAGCGAAGAAGCCGCACCGGCCTGCCCGTCGGACACCTCATAGTTGAACGTGTCCTGGACTTGCTGGCCCTGCCGCAATGCCTGCACCTGGCCATTGCCGTTGTCCAACTCATAGCTGTAGCTGCCGTCGGTGTGGAGCGTCAGCGTGCCGTACTGGCCGGCATAGGTGCCGGGATTGGCCACGGCCAGCACGTTGCCCGCATCGACGTCGCTGTCGTTCGACAGCACATTGCCGGTGATCGGATTCGGAGAGTTGTTCTCGCCGATCGCGTGGGTATCGGCCACTGCCGTTGGCGCATGGTTGTCGTAGCCAGCGAAGTCCGACTTGCTCAGTTCGTGCAGGCCGTTGAGCTTGATGACCATTTCCGCCGTGACGGGATTGCCGTCGACATCCACGTAGACATAGGTATTGCCCCCCGATTGCTGGAACCAGGCGCCGTGGGCCGTGGGCTGGCGGCCACCCCATTCAAAGCCAGTGTCGCCCAGCACGGGCCGCAAGTCGAGGTGGTCCACGCCGCGCTGGAAGTCGGTGATCACATCAATGCCGGCCGCGGTGGAGTCGGAGACAGCGTTATAGACAAAGACGTCAGCGCCGCTGCCGCCGCTCAGGGTATCGCCGCCTGCCCCGCCGGCGATCTTGTCGTTGCCGCCTTCACCGTAGATGGTGTCCTTGCCGTTGCCACCGGCGATGATGTCATCGCCGCCCAGGGCGGCATTGTTGCCGTTGTCCCCGTAGATCAGGTCGTCGCCGTTGCCGCCATAGATGCGGTCGTTACCCGGCCGGGCTGACTCATGGCCGGCACCGAGCAGGTAGTCGGCGTAGCTGTCGTAGCCGTCGCCATACAGCGTATCGCCGCCATTGTCGCCGGTGTAAAGCGCCGACGAGCCGTCGATGCTGCCGATCACGTCATCGCCGCTGCCGCCATAGACCGCGTCGGTGCCGTTGCCACCCGACAAGTTGTCATTGCCGAGCCCGCCGAACACGCGGTCCTTGCCGTTGGCGCCCAGCAGCGTGTCGTCGCCGCTGCCGCCTTCGACGATATCGTCGCCGTTGCCGGCATCGACATAGTCGTTGCCATCGCCGGCGCTGACGTAGTCATTGCCATTGCCGCTCAGGATGGTGTCGGCGGACGTGGTGCCGCTGATGCTGTCGCTGCCGTTGCTACCTGTCAGGGTTGCCATGATTACTCTCCGTCCTGAATGCCGGCCTGCCGGCCATGCCTTGCTTGTTATCGTCGTGGGCAGTCCGCCCCGTTCTTATCGTTCCCGGAACGCCAGTTCCCTGGTCTTGATGATGGGCTTGAGCAGGTAATGGAGCACCGTCTTCTGCCCGGTCAGCACATCGACCGTGGCCACCATGCCGGGCAGGATGGGTACCTGCACGGCACTGCCGCCTGGCCGGTTGTCGCGCGTGCGCACGCGCACCAGGTAGTAGCTTTCCGGGCGCTCGCCCGGGCGCTCCGGTGTCAGCGTATCGGCGCTGATATGCTCCACGGTGCCGGCAAAGCCGCCATAGATCGAAAAGTCGTAGGCCGACAGCTTGACCACCGCCGGCTGGCCGGGCCGCAGGAAGGCAATGTCGGCAGGCCGCACGCGCGCCTCGACCAACAGCGTGTCTTCCAGCGGGACGATCTCCAGCAGGTCCATGCCGGGCTGCACCACGCCGCCCACGGTATTGATCTTGATCTGCTTGATGACGCCGGCAAGCGGGGCGCGCACCAGGGTGCGATCGACGCGGTCCTGCAGCGCCGTGTTGGTGGCGCTCTGCGCGGCCTGTTCGGCCTTGGCCTGGTTGAGCTCTTTCATGGCCTCGGCGCGATAATGCGTGCCCAGTTCGTCGGCCTTCTGCTGGCTCTCGCGGTAGGCGGCCTCCAGGCGCGGCATGGCGAGCCGCGCGGCCTCGAGCTCGCCTTTCAGGTCATTGGCCTGGCGCTCAAGCCGCAGCAGGTCGACCTCGGACACCACGCCCTGCGCCACCATCGGGCGCATCATGGCCAGCTCCTGCGCCACCAGCCGATGGCTCTGCCGCAGTTGCTGCTCGCGCGAGCGCTTCTCGGTCAGCTCCTGCCGCCGTTGCTCTGACTGCTGGCGCAGCACGGCGAGATTGGCATCGAACGCGCGCTTGCGCGACTCGAACAGCGCGCGCTCCTCGGACACGAAGCGGCGGCCCTCGGCATCGGCCGGCGCGCTCGCCACGAACGCCGTGCCGTCGGCCTCGGCGCTCAGGCGCGCAATGCGTGCCACCAGCGCATCGTCCCTGGTGCGGCCTTCCTGGTAGGAAGCCGTGAAGCGGGTATCGTCGATGCGCATCAGCGGCTGGTCCTTGTTCACCACCTGCCCCGGTCGCACCATGATCTCGGCGATGATCCCGCCTTCGAGGTTCTGCACCACCTGCACCTGGCTCGACGGGATCACCTTGCCCTCGCCCACGGCCACCTCGTCCACCTGCGCCAGCGCGGCCCAGGCCAGCGCCACCAGCACGAAGACCAGGGCGGACCAGAGGATCCAGTGCGTGAAATAGCGCGGTTGCGCCAGCGCGGCCGCATCGCGCTCGCACATGAAGGCGGTGTCGTCGGCACGCGGCCTCAGCGCGGCGATCAGGCGCCGCACTGGCCCCATGCGTTGCGGATCAGGCTGAAGCGACATGGAGCTTCCTCCCCGCGAGCGCATTCAGGACTTCGGCCTTGGGGCCATCGGCGACGATGCGGCCCTGGTCCATCACGATCAGGCGATCGACCAGGCTGAGCAGCGAGCCGCGATGCGTGACCAGGATCAGCGTGCGCCCGCCCAGCGCTAAGGCCAGGCGCGCCTTGAACTGCTCCTCGGTACGGTTGTCCATGGCGCTGCTGGGTTCGTCGAGCAGCAGCAGCGGCGGCTGCAGCAACTCGGCACGGGCAATGGCAATGGCCTGGCGCTGGCCGCCCGAAAGGCCTTCGCCGCGCTCTCCCAGGCGCAAGTCATAGCCGTCCGGCAGGCGATCGACAAAGTCGCTCACGCCGCCCAGGCGCGCCGCGCGCAGCACGGCTTCGTCGTCGGCGTACGGGGCGCCCATCACGATGTTGTCGCGCAGCGTCCCGCTGAACAGCATCACGTCCTGCGGCACATAGCCGATGTCGCGCCGCAACGCGGCCGGGTCCAGCTGGCGCACCTCTGCGCCGTCGACCAGTACGGTGCCGGCATCCGGTGCGTACAGGCCGAGGATCAGCTTTTCGATGGTGGTCTTGCCTGAGCCGATGCGGCCGATCAGGCCAACCCGCTCGCCGCTGCCAATGCGGAACGAGACCCCATCCAGTGCCGCGATGTCGCGGCCCGGATAGCGAAAGCTGACCTGCCGGAACTCGATTTCGCCGCGCAGCGGCGGGCGGTGCAGGAAATGCTTGCCGGGCGGGCGCTCGACGGGCAGCGCCATCATGCGGTCAATGCCGGCCAGCGCAGTGCGCGCCTGGTGATAACGGGTGGTCAGCCCGGCCACTTGCGAGAGCGGCGCCAGCGCGCGGCCGGCAAGGATGGTGCAGGCAATCAGGCCGCCCGTGGTCAGCCGGTCGTCGGCGATCAGGTAGACACCGATCACCACCACCACCAGCGTGGCGGCCTGCTGGACGAACAGCGAAAGGTTGATCACGCAGGCGGAGAGCAGCCGCGCCCGCAGTCCCAGTTGCGCCATCTGCCCGACCACCTGCTCCCATTTGCGCTGGGCGGCACCTTCGGCACCGCTGGTCTTGATGGTCTCCAGCCCCACCAGGGTTTCGACCAGTGCGGCCTGGCGCTGGGCCGCGCAGGCGCTGCTGGCGCGTACCGCGCGCGACAGCGGCCCCTGCAGCAGCAGGCTGGTGCCGATCACCAGCGGCACCGCCAGCAGCGGCACCCAGGCCAGCGGGCCACCGACCCAGAACATGGCCGCAATGAAGACCGCGGCGAACGGAAGGTCGACCAGGGTCGTGATGGTGGCCGAGGTCAGGAACTCGCGCACCGACTCGAATTCATGCAGCTGGCTGCTCAGGCTGCCCACCGACGCCGGCCGCGCCTTCATCTCGATGCCCAGCACCTTCTCGAACACCGTCGCGGAGACCGTGACATCGATGCGCCGGCCCGCCACGTCGACAAAATAGCCCCGCAACGTACGCATCACCAGTTCGAAGCCAAGCACCAGGCCCACACCGATGGCCAGCGCCCACAGCGTTTCCAGCGCATGGTTCGGCACCACGCGGTCATAGACGTTCATGGTGAACAGCGGCATGACCAGCGCGAACAGGCTGAGCAGCAGCGAGGCAACCAGCACCTCGCCATAGAGCGGCCACGACTGGCGCATCACGCCCCAGAACCATCCATGCGGCGACGCCGGCCCGGCATCGCCCGCCGCCTCGAAGCGGTGCGCGGGCCGGGCGAAGATGGCATGGCCGGTGTACCGGGCCAGCAAGTCTTCCTGGCGGACCGGCTGCTCGCCGTCGCCCCACTCCGGCTGCGAGACCAGCAGCATGCCCTCGTCGCCACGGCGCAGCAATACGCAGGCCTCGCTCTGGTCGAGCAGCAGGATGGCGGGCAGCACCAGGTCCGGGATGTCGTCCAGCGGGCGCTTGACCAGCCGCGCCGACATGCCGGCGCGTGCGGCCGCGCGTGGAAACAAGGCAGGGGTCAGGCGATCCGCCTCCAGCGGCAGGCCCGCAATCAGGGCTTCGGCCGCGACTGGCCGCTGGAAGCGCCGGGCCAGCCAGAGCAGGCACGCCAGCAGCGGATCATCGGGGCGCGCGTGCCGACCTGCCGGATCCGGCAGGTTCCAGCCGGTGTCCTCGATGTTCCTTGCGGGCGTAGTGGCGGCGGCATGCATGGCAACGGCCCCCCGCGCTTCAGAGTGGCCCGTGGCCCGTGCGGTGGCGTGCAACCCACGCTTGCGCACGTCGCGTTGCACGGCCTGCGCATACCGCGCCCCCTGCGCAAGGCATGCGCTCGCTGCATCCAGCCATGGTGTCCCCCCGGTCCCATTGGTTCGACGTTTCCGGGAAGAATATGTGAAGGGGCCCTGCGCGCCCATACTGCGGATGGATCAGATGGCGCAACAAAAGGACCGGGCGGGGTCATCCTTTTGGCGTTTCACGCAAGAAACAGAACCAAAACGAGCACCGCCATGACCGCCTTACTCAAGCTGGATTTCACCCTCAAAGCGCGCCTGGAGCTTGACACCCGCCAGTTCCAGCGTCACCGACACCGGCAAGTGCTCATTGCCGGCGATGGTACCGTCGGCCATGGCCCTGGCTATCGCCTGTTCGATCTCGCGCTGTGAGCTGACGCCGACCACCTTCAGGAACTTGCGGATGCTGAGGTTGAAGGTCTCTTCGTTCATGGCTGTCTCCTGTGGGGAACCCGGGGATCACGGTTCGGGCCGCTACCCAGACAGCCTAGGCGATGGGGGGACTTTGTGCAGAGGCCTGGTGATCCGCCCGGAAGCAGGCGGTGCCCGGCAGTTGCCTGCCAGGCACCCGTCACCAGTCAGACCACGCCTTGCTCGCGCAGCCTGGCGATGCGCTCGGCCGACAGGCCCAGCACCGATTCCAGCACCTGCCCGGTATGCTCGCCCAGCCGCGGCGGCGGGGCGTCGTATTGCACCGGGGTCGCGGACAGCCGCAGCGGGCTCTTGACGGTCGGGCACAGGCTGCCATCGTCGCGCACCAGGTCGACCTGCAGCTCGCGATGCCGCACCTGCGGGTCTTCCAGCACCTGGCCGTAGTCGTTGATCGGCCCGCACGGGATGCCCTGCGCTTCCAGTGCCTGCACCCAGTGCGCCGTCGGCCGCGTGCGCATATGCGCCTCAAGCAGCGGCACCAGCGTGTCGCGATGGATGATGCGGCCGGGGCCGGTGGCAAAGCGCTCGTCGGCGGCCAGGTCGGGACGCTCGACGCCGCGGCAATACGCCTGCCACTGCCCGTCGTTGCCGGCCGCGACGATCATGTAGCCGTCGGCGGTGGCGAACACATGGTAGGGCACCATATTGGCGTGCGCGTTGCCGTAGCGCGGCATGGCCTTGCCGGTCACGCGCTGGGCGATGATCGGCGTGGCGCCGACCGCCACCACCGCATCGAGCAGGGCCATGTCGATATGCTGGCCCTCGCCGGTGCGTTCGGCATGGCGCAAGGCGGCCAGCACGGCCACGGTGGCATACATGCCGGTCAGCATGTCGACCACCGCCACGCCCACCTTCTGCGGCCCGCCGCCGGGCAGGTCGTCGCGCTCGCCGGTGACGCTCATCAGGCCGCCCAGGCCCTGGAAGATGAAGTCATAGCCGGGCTTGTGCGCGCTCGGCCCAGTCTGGCCGTAGCCCGTGATCGAGCAGTAGACGATGGACGGGTTGATCGCCTTGAGGCTGTCATAGTCCAGCCCGTAACGCTTCAGGTCGCCGACCTTGTAGTTCTCCAGCACGATCTGCGACTTCGCCGCCAGTTGCCGCGCGATCTCCTGCCCTTGCGGGCTGGCGATATCGAGCGTCACCGACTGCTTGCCGCGGTTGGCACCGGCAAAGTAGGTGGCGTCGCGCGACGGCTGCCCGTCCGCGCCGGGCAGCCAGGGCGGCCCCCACGAACGGGTGTCGTCGCCCGCGCCGGGCCGCTCCACCTTGATGACCTCGGCGCCCAGGTCCGCTAGGTTCTGCGCGCACCAGGGACCGGCCAGGATGCGCGACAGGTCCAGCACCCGCACGCCGGCAAGCGCGCCGTGCGTCGGGGCCTGGCTGCCCGCCATCAGATCGGGTCCCAGCTGATCACGTCGGGCGAACGCTCCAGCTTGAAGAAGCTGTTGCGCATGGCCGGCATGGCGATCTCGCCCACGGTCTCAGGCGTCCAGCCATCGCTCATATGCACCGAGCGCACCGGGCGCGGCTGGCTCATCAGGATGATTTCGTTGGCGCGCACCGCGAAGATCTGGCCGTTGACTTCGCTGGCGGCCGGGCTGGCAAGGTAGACCGCCACCGGCGCGATCTTGCCGGCTTCCATCTTCTGCAGCTTGGCCACGCGTGCCTTTTCTTCCGGCGTTTCGGCCGGGATCGAGCTGGTCATGCGGCTCCAGGCGAACGGCGCGATGCAGTTCGAGCGCACGTTGAAGCGCTGCATGTCCAGCGCGATCGACTTGGACAACGCGGCAATGCCCAGCTTGGCCGCCGAATAGTTGGCCTGGCCCAGGTTGCCGATCAGGCCGGAGGTGGAGGTCATGTGCACGTAGGCGCCGCTCTCCTGGTCCTTGAAGTAGTTGGCCGCGGCGCGGCTGACGAAGAAGGTGCCGTGCAGGTGCACGTCGATCACCGAGCGCCATTCTTCTTCATTCATCTTGAAGAACATGCGGTCGCGCAGGTTGCCGGCGTTGTTGACCACGGCGTCGATGCGGCCGAAGTTGTCCAGCGCGCATTGCACGATGGCATTGGCGCCGTTCCAGGTCGACACGCTGTCGGTATTGGCCACGGCCTCGCCGCCGGCGGCGCGGATTTCCTCCACCACGCGCTGTGCGGGGCCAGCGTCGCCGCCCTCGCCGGTCATCGACACGCCGAGGTCATTCACCACCACCTTGGCGCCGGCGGCGGCCAGTGCCAGCGCGATGCCGCGCCCGATTCCACCACCTGCGCCCGTCACCAGGGCGACCTTGCCTGCCATCAAACCGCTCATTGCGCTGCTCCTCTGAATACTTTTTTGTGCGGTCACCGACCGCAAACCCGGCGAAACACCCCTGCGCCGCGGGCATCGCCCGCCGATGCGGTCAATCCGGATGTCCACGCCGCAGTGGATACGATAAATTGACGGCCGAGACTTTGGAATTCACGAATCACAAAACTGGCCTTTGGCCTGACGGAAGCCCATGCATTACGACCTGACCGACCTCCGCCTCTTCCTGAACGTCGGCGAGACGGAGAACCTGACCCGCGCGGCCGAACGCAGCTTCCTGTCGCTGCCCGCGGCCAGCACCCGGATCAAGCAGCTGGAAGAGGCGTTCCAGACACAATTGCTGATCCGCCAGGTCAAGGGTGTGCGCCTGACGCCGGCGGGCGATGCGCTGCTGCGCCACGCGCGCGAGGTCTTCCGCGAACTGGAATGCCTGCACGCCGACCTGCGGCCCTATGCCAAGGGCGTCAAGGGCCGCGTGCGGCTGCTGGCCAACACCACCGCCACCAACTCGTTCCTGGCCACCGGCGTATCGCGCTTCCTGAGCGAGAACCCGGACGTGGACATCGAGCTGGAAGAGCACCTGTCGCAGGAAATCGTCTCGGCGATCAGCGCCGGCGCCGCCGACCTGGGCATCGTGGCCGGTGAAGTCGCCACCCAGGACCTGGACGCGATGCACCTGTGCAGCGACGAACTGATCGTGATCGCACCGGTCAACCACCCGCTGCCCGCCTTCAAGCGGCTGCATTTCGCCGACCTGCTCGATACCTGCCGTTTTGTCGGCCTGAACCAGTTCAGCGCGATCCAGTCGTTCCTGGACCGCATCGCCGGCGGCATGGGCAAGCGCATCAGCCTGCGCATCCAGGTGGGCAGCTTCGATGCCGTATGCCGCATGGTCGAGGCCGGCGCGGGCATCGCCATCGTGCCCAACAGCTGCGCGCGCCGCTACGCCAGCCGCAAGGTGCTGCGCTTTATCCAGCTGGAAGACGAATGGGCCAAGCGCGAGCTGCGCCTGGTGCGCCGCCCGGGGCGCGAACTGCCCCAGTTTGCCGAAACGCTGATCCAGTACCTGGTCGACGCGGCGCGCGAGCCAGTGTAAGACGGGTAAGTCGTCGGCCGTTCAGCCGGAGGCCAGCCCGCTGCCCTGCACCACCAGCCCCGCCAGCGGGCTCAGCGACACCGCCATCACCACCAGCAGCAGGGCCATGGCGAACACACCGGGCCAGCTGGTGCGGCCACTGCGCGTCAGCGAGTCGTACACCAGTTCCGGTGAAAAATGGTACTCGCGCAGGTGCCGGATGGTCGCCTCGGCATGCCAGCGGTAGATCTGGTTGCCATACATGCCCAGCAGCAGCGCCATGGCATACAGCATCGGCCGGACTGCCAGCGGCATCTTCAGCCCGAACAGCGCGTGCAGCACAGGCTCGGCGCAGACGATCAGCGCAAAGACCCCCACCTGCCAGTACATGCGCCGGTAGGCCATCCAGAACGGTCCCAGCAGGCACGCCGCCCAGTTCCACGACATGCCGCCGCGCGTCTCGGCCAGGGACCAGCGCTGGCTGTAGTACGCATAGCGCGGCCCCACGAATGCGGCCAGCGCCGCGTCGTCACGAATTGATGATTTCATCGCTACCTCCCCCTGCTCTGCCACGGCTGCGCCTGTGGATCGCGGCGCAACCTGTGCCACAGCATAGGGCGCGCCGCGCGCGGGCAGCGTGCGCTGGCGCGCATTGCCGTGGCAAATGGCGCAAATTGGCGGGCAAGCGAACAGACCGGCGCACGCGAGGCGGCACGGGTGCCGGATGCGCCGGGTGCGGGTGCGCTATTTCCAGCGATGCAGGACCTGCAGGATGACCAGCGTGAAGATGGTGGCGATCAGCGCAGTGGTATCGCGCCCCAGGCCAGCAGCCACGCCGATGGCCGCGACCATCCAGATGCTGGCCGCGGTGGTCAGGCCCTCGATGTGGGCTTCGTCGCTGTGCTTCAGGATCGCGCCGGCGCCAAGGAAACCGATGCCGGCAATCAGCCCCTGCAGCACGCGGCTGATGTCGCCCAGCGGCACCCCGGCCTGCAGCGGCACCAGCACGAACAGCGCCGAGCCCAGCGCCACCAGCATATGGGTGCGCAGCCCCGCTGCCTTGCCGGAGACCTCGCGCTGATAGCCGATCAGGCCGCCCAGCAGCATCGCCATGAACAGGCGCGTCAGGATGCGGGTGGCCTCGCCAGCGTCCGGCACATCGGCGAACTCGGCGCGCAAGACCCTGAAAACTTCAGACCAGACCCCGTCCATGGCTCGCCTCCGGGTGCTTTGGTGCAGACCTGAGCGTAGCACGGGATGGCCCGCCGGCAACCGGGCCGGCGGGCCGCAAGGCGCTGGCGCCACATCGTTCGGGCCGCCCGCCAGGTGCGCGCGGCTGCGTCCTACACCGCAAGCGGAAGCTCCCCGACAGTGCCGCCATGGAGGCGTTCCTATATTGGAATCACTGATTACCGTCATCAACAGGAGTTGCATCATGCCCTATCTACTCGCCTGGCTGCTTGGCGTCCCGGCCTTCATCCTCGTCCTGATCTGGCTGTTTATGCACTGATTCCCAGGCCCGGCCTGCCTGCCATCCCTTCGCAAGAGGCCGCTGCGCCGGCCTCTTGCGCATCTACAGGCGCCCGGCGCCGCATGCAGCTTCCGCCGCCCCCGCTTCCGGCCCACCTAAGCCGCTCTTTCGCAAATCCGAATTTCAGCGTGCCGGGGGCTCGGGAATAATGGCCCCATTCAATCTGAGCGGGGCTACCCCATGCACGCACATCCGGATCCAGACCAGCTGTACCCCGAAATCCGCGAAGCGGTGCGCGACCTCTGCGCCGGCTTCGATTCGGCGTACTGGCAACGGGTGGAAGAGCAGAACGCCTTTCCTGAGACCTTTGTCCAGGCGCTGACCCAGGCAGGCTGGCTGTCGGCGCTGATCCCCGAAGCCTATGGCGGCTCGGGCCTGTCGTTGACCGCGGCCTCGGTCATCATGGAAGAAATCAACCGCAGCGGCGGCAATTCCGGCGCCTGCCACGGCCAGATGTACGTGATGGGCTGCCTGCTGCGCCACGGCTCCGAAGCGCAGAAACAGCGCTGGCTGCCGGGCATCGCCTCGGGCGAGCTGCGCATGCAGTCGATGGCCGTGACCGAACCCACCACCGGCACCGATACCACCAAGCTCAAGACCACCGCGGTGCGCCAGGGCGACAAGTACATCGTCAATGGCCAGAAGGTATGGATTTCGCGCGTGCAGCATTCGGACCTGATGCTGCTGCTGGCGCGCACCACGCCGCTGGATCAGGTCAAGCGCAAATCCGAAGGCCTGTCGGTGTTTGTGGTGGACCTGCGCGATGCCATCGGCAAGGGCCTGACGGTCAAGCCGATCCGTAACATGGTCAACCACGAGACCAACGAGCTGTTCTTCGACAACCTGGAAGTCCCCGCAGAAAACCTGATCGGCGAGGAAGGCAAGGGCCTGAAGTACATCCTTGACGGCCTCAACGCCGAGCGCATCCTGATCGCCGCCGAGTGCATCGGCGACGGCTACTGGTTTGTCGAGCGCGCCAGCAACTATGCGCGCGACCGCATCGTGTTCGACCGTCCGATCGGCCAGAACCAGGCCGTGCAGTTCCCGATCGCGCGCTCCTACATCAATGTCGAGGCCGCCAGCCTGATGCGCTACAAGGCGTCGCAATTGTTCGACGCCGGCAAGCCGTGCGGCAAGGAAGCCAATATCTCGAAGCTGCTGGCCGCCGACGCCTCGTGGGAAGCGGCCAACGTCTGCCTGCAGACGCACGGCGGCTTCGGCTTTGCCGCCGAGTACGACATCGAACGCAAGTTCCGCGAGACGCGCCTGTACCAGGTGGCGCCGATCTCGACCAACCTGATCCTGTCCTACGTGGCCGAGCATGTGCTTGAGCTGCCGCGTTCGTTCTAAGGCCCCTGCATGTCCCATTCCCCCAAAGGTATCCGCCCGCTCGACGGCATCCGCGTGGTCTCGCTCGAGCACGCCGTGGCCGCGCCCTTCGCCACGCGCCAGCTGGCCGACCTGGGCGCGCGCGTGATCAAGGTCGAGCGCCCCGGCGCGGGCGACTTTGCCCGCGGCTATGACGAGACCGTGCATGGCCAGGCCTCGCACTTCGTCTGGCTCAACCGCGGCAAGGAAAGCCTGACGCTGGACCTGAAGCAGGACGAGGCGCAGAAGGTCCTGCACCAGCTGCTGGCCGACGCCGACGTGCTGGTGCAGAACCTGGCCCCCGGCGCCGCCGCGCGCATGGGCCTGGATTTCGACACCCTGCACGCCCGCTACGGCAAGCTGGTCGTGTGCGATATCTCGGGCTATGGCGATGCCGGACCCTATCGCGACAAGAAGGCCTATGACCTGCTGATCCAGGCCGCGGCCGGCCTGATCGGCATCACCGGCGGCCCCGACGAGCCGTCGCGCGCGGGCATCTCGATTGCCGACATCGCCGCCGGCATGTACGCCTACACCGGCATACTGTCGGCGCTGCTGCAGCGCGGGCGCACCGGTGAGGGCGTGCGCGTGGAAGTCACCATGCTCGAAGCGCTGTCTGAATGGATGGGCTATGCGCTCTACTTCGGCCACTACGGCGGCACGCCGCCGGCGCGCTTCGGCGCCTCGCACCCGGCCATCGCGCCGTACGGCGTGCACCGCACCGGCGACGGCGGCAGCGTGATCTTCGGCCTGCAGAACGAGCGTGAATGGCGTGCCTTCTGCGAGAAGGTGCTGGAGCAGCCCGAGCTGCTGCAGGACGAGCGCTTCGCCACCAACTCCGGCCGCGTCAAGAACCGCCCCGCGATGACCGAGATCATCGAGCATCGCTTTGCCGCGATGACCGTGTCGCAGGCGGAGGCACTGCTGGACGCCGCCCAGATCGCCAACGCGCCGATGAACGACATCGAAGCCGTCTGGAACCACCCGCAACTGGCCGCCCGCAACCGCTGGCGCGAAGTCGCGGTGCCCGGCGGCACCATCGGCGCGCTGCTGCCGCCGGCCAACCTGTCGGGCGTGGAGCCGGTGATGGGCGATGTGCCCGCGCTGGGCGCGCACAGCCGCCAGATCCTGGCCGAGCTAGGCTACGCCGACAGCGACATCGCCGCGCTGGCGGACAAGCAGACCATCTGAGCCAATGCCGGCGCCCGGGAAGACCGGGCGCCATTTTTCCTTTCCGCAAGCCCCTACTCAATCTCCGGAGCCGGCATGAGCCAACCCGCAGACACCACCTACCCGACCCGCCAGCTTTGCGACTTCCTGGCCGACCTCAAGCTGGCCGACGTGCCCGCGCCCGTGATCGAGCGCACCAAGGACCTGTTCCTGGACTGGATCGCCTCGGCCATCGCCGGCAAGGACGCGCCCGCCGTGCGCAAGCTGCAGGAGTTCGCCGCGGCCATGGGTCCGGCGCAAGGCGGCGCCGAAGTGCTGGTGGACCGCCGCCGCACCTCGCCCTACTTTGCCGCGCTGATCAACGGCGCCTCCTCGCACGTGGTCGAGCAGGACGACGTGCACAACGGCTCGGTGCTGCACCCGGCCGCGGTGGTGTTCCCCGCCGTGGTGGCAGCCGCGCAGGCCGAGGGCAAGACCGGCGCCGAAGTGCTGCTGGCTTCGATCGCCGGTTATGAGGCCGGGATCCGCATCGGCGAATTCATGGGCCGTTCGCACTACCGCGTGTTCCACACCACCGGCACGGTGGGCACCCTGGCCGCCGCCGCCGCCGTGGCCAAGCTCTACGGCCTGGATGCAGAAGGCATCAACCAGGCACTGGGCTCGGCCGGCACGCAGGCCGCGGGCCTGTGGGAATTCCTGCGCGACGCCGCCGACTCCAAGCAGCTGCATACCGCCAAGGCCGCGGCCGATGGCCTGCAGTCGGCGTGGCTCGCGCGGGCCGGCTTCACCGGCGCGAAGCAGATCCTGGAAGGCGCGCAGGGCATGGCTGCCGGCATGTCGAGCGATGCCAACCCCGCCTGCCTGACCGACGGCCTGGGCACGCGCTGGGCCACCGCCGAGACCTCGTTCAAGTTCTTCGCCTCATGCCGCCACACGCACCCGGCCGCCGATGCGCTCAAGGCGCTGATGGAGCGCGAAGGCATCAGCGCCGACCAGGTCGCCAGCGTCACCACGCACGTGCACCAGGGCGCCATCGACGTGCTAGGCCCCGTGGTCAACCCCACCACCATCCACCAGGCCAAGTTCTCGATGGGCACGGTGCTGGGGCTGGTGGCCGTGCACGGCCATGCGGGCCTGGGCGAGTTCGAGCAGCATGCGCTGCAGGACCCGAAGGTGACCGCCTTCCGCGGCAAGGTCGGCATGGAACTGGATGCCGAGATCAACGCCGCCTACCCGCGCCAGTGGATCGGCCGCGTGACCGTCAGGACCACCGACGGCCGCACGCTGGCGGCGCGCGTCGACGTACCGAAGGGCGATCCCGACAACACCCTGTCGCGCCCGGAACTGGAAGCGAAAGCGCTGCAGCTGGGCGCGTTCCGCCACGGCGCAAGCGATGCCGAAATGCGTGCCATCATCCAGCGCGTGTGGGCGCTGGAACAGGCCCCGAACGTCAACGACTGGCTGCCCGCCGCAGGCTGAGAACCAAGACATGTCCACTGCAGTCACCTACCTGTTCGTGCCGGGCGACCGGCCGGAACGCTTCGACAAGGCCGCGGCCGCCGGCCCCGATGTGATGATCCTGGACCTCGAGGACGCGGTCCATCCGGACGCCAAGCCCGCCGCGCGCGAAGCCATCGCTGCCTGGCTGGCCGGACGGCCCGCGGCCAACGCCTTTGTCCGCATCAACGACAGCGCCTCGCAATCCTTTGCCGCCGACCTGGCCTGGCTGCGCGCGCTGCCGCCGGGCACCGCGCTGGCCGGCCTGCTGGTGCCCAAGGCAGAAGATGCCGCAGCGCTGGCCACCATCGCGCAGGCCCTGCATGCGATCAACCCGCAGGGCGAGCTTGTCGCGATCATCGAAACCGCGCTCGGTCTGCATCAGATCGACGCCGTGGCCACCGGCGTCGCACGTCTTGCCTTCGGCTCGCTCGACTATGCGGTCGACCTGGGCTGCAGCCACACGCGCGACGCGCTCGCCTTTGCACGCGCGCGCATCGTGCTGGCCTCACGCGTGGCAGGGCTGCCGCCGCCGGTCGACGGCGTGACCACCGCGCTGAAGGATGAAGCCGTGCTGGCCAGCGACGTTGCCTATGCGCGCGAACTCGGCTTTGCCGGCAAGCTCTGCATCCACCCGGCCCAGCTGGGCGCGGTACGCGCAGGCTTCTTGCCCAGCCCCGAGCAGCTCGACTGGGCCCGCCGCGTGCTGGAAGCTACCGCCAGCGGCAGCCATGCGGTGCAGGTCGATGGCAAGATGGTGGACCGGCCCGTGATCGAGCAGGCTCGCCGGCTGCTGGCACTAGCGCAATAACCCGCCGCCCGACAACCTTCACGCATTACAAGGCCTACTGTCATGACTGACGCCACTCCTGAACTCGAACGCCTGCGCGGCTGGATCGGCCGCAGCGAATCGCGCACCGAAACGCTGTCGCCGGAACCGGTGACCGGCCTCGCCGCCACCTTCGACCTCGACCCCGAGGCCGTTGCCGCCGGCCCGCTGCCGCCGCTGTGGCACTGGCTCTACTTCCTGCCGCGCGCGCCGCAGCATGAACTGGGACGCGACGGCCATCCCACCCTGGGCGGCTTCATGCCGCCGGTGCCGCTGCCGCGCCGCATGTGGGCCGGCAGCGAACTGACCTTCGGCCATCCGCTGCATATCGGCGATACCGTCACGCGTACCTCCACCATCAAGGACGTGCAGTACAAGACCGGGCGCACCGGTGAACTGTGGTTTGTCGCCGTCGATCACGAACTGACCGTCAACGGCAAGACTGCCGTCAACGAGCGCCACGATATCGTCTACCGCGCCATGCCCGACCCGTCCAAGCCGCAGCCGCCGCGCCCGCGCCTGGAGCAGACCGCGCAGTGGCAGCGCACGCTGCAGGCAGACCCGGTGATGCTGTTCCGCTACTCGGCACTGACCTTCAACGGCCACCGCATCCACTATGACCGCCAGTACACGCGCGAGGTCGAGGGCTACCCCGGCCTGGTGGTGCACGGGCCGATGCAGGCCATGCTGATGCTGGACCTGGTGGCGCGCGAGCAACCGCAGGCGCGCGTGCGCCGCTTTGGCTTCCGCGGGCTGGCGCCGCTGTTCGACCAGGACACCATCATCGTCGGCGGCGCAGCCGATCCGGCGCAGGCTGGGCGGCTGGTGCTGTGGACTGGCGATAATGCTGGCGGGCAGGCGATGCAGGGGTGGGCGGAGGTGGAAGGGTAAAAGGCAAGGGCCGCGGATGCTGCAGGCGGCTGCTTTCCTTCTGTTTCCTGCTAGCAGTAGGGGCGAGGTGACGGAGAGAAGTCTAGTCCACTGATTCACTGAGACTGGCCAGCGCCTGCCATCTAAATGAATCAGTGGGCTCATGCATACGTTTGCCAGGTTTGCGGCGCGCCGCTACTGCGCGCCCCTGGCTTACCGGCCGATTGCCAAGCGGACGGGCTTGCCAATGCGGCTCAACATTTCAACCAACGTGTCGATGGTGAATTTGGCCGTCTTTCGGTTCACTACGTCCGACACGCGCGGACGAGACACCCTCAGGATCTCGGCGGCCTCCGCCTGTTTCAGGTGGTGTTGCTCAATCCATGCCGCCAGTTCGGCCATGAGCTGTTCCTTGAGCAGCTTCGTGTCGTTGATCTGCTTTTTCGACGCCGCCTGCAGCCGCTTGGCTTCCTCGGGCGAAAACCCCAGTTCCAGGAACAGATTGGCGACTGGCTTGGTTACGTGGCGGATCTCAGTGTCGATCTTCATGACTTGCCTTTCCTCGCGTTGGCGATAGCTCGATAGCGAGCCTCGGCGATGCGCTTGTCCTTCAGGTTCGTCGCCTGCGTCTTCTTCTGGAAGCAGTGCAGGACGTACACGGCTTCCTCGAACTTGGCGACGTACATCACTCGAAATTCCCTCCCGCATCACGCAGGCGAATCTCGCGAGTGCCAGTACCTATGTCGTCAAAGGGCTTCCAGTCTTCTGGTTCCAGCCCCGCCTGGACCTTGCCTAACTGGAATCCCGCCTGCTGGCGGGCCTCCGCGGGGAAAGCGAGCAGGTCGTCGTAGGCTGACCCGACCCAGCGAATCTCTTTCTCCATCCCACAATCCGTATAAAATTTTATACCAAAATTGCGGCCAGCAGAACCCATGCAGACACGGCCACAGATGGTCCTTCCGTCCCTTCGGGAGGTCAGTTCCCCGGACGAGTCCTCGGCGTGCTTCGTGCCCGGCGGCACGGCGCGGGATGGATTCTTGCGGTGTCGGTATTCCCATTGAATGCCAACTGCATGCGATATGCGTCGCATGCAGTCATCTCTGGCTTTGGAAAGGTCGGACTTTGGCCAACTGCTTCCGCCGACCCGACATCATGGGCCGCGATTGGTTACCCGACCATCGCCTCCTCAATTCCCTCCGCGACTTCTTCTACCCTGTCGGCCAACAATCCAAGGGAGGCCCGGCAGAGCCCTCGCAAGGCATCCAACGTAGCCGGCCGCAAGGCTACGCTTCCCTCTTCCTGTGCGTCACATTCGCTGTGCGTAACCAACGTCAGCACGCAGGCCGCGCCTCGCGGAACCGCATCGGCCTGATCCAACAGATTCAATAGCAAGAGTTGCCGAGGAACAGGCAGCGCGTCTTCACGCGCTGCGCGGCGGGTTTCGGGACTGAACCACGAAAGCGAATCATCAAGTCGAGGTGGGGTGAAGGCATCGGGTTCGATGTTGGACTGGTGCATTGCTGACCTCTGTAACGTAGAAGTGGAGGCCCGCCGCTCATTCTCACTTGAGGTGGCGGGCCAGCAGCGACGCATTCCGTGCCTGGGCACCCGACCTGCGATACTGAGTGCGCGCAGCGCAGCCGAAGGCGTCCCACCGATGACCTGGTTAGCAGGTTGCCAATAGCCTAATCGGGTTCGTCCAATAGTCCGTGGACGTAGGCACCAGACAGGGAGCGTAGCTGGGTCGAACGGGCAACCACGAGCCTGTCAGATTTCTTGTGTGTTGAGGTCATGAGACGATATCGAAAGAATCAGGCTTGGCCGGCTTGCTCAAGAAGCAGTTGGCCGAGCGTATGCTTGCCGCCGAACTGACGCACCATCTGGCCAGCGAGGCCAAGCAAGGC
>NZ_JBYSYC010000080.1:0-20955 GCF_058782875.1 Cupriavidus sp. FW305-F7 | reverse complement strand
CAAATCGGCAGCCTGACTGCCCCAGCGCTTCCACTTAAAAATCCGGATTCCCTGTCCGAACAAACGGCGCCACCTCTTTCCGCGCGTCAGACTTCGACGGCAAAACAACGATCTACAAGACTTCACGTCGCACGCGGATAACGAGCCGGGTTCGTCTTCATGAATTCGTACCCTTGTCGAGCAGCGATTCAGTTTCCCGGGCGAACCAACCCGCGTTGTCGGTATCCCCCTGTCCGTAGCTGTGTGAGTTCCTGGCGCTCGGGGCTGGTTAGGCCTTTACGAGTATGCCTACGTCGCACTCGGCCTGGGCACCCCGGTTGTCAATGGTTTTAGCCGTGTGTTCGAATTCCTTGGCCAGATCTTCAGGGCGGCCACCGGCGTGGACCAGAGGTTAACCATTTGCTAACGGTAGCGTCCTCGCTGCAAGGATCAGAAGACCACTGCCTCCTTCGGCTGCCGATCGACTTGCAATGAGAAGACGTCTGGTCGCGCATAATGTCCAACAGGATCGAAGTCGAGTTTGCTCTTCGTCAGCATATCGCGGTCAAGTTCGGCCACCAGAATCGCGCACTCGTCGTAGACCGGTCCAGCCAGAACCTCGCCCAGCGGACCGACGATGACACTGGCGCCACGCATGACGACGTCTTCTGGCTTGTCGCCAATGATGCCCCGCCAATTCGCTCCGAATGCACCGCGCGTGATGACTTGCCCCGCACTGAGCACGTAGCAGCGGCCTTCCATCGCGATGTGCTGCATCGTCGGCAGCCAAGTAGCGCGGTCATCGGCCGTGGGAGCGCAGTAGATTTCCACGCCCTGCGCATACTGGCTCATCCGCATGGCGGGCATGTAGTTCTCCCAGCAGATCACAGCGCCTACTCGGCCAAGAGGAGTGGTCATCACATCAAGGGTCGATCCGTCGCCAAAACCCCATACAAGTCGCTCGGCACCGGTGGGCATGAGCTTGCGCCGCTTGCCGATCAGACCACGCTGCGGATCGATGAACACGACCGTGCAATACAGCGTCGCACCCAGACGCTCGATGATGCCGAGAACGACGAAGATCCCGTTTTCTCGGGCAGCCGCCTGTACAGTTTTCAGTTCGGGGCCGTCGAGTTCCACCGCGCCATCGACGTAGCGCAAGTATGCGTCACGCCCGGCCGGCAAACGGCGGCCAATCGGCGCATCAAACGTCAGCCCCTTGGGATACGTTCCGAGAAAGGCTTCAGGGAAGAGCACCAGTTCAGCGCCACGCGCGGCTGCTTGGCCGATCAATAGGCAGGTTTTTTCTGCGGTGGCTGCAGCATCGAAAGGTACGCTGCTATCCTGAACGACGGCGACTTTGACTTTGGACTTCATGAAAATTCTCCTTGAGTGATCACTGCGAGCGCTCAATGCACGTCGTAGTCTTTGGTCTCAGGCACGATGAAGATGCCGATCAGTGCCGTGGCGGCCGCAATTGCGACGGGATACCACAATCCAGCAAACATATTTCCCGTATAGATAACGAGTGCCGAAGCGGCAAACGGTAGAAAGCCGCCGAGGATGCCGACGCCTACGTGGTACGGCAGGGACAACGAAGTCGAACGGATCGACGCCGGGAACATCTCCACCATGAACGCGGCCATCGGCCCATAGACCATTCCCACCAGCGCGAGCAGCCACGCCACAATTGCTACCGCTCCGGCGAAGTTGACCGATTCGGAATTGACCTTGGGGTCAAAACCAGCGTTCGTCAGCGTCGCCTTAAATTGGACCTCGTCGAAGCCTTTCAGCATGGTCTGGCCGATGGTGGTTACGACCGCAGTGCCGACTTCCGTCTTTTCGAAGGCATAGCTCAGGCCGTTGCGACTGAAAAAGTTGCGCGCTTTGTCGCAGTCCGTGGCAGGTTTGGCAAACAGTGAGAACGTGCAATCGGAGCCACCACGGATGGTGATCGGAGTAGCGGCGGAAAATTGCGTAAGAGCGGGATTTGTGAACTTGGCCAAAGCGTGGAACGAAGGCATCAGCGTCAACGCGCCCAGCACCATCCCCGCGATCATGATCGGCTTGCGGCCTATCTTGTCTGACAGCGCGCCAAACAGCACAATCAGCGGCGTCCCCAGCACCAGGCCCACAGCGAAAATCATGTAGCTGGTTTTGTAGTCCACCTGCAATGCGCTTTGCATGAAAAACAGTGCATAGAACTGTGCCGTGTACCAGACGACCGTCATGCCAGTGGTGATGCCAAACAAAGTGATCAGCACACGTTTAAGGTTTGCCCAATTGCCGAAAGCTTCGCGGATCGGCTGCTTGGAAACCAGCCCTTCCGATTTCATCTTCTCGAATACCGGCGACTCCTCAAGCGTCATGCGAATCCACACCGACACTGCAAGCAAGACCACCGACGTCAGGAACGGGATGCGCCAACCCCACTGCTTGAATGCTTCCTCGCCCACAGCCATGCGGCAGCCGAGGATCACCAGCAGCGACAGCAAGAAGCCGAACGTGGCTGTGGTTTGCAACCAACTCGTTGCCCTGCCTCGTTGGCCGTGAGGCGCGTGCTCGGCAACGTAAGTGGCTGCGCCACCATATTCGCCGCCCACCGCCAGCCCCTGCGCTAGACGCATGGTGACCAATAGGATCGGAGCCCAGATGCCTACCTGAGCGTAGGTTGGCAATAAGCCAACCACGACCGTCGCAATACCCATGATGATCATCGTGATCAGGAATGACTTCTTTCGCCCGATGCGGTCGCCAAGGGAGCCAAACAGCAGCGCACCCAGCGGGCGCACGGCAAAACCTGCGCCAAAGGCCGCGAGACTGGCCAGAAACGCTGCGGTTTCATTGCCAGGCGGGAAAAACAGCGCGCTAAAAAACACTGCCAGCGCACCGTAGAGGTAGAAGTCGAACCACTCGAAAACAGTGCCCAGTGCTGCCGCGATCACCACTAGACGAGTTTTGGACCGGTCAGCATGCGTGGCCTGCGGAGCCGCGGAGGCAGAGACGAAATGGGAGCTAGTTTTCAAAATGTCTCCTTATGTCGAGTCGTTGGAATCTTGGTTTGCTGCATTACTACATTGCCTTGTGGACGCCAATTTTTATGCCGCTCACATGTTCTGTCTATGTAAACAAGTAGAACACCGTGTTCTAATAACCTGCACACCATTTGGACGGCACGCCATGCAAATCGCTACCTACCGCTACTTCCTTGCGGTCGCTGAAACCGGCTCGATCCGGCGGGGCGCCGAGCAGGCGCACATCAGCCCGTCCGCCATCAGCAGGCAAATACAGCTTCTTGAACATGCGTTTCAAGCGCCTCTGTTTGAGCGTAACCAGACGGGCATGGTGCTTACGGAAGAAGGCCGCATCGTGGCCGAGCAGATGCGCAGCAGCCTGCGCGACATGGAACTTGCGCGTGCGCGCATTGATGAACTGCATGGACTGGTACGCGGCTGTGTGAGCTTCGCTTCGATCGAAGGTGTAATGGCGGCCTGGCTGCTGCCTGCAATCTCGCAATTTCGCGCCGAACATCCAGGCATCACGTTTCAAGCGCAAGTCACCGGGTCCGAGCACGTGCTCCGGCTGGTCCAGGGCGGTGCGGTTGATTTCGGTGTTGCTCTGGCACCGGACGAGCACGAGCCAGACTTGCAGATCGTGCGCCGCTTTGTCACACGCTACGTGGTGGCCGTGGCACCAATCCATGAATTGGCGAAGCACAGGAGAATTACCTTGAGAACGCTGCTTTTGCTGCCACTGGCACTGCTCGATTCGCGCTTTGAGACACGGCGCTGGCTCAACCACGTAGCGATGCGCCAGCATCTGCCACTGCAGGCAGCCATCGATCTGGATCACATTGAGAGCATCAAGCGTGCTGTGCGGGGTGGCGCCGTAGCCACCGTACTCCCCGACTATGCGGTTTCGGCTGATGCAGCTAGCGGTGATTTGGTAATGATCGAGTTGGAAGGAGCCTCGGCTGCAAGGACAGCAACGGTGCTATGTACCCGTAAAGGTAGGGTGCAAACACGCGCAGCGCAGGCGGTCATCGACTTGCTCGCACGTTCCGCGCCAGCATGATCGGCCGAAGCACAAGAGCCTTCGCCGACAGGTCGCGACGACCTGAGCCAGATTGGGTATTCCAAGGCCTGCTCAGAGTCGAACCAGGCGGTGTGCGCATGGGGCGAGTCACTAGATGGAGGCCGTCGCGCGCTGGATCGACTTCGTCGTTGGTGAACACGAGTTGCACGTCTTCTTCGGGGAACTCGCGCAGGAAGCCAGGAACTATAGGATGAATCATGGACGCTGCGTAAGCCGTGAGCGCAGCAACACTGACGCGGCCCCGCGACTCGGCGTCCAGTTGGCCGGTCGCAACTACAGCACCCATGGCCGCGTTCACCATGTCTCGTCAATGCTGGCAAACTTCAAAGGCGTTCCAATCAACGCACGCCCAGTGTTTTCTTGAGGCGCTTGATCTGACGGCTGACCGTGGACGGCGTACGCCCGAGTTGGCGCGCGGCCACTGAAAAGTTGCCCGCTTCCACGACACGCGCGAAGGCCGCACGATCGACAGACGCGCCAAGTGTAGGTGGAGATTCATGTGTGGCGAATCCGCGCGGGCGGGCGGCGAAGTGTGCATCGGAGACATTGAGACGCTCCGGTGCTGGTCTTCTGCAGACGCCTCGTTCAGAACGCATATCGCCCCTCGGACAGCAGCGGTTAAAACAGACCCGTCTGCGCCGACCATCATTCAGCGACAATTGTCAGGAAGGGGTGACAGCCATCGGATAACTCCCGACAGTCACCCCCGGTCGACCCGCCATGACCGGCCTGGATCTCACTTTCCGCTTCCGATAGCGCATGGATCGGCATTCCCACCACAGATGATGATGACGATGCTCTCCCCAGGTTTTCGTTTATAGGCTCCAGACGTTACCGCCGCAAAAGCGACTGCGCCTCCGGGTTCCGCGACGATTCTGTACTCAGCCCACAGGAAAGCCTGAGCATCGCGAATTTGCTCGTCTGATACCAATACCGATTCGCTGACCCGTTCTTGCAAGATAGGGAACGCTATGTCACCAACACGCCGGCATCCCAGAGAGTCAGCAGCCAGCCCACCGGTCTCTACATCGACCGGATGCCCAGCGCTCAATGCCCTCTCCAACGTGGGGCACGATCTCGGCTCGACCGAAACGATCTTAATCCGAGGATCCAGGTATGACGCGATCCCTGCGGCGAAGCCTCCGCCACCAACAGCAACCATTACGGTATCAATCTTCTCGATTTGCTGTTCGAGTTCCAATCCAATCGTGCCTTGACCTGCGATGGTTAGGAGATGTTCGAACGCAGGTACTTGCATCGCACCAGTTTCGGCTGCTCGTGCCTCACTCGCTGCCAGTGCCTCCACATACGTGGAGCCGGCCACTACCGTCGTGGCACCCATGCTATCCAACATGGCGCGCTTGAGCGGTGTCGTTAGACTGGGTACGTATATTTCCGCTTTTGTGCCGAGCTTGCGGGCTGCATACGCGACAGCGATACCGTGATTGCCACCGGACGCGGCGATAACTCCTGCTGCTGGTAACGGTTCACCTAACAGCCTGTTGAAAGCCCCCCGTGGCTTGAAGGAGCCGGTCACTTGCAACGACTCGAGCTTCAGGAAAGTGTTTCCAGGAACACTGCCGTCTTGCGGCTCGACCTGAAGGATCGGTGTGACTCTCACGTAGGGTGAGATTCGAGAAGCCGCACGTTGGATATCGTCACGCGTGATCATGTTATGAATTCTCCTGTGCAAGGGGAACCGCCGAAGTCGCAGAAATCGTGACCGATTGGCGTGCTCGTTCGTCGACAGAGAGTTGAAAAATATCTGGACGCGCATAGTGACCGGTCACATCCAGATCGAATTTCCCGCGCAAGACATCATCTAGATTGACTTCGGCAGTGAGGATCGCCTCTTCGTCGAAGATCGGTCCAGCGATTATCTCCCCGAACGGGTTGATGATGCAGCTTCCGCCCGCCTGCAAGATCAATTCGGGATCGTCTCCGAGTTGGCACGGGTAAGTATCCGCAAAGTGGCGGCGTTTCAAAAATTGATTGCACGCAAGGACGTAGCACCTTCCTTCGACAGCGATATGTTGCATAGAGGCGATCCAGCTAGGTCTGGGATCCGCTGTCGGCGCACAATAGATTTGGATGCCCTTCGCATACATGGCTGCACGCATAAGAGGCATGTAGTTCTCCCAACAAATGACCGCACCAATGTTTCCAATGGGGGTCTGGAAGACTGGCATGGTTGAACCATCACCAAATCCCCATATCATCCGTTCCGCGCCGGTCGGCATCAGCTTGCGGTGCTTGCCCATGAACTTACCGAACGGATCAAAAAACAGGACACAGCAATACAGGGTGCCACCTTCTCGTTCGATGACACCGATGACCAGATAAACCGAATGCTTCCTTGCGATCTCGGAAAGTACAGTGACAGCTGGCCCGGGGACGTCAATCGCTGCCTCCCAATACTTGCGCCAGGCATCGCGCCCCTCGGCAGTCCGCCCGCCAACGTAAGAGCCGAATAGATGGCCTTTGGGATATCCGCCGAGAAATGCTTCCGGGAACACCACAAGCTGCGCGCCGCGCGTGACGGAAGACGCTACGAGTTCGTCGACTCTTGCGAGGGTTCCGGATACGTCGAAAGGAACGGGAGTCCCCTGCACCACCGCCGCAGTAAAGGGCGAAAAGTTACTGTTGGATTTCATATCTGGCCTTGTGTATCAATATCGGACAATGTAGAATCACTGTTAGACAACAGTATAGGCGCAACCAATCCGGTTGCAAGCGCTCAATTGGCATAACGAGGGTAAATCCGATGTCGGAAGCGGCAACAATTAGCAGCGTGAGTCATGCGATTCGCCTTGTCGAACTACTCGCGCGGGCGTCGACAGCCATGTCGGTGAGTGAGTTAGCGAGGTCGCTCGACTTGCCGCGTCCCACTGTCTATCGACTGCTGAGAACCCTTCAGTCCTTCAACTGGACGGTGCAAGATGGGACAAAGTACAGATTGAGCTATCGTTTGCCAGGACTGATCGCTACGCCTGATGACATCAGTGCGCTGGTAGACCGCATCAAACCGCGGCTGTCCCGGCTGGCTGCCGAAACAAACGAAACGGTGCACTTTGCGGTCGCCGAAGGCGACCAGGTTGTGTATTTGGCCAAGGTCGATTCGTCCCACCCTATTCGCATGTTCTCTTACGTGGGATGGCAAGGGCCGATGCATGCGACCGCTGTAGGGAAGGCGCTTCTTGCGTGGCCGACGCTATCCCCGGCGGTAGACAGAATCTGCGATGCAGGCCTGCACCGCTATACCGCGCGGACGATCGTCGATAAAAATTCGCTTCTGGCGGAGCTTGAACGGACACGCGCCCGCGGATATGCGGTTGATGACGAGGAACTCATTGAAGGATTGGTTTGCATCGCAGCCCCTGTATTTGAGGGCGATCATGTTGTAGGGGCTATTTCGGTGGCTGGACCAAGTAGTCGAATGCATGACGTTGAAGCGTATGCATCATTGCTTCTGGCCTGCGCTGCCGAGTGAGGTTGGGAGCCACGCTTCCCTGTTGGCTCTGGAGCCGCGCAGTCCGACGTGCTGGCCATAGCGTCGGCACACTGACTGCGGCATACGGTGGGCTCGCACATGAGCGACCAGCAGGTGGACCTGCGCCACGTGCGCGACAACCTTGGCCACGCGTCGATCGCCACCACCAGCATCTACCTGCATACCGAAGACGATGCGCGGCACGAGGCGACAGAGGACAAGCACCGCATTGGCTGGACTCACAAGGGCATAGGGCGGCCGCCCGCGACTCCTCCGATGACAGCAAGCAGCAGGAAATCCTATTTATACTTTCACGAAAGTGAAATTTTGCCCAAGTGTTCTTGCTCGCCTGACCGCGGCGAGACGTCACCGGACGCCGCCTCCTCGCTTACCGGCCACATAGCTTGTAGATTTTCTAGTGTCGGCGGTTAGTTGCGTTTTCTCGCCATGGCGCGAGGTTATTGCGGCTGTTGAAGAACAAGGTTCGTGCGAGCCAGGCTCAACATTCATGCGAGCTGTTGCAGATCGCTTCTATGGGGAATAGTTTGTCAAGTGGCGGCAAGCCTTCTACAAAGATTCAGATCATAAAGAGTCCTCGAGGTCGGGCTGCGTGGGCTCGACTAACGTAAGGGGAGACGGCTGGTGCGCACGTGAGACATCGACGTCTCACCAACTTCTATCCGCCGGTACTACCGGCCTCATCCTTTATGCGCGTGGCGCCGGATAGTGCAATCCGGGAGATGTGCCCCATCTAATTATCGGCCGCGCTCAGCAGGCCAGCGATCTGGGCGGGCACAACTCATCTCACCCTCGATTGTTTTGCGACATCGCAACTGATGTCATGCCAGTTTGAACTGGGCCCCGTCGGGAATGATGCCTTCCGTTAGGTAACGCCATAGTGCAATCACGAGGCGCCTGGCGAGCGCGACGATGGCAATGCGGCGGGCACGACGGTTGGGCCCGGTACCTTGGGTGCGCTCGTTGAACCATCGTGTAAGCGCACTGCCAGGCTGGTATCGGAGCCAGCCCCAAGCCATCTCGATAAGCTGAACCCGTACCCGTCGATTGCCTTGCTTGCTAATACCCTGATCGACCCGGCTCTGGCCGCTGTCGTAGGGCTGGGGCACGAGTCCTACGCACGCGCCGAGCTGTCGGCGGTTGCGGAACTGCCGCCAGAACAGTTCGAGCATAAGACGCGATGCACCAATGTCACCCACTCCCCTCAAGCGCTTGAGCCAGGTGATTCGCTCACGTACCGGCTCGGGTAGGCGGTCATGAAGAGTACGCTGGAGATCCTTGAGTTGCTGCTCGGCGAGTTCCAGGCGATGCGATTCACGCAGCAACCGTTCGCGCAGTTCGTCTGGCAACGGCGAGCCGTCGTGGCAGGTCAGTTCGCCGCGAGCGAGCCGCTTGGCGAATGCACGGTGGTCAACCTCGTCCCAACAGCCAACGGTAACAAGCAGTTTGCGCATGCGGTCGCGGTGCTGCATGACTTCCTTCTGCAGTTGTCCGCGATCGCGAATCAGATGACGCGACGCTTCATCCTGCAGAGAGGGCGCACGCACCACCCGCATACGGTCTCGCTCGCCATGTAGCCATGCACGTAGATTGGTGACGAGCTTGATTGCATCGAGGCGGTCCGTCTTCGCACGCCGCTTGTGGCGCTCCACCGGGATGCTCGCGGCATCGACCATATAACAGTCGATGCCGCGCGAGCGCAGCGACCGAAGGATCCAGAATCCGTCCTGTCCAGCTTCGTAGCTCACGACCACACGCACATGCGAAGGCAGCGACCACTTGCGCTTTTGCTGCTCGATCAGATCAAGCACGGCCTGCAGTCGAGAAGCGGCTTGTAGAGCACCGACCGAGTGAACCGCGGGTTGCTCCCTGAATCCGTCGTGAAGTGCAACCTTCCATTGTGCGGCCGACAGTTCGAGAGATACCGCCAGGATGGCGTCTTCAGCATGTAGTTCGGTAGCGTGATCGGCGTTCATGATGCCCTCCATTGAGCGAGCTCGTGCCCCATCAATCCTACTGCTAGCCGTCTTGGCGATTCTTCCCCTACATAGGATCTAATTCTGCGAATGGTGAGCATTAATACTGCGACCGTGGCGTGCCAAAGGGGGGGCTTCCTACCGGTTCGCGATCCCGCGCGTACCGCTTCCCTACCCAACGGATCACTGCACTGAGATTTTTGAGCTGATGTAATCTGAACGATGAGATGACCTGGAAGCGGTGAACGTGAATTTCACAGGCCATTGCCACCGGATTCAGCCACTCACGTTTCCAGCGAGGCGCAAAGACATCGAAGGGATTCAGAGCGAGGCACTCGAAGCAGAACGGGAGGCCGCTGCGTTCGGACACCCATGCTGCTGGCGTTTGGATCGCCACTAGTCTGTCGATGTTAACGTGTGTCAAAGCTGCGAGACGGGCAAGCACCAGTTCATCAACCGGCGGAAACAGCAGCCATCCACAGCGGGGCAAGTATGGGAATGCCCCAAGGTGCCCACTCGCCCATAACTGGGGGACGCTGATTCGATACGTTGCTGCCAAGCGCCCCAGCCAGCCGCCAAAGGCCTCGTCGTCAAACGGACGTGGCGCCACCGGCCAAGGTCTCACACGCTCAGCACAGGAGACCTCTCGCTGCATTCTCGATGTGGCCAAGTTCGATCACCTCTCTGCCGTCGCGAATGGCGAGTTCAGTCGCGACATTGAGCACCCGCGATACCTCCCCGGTTAGCCCGCCGCTCGCCGCCAGGATCGCCCGAACCATCTCTTGCCGCGCTAGGTTCGACGGCCGTCGAAGGGGCAGAATTCGTTCAAAGGCAGCAAGGAGGCATCGGAAGGCCTCTGATTCGTTCCACCTGGGAATTTCGAAGCGTGTGAACCGGCTCACCATCTGCGGATCCGTTTGCAACGCAATCACGGCGTCTTGGGTGCCAACGAGGACGATGGAGATTCTCAAATCATTCGCCAGAAACTTCAGCAGATTCAAGGATGCCCGCTGTTCCCGGTAGCTTCCTGCCAGCAAGTGATGGACCTCATCAACAATCAGCATCCGCGGCGCTACCTTCCGAAGAAGCTCTCGGGTCAGCTTCTCGAGCGCGGAAAGCCGGGCTGTAGCATTGAAAGGCGCCCCCAGCTCGAAAAGCAGTGACGCATAGAATCGCTGCTGATCAGGTGTCGGCGGCATCTGCATGGCGACAATCTTGCACATCTCAACGCCCTTCTGCTCGTCATACTCGGGCGGATGATGACGCTGAAACTTGGAGATGATCTGCGTCTTTCCGATATTGGAGTCTCCGTGCAGTAACAGGCATGGCATACGCTCGCGCTCAGGTGTCTGGATGAGTCGTTCAAGAATCTCCAGCGCCTGCGTGGCACGCGGGTAGTCGATCCATCGGTTACGGGCTAGTCCTCGAATCCGGACATTGTCATCGCATTGTGCCAGCGGTCTGGCAGTAGGCAGCAGATGTGTGAGTAGCGCGCCCATTACGGATCACCATTGCTCTACATCGTACGCTATGGCTGGCTTGCTGTAGTCGACGGACGCCTCAGTGGGTCTCACCGATGCGCTTTCGCCTTGCCGAACTTGAGAGTTCTCTTGCCGAGCGTTCCTTGGCACCGGATCCTTCAAGGCATTGCGTCGACGGCTTGCACCCAACGACTGTGTTCTTGCGCGCGCAACGATGCGGCGCTGTTCATCAATGGCCATGAACAGCATGGCCTCGCTGACGTATTCCTGTCCTTGGGCGCGCAGATGCCGTAATGCGCTGCGTTGCTCCCATAACGAAACGCGATCGCGGCGCAAGTCGGCAAAGGTCGCCTCGAGGTACCGTTTGCCATCAACGCTGACAAAAATTTTGGAGAGATCTTCGGGGTGAAACCGTGTAATGACCTTCTGCTTGGTTGCCCGCCACGCAGTAAAGATTGGATGCCAGTACCGAATGTAGAATAGCGTGAGGCCATCCGCCTGGACCGTTCTATGTGTCATCGGCAGGAACTGGATCAGGAACCGCAAAGCTTCGGACGCCGTATCGGGAAGCAACTTCGGAGGCGTCTCGCCGCCAAGTGTGGCCCACATGGAGTAGGGAGTGGCTCCACGCAACCCCCGGTGCGCATTATGGTGATAGCGCTGCGCGATCTCCAGGACCAGCCATTTCTCAAATTCTCGGATCGTCAGGGATGCCTCTCGTTCAGGCGGCCTGGCTTTGCGCCCCTTCGGGGACGAGCCAGTCGATCCCGGCAAGCTGTGGACGCGCTCCATGAGGGTCCGATTCAATCGTTCGATATGTCCGCCAAAGTATGGGCGTCCGGCGGGACGATACATCAATTCCACCCCGTACTGGCTACACCCGGAGCGCAGCGCCCTGCTTTTGAACTCGGCCGCGTTGTCGAGGTGAAGCACTTTCGGGATACCGTGCATCGGCCAATCGGCACTGACCTCGAGACTGGCAAGCCAGCTCAATTTGGGTAGAACGACGCGCGTCAATAGAAGAGCAACCGTGGCCGCATTCGGGCGGTCCATTCCCACATACACTCCCACGACACATCGTGTGGCAACGTCAACAGCAAGGCTAAGCCATGGCCTACCGATTGGGCGCCGATATAGCTCATCCACCACGATCACATCGGCGAGCGTGTGATCGACCTGAACGATGTCCATCGGGTAACGCGCGACGAGACTGCCAGGCGGAATTGCTGCCGCCGGTAACGCCGCCTGCAGAAGCGCCTCTTCCTTCCGATAAGCGGCCCCAACGCCGTGAAACGGTTGACCTGGCTGGTGCGGTAACGCCAGCCGCGGCACAGCGTTTGCGGATTTCAATGGTCAGCTCAAACAGCGGGTGCGCCAGATAGCGCTGCTGCGGCAGCCAAGTGGATAGTACATCGTTCACGATGTTTTCGACTTGCGCCGGCAGTCGCCCCTTTCCGGATCTCGGACCGCGGTCATAGGGGCTCAGCGCGCTCGCGACTGGATCAGCAAGAAATCGTTGCCGAAGACGATAGACGGTGGACCGATGCATCCTGAGCAATTTGCCAGCGTAATCTGCTTGCTTGCGCGAGAGCGGTCCCCTTCCAAGGGGACGCAGAACTCGCGCAATCGCAAATTCGCGCTCCGTAGGTTGAGTCATGGAGATACGCAGAAACTAACATTCAACCCACAGTAGTCGAATTACCAGTCCGCAGAGCCACAGTCGCGGAATTTGTCGTCCAACGCCGAAAGGCCGTTGCCTCTGCGCAACGGCACCAATCGTTCTTCCACCGACAGTTTTCCAATGAAAATCAATGCGTTAACCCAGTGTGATTGCTCGCAGATGTGTGGGCGCGGATCGCGGAATTAACGATCTGCAACAGTCAGATGCATCCATCCTTCGGCGGTCCGCTGCTCGTTTGAATAGACGGTAATCCGATGGTGACTACGCAGTGCGGTGACGCGTTCCTGCGTCCAGTAATTGCCGCGTCCGGTTCGCAAGTCATTGCGATTGAGTATGCTGGCGATGAGCAAATCGGGACATATCCGGGCAAGTGAGCGTACGGCATCAATTGCTTCGCGGGAAGTATGAGAGGCGTTCTGTCCGCGACGCCGTCGTGGCACCCGAACCTCGGTATGAACGCCGCCTTTCCAGTGAATCACAAGCACGATCTCGCTCGCTGCATTGTCCACATCGACGACCACTTCGTGGATCAACGTTCGTACAATGCGCTTCCTCAGGCGGGCATCGGCCTCTGGCCATATGGACTCCAGCGCCGTAGCAAGGTCGGCAAACTCCTCTGAGTTGGCTGGGGGGATTTGGCCGGATGCGCCTACCTGTTGCTCGATGCGTGATTGCAGTTCCTTGACCCTCAACAGGGCATCATTCCAACGTCGCTCCAACTCATCGGCGACCAGTCGATTCTCGGGGTCGGCAGCGTCATATTGCTTCTGCGCCCGCTGCGCGGCATAGCGGGCCGCCTGCAAATCTCGCTGCAGCGCAGCCAGCACCTCATCTTGTTTCCGGGTCTCTTCTTCGCGGGCCACGATAGCTGCCTCGATTGCTGCAGGTTGAACGACCTGAAGGACGGCCTGTGCAATGGCCGCGTCGATGCGTGTGCCACCGAATGCGATGCAGCGAGGCTGTCCTTTGTCGAGCCAGGCGCGATGACAGGAGTAACGCAAGGCGTCATGCTGCTGGCCCGTGTAGTGTAGCGTGAGCTTGCTCGCGCAGCGACGACACCGCAGCAGCCCTGCCAACAAGGCCTCCCCGTTCTTGGGCGCACCAGCATGTCCGGCCATCCGCATGTTGGCACTGATCGCGCGCTGGATCCGTTCGAACTCGTCCCAGGTAACGTACCCATCATGGGCTTCGGGAATCAGCGCCAGCCATTGATCTCGCGGCTTGCGGCGATCACGCTTACGTGGTTCTCCGTCTTCATAGTGAATCGTGCTTTCCGTCTTGCCGTAGGCATATGCGCCGCCGTAATTCGGATTGGTCAGGATCTGGTAGACCGTGCCGTAGCTGGGTCGTTTCCAGTGGATTTCTCCACGCGGTGTGCACGCCGGAAGCTGCAGCCCGTGCTCGAGGAACCATAGCAGTGTCTGGCGTACCGAACCGATCGCACCGAACTGGCGGAACACCGATCGAATGGCCTCCTGTACACGCAAATCTGGATCCTTCTCCAGGCGCTGGTCTTCGGTTTTACGGTAACCAACCGGCGCTGCTACGATGAGCTCGCCTCGCTTGGCCTTCTCCCGCCGTGCTTCCAGCGACCGCTGACGCAGCAGGTCCAACTCGTATTCGTTGAGGCTGCCCTTTAGCCCGAGCAGCAAGCGATCGTTACTCTGTCGCGGGGCGTAAACAGTTTCCTGATCGACCAGTACAGTATCAACGACTCTGCAGACTTCAACCAGTTGCTGCCACTCGCGACTGTTGCGTGCGAATCGCGACACCTCGCGCGCGGCAACGGCGCCGACGCGGCCAAGGCAAACCTCTGCCACCATGCGTTCGAATCCCGTACGCGTCTGTGTTCCAGCCGCAGAGCGACCGAGGTCCTCATCAATAACCTCGACCTCATGCCAGCCTAACCGGTGCAGACGATCCTGCATCGCATACTGCAGCTTCTGGCTTTCCAGGTTGTGGTTGACCTGGTACGCCGACGACTGACGGACGTACAGCACGGCTTTGCGCGCCAGATGCTGCGCTCTGATCTTGTCACTCATCATTTGCCTCCCGCTCGTGCGCGGTGGCGAGCAGCCCCCGTCGGTGTTGCCGCAGCAGTTGCGCCAGCAAGCGGATCGTCTGCTGTCGTACCTCCGGCGGCAGGGTTGCCCACTGGGGCGTCTTTGGACAAGGATGGAACAGGTCGAGTTGATTGCCCGATAGCGGGCTCGTCACGCGTCGCATCAGCACCTCCTGCACGGGACAAAGGACGGTGCTGCGCTTGTACCATACCGGCTTGCACGGCAAGCGACCGGTCGGCCAGCAAGCGTCTCAACTCTCGGAGCGCTTCACAGTTGACGACGGGGGACGCAGCAGAGGTGAGGTGACTACAAACTATCGGGTCGAACATCCACTGGGGCACCTCCAGCACGCGCGCCGACTCGCGTGAGTTGAGCGCACAGCGCAGAACGATCTCCCCATTCTTCGTGACCGTGTTGAAAATCCACACCCTGCGACCATACCAAGGGTGCCAGCGATACAGAACTTCTCTTGAGTCGGTAATGTGGGCGTTGTGTTGACGGCTTGTACAACCCGCATCGCTTGCACAGCGCTCTGGGCTATCGGTCGCCGCAGGAGTTTGAAAAGCTGCCCGTCATTGGCATGAATCCGGCGCTACACCGGGCCTACACTGCCCCATCACAAGGAGAAAACACATCGACATAAAATTCCAATGCGGATCTGTCCGATGAAACGGGGCAACCTCACGATAGCGTCAGGTCAGCGTTGCACGTAGCTCGCGCTTTAGCACCTTTCCATAGCTGTTCTTGGGAAGCGCATCTACAAAGACATAGCGCTTGGGTCTCTTGAAGCGGGCTATCCGGCTAAGGCAATGGGCGTCCAACTCTCCGCTGCCGGGCGATGATCCCGGCACGGGAACGATAAATGCTACGACAACTTCGCCCCATCCCTGGTCCTGCTGTCCGACCACACATACCTCGGATACCCCGGGATGCGTCAGTAGGACCTCTTCGACTTCACGGGGATAAATGTTGGAGCCGCCGCTGATGACGACGTCCTTTGACCGATCGCGCAGGGTCAGGTAGCCGCGCTCATCCATTGCCCCAATATCACCAGTGTGGAGCCAGCCGCCACGCAGCGTCTCGGTGTTGCCGGAGGCGTTCTTCCAGTATCCGGACATCACCACGTCGCTGCGGCAGACGATCTCGCCGACCTCGCCCGGCCCGAGCGGTTGGCCATCACTGTCGACGATCGCGACTTCCACCCCAGTGCGCGCCCGGCCGACAGAGCCGAGGACTGCATCGTCCGGCAGTTGATGATCCTCGCGCCGAAGCCAAGTTATGCTCATTGGCGTCTCGCCTTGGCCGTAAATCTGCACAAACACTTGTCCGAAGACGGCCAGCGATTTCTTCAGCTCCTCGAGATACATGGGCCCTCCGCCATACACGATGCTCCGCAGATTTGCAGGACGTCGTCCCGAGGCCTCGGCTTCGAGCCGGAGCCGCTGCACCATCGTCGGTGCAAGGAACGCTCCGCAGCCCGGGTGTTGGTCGCACAGGTCGAGGAACTCTGCGGCCTCGAACGCGCGCGTGGCCGGAATGACCTGGCGCGCACCGCGCGACACGTAGGCCGGGATATAGAGACCGGAACCGTGAGACATCGGGGCCGCATGGATCTGACTCGCGTTTTCGTCAATGTCTTCGACATCGGCCAAGTGGCCGACCGTCATGGCTATCAGGTTGCGGTGAGACAGCATTGCGCCCTTGGAGCGGCCCGTCGTGCCGCTCGTGTAGAACAGCCAGGCTAGGTCCTCCGGAGCACTGATTGGGGGCCTTGCTGGCGCCACGGATAATAGCGCGTCGTACTGCTGGCCACCGATTACCACCACCTCGCGCGCTGGGGAGTACGCTTGCAGCGCGCTTTGCAAGCCGGGCGCAATGCCCGGCGATGCAAAAACAATGGCAACGTCTGCGTCTTCGATGATCTGCACCATCTCCATCGGGTGCAGCTTTGCGTTCAACGGTACGACGACGCCTTGTGCGGCCCACGTGCCGAACAGGAGTTCAAGATATTCGGGGCGGTTCTCACTGGCGATCGCAATCCGGCTGCCAGCTTGGTGACATGCGCCAAGGCCGCTTGCAAGCCGCAAGCTCCGATTGCGCAGTTCGGCATAAGTGTGGACTTGGTGGATCCCGTCATAAACGGCACCGCGGTCGGCAAAGCGATGCGCCGCCTGGTCAAGCAGGGTAAATAGATTCATTGTCGATACCTGAAGTTGCGCGATCAGCCTTCCAGCGCATTGCGGGCGGTAAGCCAGTCGCGGATGGTCGCCGTGGCTTGGGCAAGCAGATCCGGCTGTCCCGCGTAATAGTGTGTGGCGCCTTGGATGACGCGCATGGTTTTGTCGCTCGTGGTGGCCGCATCAAAGAGCATGCCGGCGTGCGGCTGTGGCACCGCGTCGTCAGCACTGTTTTCGATAATGAGCATTGGTGCGGTGATGCGTGCGACGCAGGCGAGGCCGTTGGCGCGGGAATCGTCGATCGACCATTGCGAGAGCCATGAGCGCAGCGTGCAGAAGCGGGCCAAGCCCACAGGGCCGGTGTTCACAGTTTCGGGATTGCCCAGGTAGCACCATCGCGGTTTTCGGTCGTTGGGGTCCAGGGCCGGATCCAAGAACCGGGGGTCGGCCAACGTGCGATGCACCACGAAGGCGCGCTCGGTTTCGCCCGTGTTGCGCCGCTTGAGTTCCGCGAGCGTGTCCTTGACCCAACTGGTGATCCGTCTCACGCGGGCAATCTGCGCGGCGCGGTAGCTGGCGACGAAGTCCGCCGGGTAGGGCGGCTGGTTGGGATTGTCGCGATCATATAGGTCCAGCTCCCGGTTGCGGCGATCCGGCGCCAGCTCGTTACCGACCGACGGGTCGATGCAGTCCGTCAGCAGGTGCGCGCGAGACAAGTGGGCTGCCTGGAAGATCACCGCATCGGCTGGAATGAGCCCAGCCCTGCCCAGGTCGACCGGATCGCCGGCCGGCGTAGTCGTGATGGTCGGCGCTTCCGCCTCAGCCTGGTAAAACATCGCCAGCGAGCCGCCGCCGCTCCAGCCCATCAGCACGATCTTCTCGTAGCCCCATTCCTGCCTGGCATGCCGGATGTAGGCGCCCAGATCGAGCACCACTTTCTCCATGATGAGCGCGGAGTCGTTCTTGGCATAGCGGCTGGCTGCGCACAGGACGTGCGCGCCGGACTCGGCCATCGCGCGTGGCACGGGAAGCAACTGCAGCGTCGAAGTCGGGTGCATGAAGATCATCAGCGTTTTCGACGGCCGGTTCTTGGGGCGCATCAGGATGCCCTCGAGGTTGACAAAACCCTGGTTTCCGGCAAAGCCATAGGTTTCGGTAAAGCCAGCGGCTTCTTCATACTGGAGATGCACCCACTCGGTCTGCACAGTCAATCGGTTCATGGTGTTGGTGCCTCTGTTTGGTTGGAATGTCAGCATCAAGCCTCGAGCGACCCACCTCACTCTTCTCGATGTGCAGGCAAGGTAGCCGGTGCTTGCGCGCTCCTCAGTCCCCTTCGCGCGGGACAGGCTGGACAGGTCCCTCCTACGGGGGACTGTCGGGTCTCGCGTCCAGAGGTCTACTGGCCGCATGACCACATTTGCGCGAAAGATGCGTTCGAAGGTAGCGGCCGAGCGCCGAATGCTGAAGCGGATGCTGAACTCCATTAATTGCCAGACCGGTGTCTCTTCCCGCAAAGGCAGACTGACCGACTTCGCATGCCTGCACCAACTGCTGGAAATAGCTGCGGAACTGGCGGAGAGAGGGCACCAGACCAATGAAAGGCGGTCCCTGATGCCGCTGCTGCGCGAGCGCTGCCCGCCTCTCGGGCCCGTGCTCGACCGCCTCGCGGCCGAGCAGGAGCGCGGAAAGGCGTTGTTGGACGATGTCATGCATGCACTGGTGCAGTGCGAGTCCGCGGACGTTGACTCGGACGCACTCCTAGCCGCGGCCATCGCCAACTATCTCGAAGTGACTTTGGGCCAGTTGCAGGTGGAGGAGAACTACATCCTTCCCGTCGCTGCGGACTACTTGACTCCGCTCGATTGGGCGTGGCTTGCCTCAGCGCATTTACCGTAGTGTTCGCGCCCATTTGTTCTGGTGCGCGATGAGGCTCGGCGCAATGAGGTATGGAGATCAGCGTGTATGCACTGCTCGTTCGTGTCCCCCGCAAAGGGGGCGTACTTGGCTCTGATGATTGCTTACGCTCGCATGGTCGAGCTCGGGCTTTGAACAAGAGCAGGGGGATCTTGTCAGGCGTGTAATTGGGCCTATAGGTTGACGCCGAGCCGGGGATACGGCCAGCCCGGCGCGTGTGCGCTGGCACGCCGAGACGACGAAATGCATCGCTTCTGGCAGACGCATTTCAAGGGGAAATAGCGGGCCTCCTTTGCTACAGGAATATTCGCGCCGAATCTATAGACGTAGAGTTGGTTATTGGACTTGAAGAAAATGAACCAAGAGGTTCATGGAGGAGACTAATTATATGAAAAAGACAGCTATCAGCCTATCTGCCCTGTGCGCACTTGCAAACGGCGCAGCTCATGCGCAGACCAGCGTAACGCTATATGGTGTGCTCGACATGCCGATTGAGTATGTCAATCACATGGCAAAAGGCGCACCTACGGTGAACACTGCGACGGGGGGGGTCACCCAGCAACCTGGTGGCACCCGCGTCGGACTTCAGACAACTGGCGGCCTGTCGGGTCCGCGTTGGGGTTTGCGCGGGGTGGAGGACTTGGGCGGCGGCCTGCAAGGAATCTTTGTTCTGGAAAGCGGCTTCGGCGTCGATGATGGAAAATCGCAGCAGTCCGGCCGCCTCTTTGGGCGACAGGCATACGTTGGTCTGCAGCACAAACAATATGGCACGCTTACGTTTGGGCGCCAATACACGTCCATGTTCGACGTATTTGCTAACTACTCGGCCGTCGGTTGGGTTCCCTTGTACGAGCCGTTCGTCGTGCAAGTCGGCTCCAACTTCCGCGAAGACAATACGGCTAAGTACAGGGGGGTATTTGGAGGCCTCACCGCCGTCGCGCATTGGAGTTTCGGGGTTGGCGTAGGTTCTATCGCTGGCCAACCGCTTGCTGGTGGCGGCGCTGGAGAGACAGCCGGTAGCTTCCGGGACAACTTCGGTTATGGTGCAGCCTTGTCGTACGTAAGCGGTCCATTTGGCGTGGCAGTGGGCTATGACCAATGGAATCCCACAGTGACGACGGGAAGCCCAGGGACTGCGAAAAAGGCAAGCATCGCAGCCAGCTATGCCCTTGGACCAGCCTCGTTCTACGCAGGCTATCGTTGGGGCGCTAATAAGGATGGCGCTGACAATACTCTGCTGAGAGACGACTATTACTGGGCGGGCGCTAAGTACCAAGCGACGTCCGTGCTGTCGCTGAGCATTGGCTACTTCTATGATAATTTGAAGTCCCTGCGCCTGAGCGCCACGGCTCCGACTATCAATCCTGCGAACCCGTGGCAGGTCAGCTTTATCACCGACTACGCGTTGTCTAAGCGTACCGATGTGTATCTGAGCATGGCTTACGCGAAGAATTCAGGGCTCAACTTTGATAGCTCAGCAAACGGCTTCGCCAACGGATATTTCCTTTCTCAAGGTAGCAACAACCAATTCGGCACGGCCGTCGGTATTCGTCACAAGTTCTAACGAGGCTCCGCCTCAGACCGACGAGTGGTATGGGTGACTGTGTGGCGCTGAGGGGGTAAGGTGGCTCCGGTCGAGCCGGCTGGGACAAGCCCAGCGATGTACGAGCTCGAAGCTCAATGGGGTCCGAAGACCCCGTGGACGACCGGAGCCAACCATGACGTTATCACAGAGTGTGTGCGAAGTTCTGCGCGATCACGTCGTACTCGAGAGTGAATGCATCGACCGGATGTACCTGAACGTGTACGTGCCGCAGTTGCAGCGCGTCGGCGGCGTGGTGTGGTACCTGCGCGGCCATCTCGGTCAGCGCTTTGCCTCGACGGCGACGGTGGCGCCCAAGACCGTAGCCTTCGTGGCAAGCATCGAGAAGTTTGTCGACGAGAAAGGTGTGGATCTGGTGAGCTTTGGCAAGCACCAGCGCAAGGACGACATCACCCAGCAGTGGGCCTGTCAGTTTTTTTGTGTGCAGGGCAGTTAAAGGCTCATCGTCATTTCGACCGGTGAGCCAGCATTATCTCAA
>NZ_JBYSYC010000007.1:0-219489 GCF_058782875.1 Cupriavidus sp. FW305-F7 | reverse complement strand
CCGTTGGCCGCGCCATTGCCGCGCTGGCCGCCTTCGGCAGCGCGCGTGCGCGGCTGGCCGCCCTGGGCCTGGCGCGGCGCAGCCTGCGCTTCGCGCGCCGGGCGCTGGCGCTGGGCGCCCTCGCCTTCGTTGCCGGCCGGACGCGCCTGGGCGCGTCCGCGGCCCTGGCTTTGTCCTTGCCCCTGGCCACCACCGCCACGCTGTTGGCGGCCCTTCTGGATCGGCTCGGGCGCGATGCTCGGGTCGACCTCGAAGCCCGGCAGCACGGTCTGTTCGAGCTTGCGCTTGATCAGGCGTTCGATATCGCGCAGCAGCGCAATCTCGTCCACGCAGACCAGCGAGATCGCTTCGCCCTCGGCGCCGGCGCGGCCGGTACGGCCGATGCGGTGCACATAGTCCTCGGGCACGTTGGGCAGGTCGAAGTTGACCACGTGCGGCAGCTGGTCGATGTCGATGCCGCGCGCGGCGATATCGGTTGCCACCAGCAGCCGCAGCGTGCCCGACTTGAATTCCGACAGCGCGCGCGTGCGCGCCGACTGGCTCTTGTTGCCATGGATCGCCAGTGCCGACAGGCCGTCCTTGGTCAGCTGCTCGGCCAGGCGGTTGGCGCCGTGCTTGGTGCGCGTAAATACCAGCACCTGGTGCCAGTCATGCTGGCGCACCAGGTGGGCCAGCAGTTCACGCTTGCGCTCGCGGTCCACCGGGTAGACGCGCTGGTCCACGGTCTCGGCCGTGGTGTTGCGCCGCGCCACCTCGATCGAGGCCGGGTTGTTCAGCAGGCGGTCGGCCAGCGCGCGGATATCGTCCGAGAACGTCGCCGAGAACAGCAGGTTCTGGCGCTTGGCCGGCAGCACGTTGAGGATCTTGCGGATATCGTGGATGAAGCCCATGTCGAGCATGCGGTCGGCTTCATCGAGCACCAGCAGTTCCACCTGCGACAGGTCGATGGTGCGCTGGGACACGTGGTCCAGCAGGCGGCCGGGCGTGGCCACGACGATCTCGACGCCGCGCTTGAGCTGCTCGATCTGCGGGTTGATGCCGACGCCGCCGAACATCACCATGGAACGCAGGCGCAGGTACTTGCCGTAGTTGCGCACGCTCTCTTCGACCTGGGCGGCCAGTTCGCGCGTGGGCGTCAGCACCAGTGCGCGCACCGGCAGGCGGGCCGGACGCTGCGCGCCATTGGCGCCGCGCGCCGCGGAGTCGGACAACATCTGCAGCATCGGCAGCGTAAAGCCGGCGGTCTTGCCGGTGCCGGTCTGCGCGCCGGCGAGCAGGTCACCGCCCTTGAGAATGGCGGGGATTGCCTGGGCCTGGATGGGAGTCGGCGTGGTGTAGCCCTGTTCGGCCACGGCACGCACAATCTTGTCGGACAAGCCGAGTTCAGAAAAAGACATGTATTGCTGCTTGGGCCATCGCTGCGCACGCGGTGCGCCAAACGCCGGATGGCTCCTGGTAATCGGATCGGAATCGGAACGCGAACGCCGGGAAGCCGGCATGGCAGGGCACCGGCCCGCCCGCGAAGGAAAGAGCGGTAGTGTACCAGTCCGTGACAAGCGGGTTCTGCACCGGGCGCGGCCCCGCATGCGCGCCGGCGCACATCGGGTCTGCGCGGGTGGCGCTGCGCTATCATGACAGCCTCTGCCCGCCCCCTCTCCGGCTCCGCACCCGCGCCACATTTGCCCCGGAAAGCCGCCATGCGCTTGCGTTTCCTCGAAGACCAGGAAGTCACCCTGTTCGCGGCCATCCCGGTCGGGATCGTCGCGGCCATTGCCACCACACTGTTCAAGGAAGCGCTGGAGGGCGCCGGCGTCGTGCTGTTTTCCAGCCATGCCGACGTGGTGGCCGTATTCGCCACGCTGGCGCTGGCGTGGCGCGTGGTAATTCCGGCCGCGGGCGGCGCGCTGGCGGGCGGCCTGCTGGTGCTGGCCAATCGCCTGGCCGGCAGCCACAGCGGCGCCACCGACTACATGGAAGCGGTGGCCAACGGCAGCGGCCGCCTGCCGGTGCGGATCACCTTGCTGCGCGCGCTCTCATCGTTTTTCTCGATCGTCAGCGGCAGCTCGGTCGGCAAGGAAGGCGCGATGATCCAGCTGGCGGCGCTGTGCGGCTCGCTGTTCCCGTCGACCCGGCTGGAACGCGGCGGCGGCTCGAACATGCGCCGCATGCTGACCGCCTGCGGGGCCGCGGCCGGCCTTGCCACCGTCTATCACACCCCCTTCTCCGCCGCCGTCTTCGTTGCCGAAGTGGTGTTCGGGGCGCTCGCGGTGCAGCGCCTGATGCCGCTCTTCCTGGCTTCGGTGGCCGGCGCCATGGTCAGCCAGTGGCACGGCGGCCTGCAGCCGCTCTACCCGGGCCTGGATATCGCCCCCGACCTGCGCCCGCACATCCTGCTGGCCGCGGCGGCGCTGGGCGTGGCCGCCGGCATCGCGGGCGCGCTGTTCATGCGCGCGGCCGGCTTTGCGCGCAGCCGCTTTGCCGCCGTGCCGGGCGGGCCAGTGGCACGGCTCACGCTGGGCGGCGCGCTGGTCGGCGTGCTGGCGATGGCGGTGCCCGAGGTGGTTGGCAACGGCTATTCCACCATCCAGACCATCCTGCAGGAACAGCCGCTGAGCGTGCCGGTGGCCGGCGTGCTGCTGGCCAAGCTGGTGGCAACGGTGATCAGCATGGGCTCGGGGGCGGTCGGCGGCGTGTTCACGCCGTCGCTGTTCGTGGGGGCGGCGCTCGGGCAGTTGCTGGCCATCGGCATGCAGGGCACGGCGGCCGGTGCGGCGCCGCTGCTACCGCTGGTGGGCATGAGTGCGTTCCTGGCGGCCACCAGTCAGGCGCCGCTGATGTCGGTGCTGATGGTGTTCGAGATGACGCTGGCGCCCGCGCTGCTGCTGCCGTCGATGATCGGCGCGGTGGCGGCGTACTACACGGCGTCACGCTGCCAGACGCTGTCGCTGTACAGCGTGATCGCCGAGCGCGCGCAGGCCTCGGCCGCGGCCGAACATGCCCGCACGCTGACGCTGGCGGGCCTGTGCGACCCGACCGATACCGTGCTCGACCCGAACGCTACCCTGGCGGTGGCAGCCGACAAGTTTGCCGAGACCGGCACACGCTACCTCTATCTGGTCGAAGCAGATGGCCGCCTGCTGGGCGCGCTGTCGATCCACGCGCTGCAGCGCGCCCAGCGCGAGGGCGCCGCGGACGACGTGCTGGCGCTGGCCGAGCGCGACTTCCCCGCACTGACCCCGGATTCGCGCCTGCGCGACGCCCTGGCGGTGTTTGCCGGGCACGGCATCAACCGCATTCCGCTGGTGCGCGACAGCGCCAGCCGCGAACTGATGGGCACGGTGTCCAAGCAACGTGTGCTGCAAGAGGCATCCTGCCTGTTCTGAGCTCGCCTGCATCGCCGACCCGGCCAGGCCGCCAGCGGGGTAAAATGACAGGTTGCGCCCGTCTTTGGGCCATTCCCGCCAACGCGTCGTCCCATTTGTCGGAGTTCTCCCCCCATGCCAGCAGGTCGTGATGCGCGCCGCGAGGCGCCGGAGTCTGTCCAACCCAGGCGCGCCCGCAGGCTGCTGCCAACGCTGGCCTGCGCCGCCGCCCTGCTGCTCGGTGCGGCAAGCGCGATGGCCCAGCCGGTGCGGGTGATCCCGGACGATGCGCAGGCGGCCAGGCTCGTTATCGCCACGCCGTCTGCCGGTGCGCCCCAAACGGCCACGCTCGATGGCAAGACCGTCGGCGTGGCGCCGGGCCTGCGCCTGTTCGGCACCGACAACCAGCTGCTGGCCAGCGCCGCGGTGGCCGGCCAGAAGCTGCCGGTGCGGTACAAGCTGGACCTGTACGGCCAGCTGCTGACCGCCTGGGTGCTGAGCGAGCCGGAACAGAAGGCGCTGAAGAAGAAATCGTAGTCCCCCGGAAGTGCGACCGGCGTGCCCCACGCGCCGGCCGTGTTGTTGCAACACCCTGATGCCCCCAGGTCAACCACTGAGATCGGCATATGAAGAAAGTTTTCGTCAAGACGTACGGCTGCCAGATGAACGAGTACGACTCGGGCAAGATGGTCGACGTCCTCAACGCCAGCCAGGGGCTGGAACCCACCGACAACGTCGAAGACGCCGACGTGATCCTGTTCAACACCTGCTCGGTGCGCGAGAAGGCGCAGGAGAAGGTGTTCTCGGAACTGGGCCGGATGAAGGCGCTCAAAGCCGTCAAACCCGACCTGGTGATCGGCGTGGGCGGTTGCGTGGCCAGCCAGGAAGGCGCCAGCATCGTCTCGCGCGCGCCGTATGTCGACGTGGTGTTCGGCCCGCAGACGCTGCACCGCCTGCCCGACCTGATCGCGCGCCGCCAGCGCACCGGCCAGTCGCAGGTGGACATCTCCTTCCCCGAGATCGAGAAGTTCGACCACCTGCCGCCGGCGCGCGTGGAAGGCCCGAGTGCCTTCGTCTCGATCATGGAGGGCTGCTCCAAGTACTGCAGCTATTGCGTGGTGCCCTACACCCGTGGCGAAGAAGTGTCGCGCCCGTTCGAGGACGTGCTGGCCGAAGTTGCCGGCCTGGCTGAACAGGGCGTGCGTGAAGTCACGCTACTGGGCCAGAACGTCAACGCCTACCGCGGCAAGATGGGCGACACCACCGAGATCGCCGACTTTGCGCTGCTGATCGAGTACGTGGCCGAGATCCCCGGCATCGAGCGCATCCGCTACACCACCAGCCACCCGAAGGAATTCACCTCGCGCCTGGTCGAGCTGTACGGCCGCTGCGACAAGCTGGTCAACCACCTGCACCTGCCGGTGCAGCATGCGTCCGACCGCATCCTGATGGCGATGAAGCGCGGCTACAGCGTGCTGGAGTACAAGAGCATCATCCGCAAGCTGCGCGTGCTGCGCCCGGACATGTCGATGTCGTCGGACTTTATCGTGGGCTTTCCCGGTGAGACCGATGCCGACTTCGAGAAGCTGATGGCGATGATCGAGGAGATCGGCTACGACACCTCGTTCTCGTTCATCTTCAGCCCGCGCCCGGGCACGCCCGCTGCCAACCTGCACGACGACACCCCGCACGAGGTCAAGCTGCGCCGGCTGCAGCGCCTGCAGGCCACTATCGAGGAAAACGTGCAGCGCATCAGCCAGAACATGGTCGGCACGGTGCAGCGCATCCTGGTGGAAGGCCCTGCGCGCAAGGATCCGACCGAGCTGCACGGCCGCACCGAGAACAACCGCGTGGTCAACTTCGCGCTGCCGGGCGTGCCCCAGGCAGGCCGCGACCGGCTGGTCGGCCAACTGGTCGACGTGAGCATCACGCAGGCGTTCCCGCACTCGCTGCGCGGCGAGATCGTGGTTCGGCAGTAACCAGGCACTATCCAGCGAGGCCATCGCCAACTGATGAAAGTCCCATCCGCAGAATTCGTCGCCCCCAAGGACGACAACACCCGGCTGCAGAACCTGTGCGGGCCGCTCGACGAAAACCTGCGCCAGATCGAGCAGGCGCTGGACGTGAACATCCAGCGTCGCGGCCACCGCATGACGGTGCGCGGCGGCAACGCGCAGGATGCGGCAACGGCGCTGGAGCGCTTCTACAACCAGGCGCGTACGCCGCTGTCGATCGACGACGTGCAGCTGGGCCTGGTGGAAACGCGCCAGCTGTCCGCGCATGGCAGCTACCTGCCTGGCAACGGCGGCGATGTCGAGGATCGCGAGATCGGCGACGAATCGCCGGTGCTGCACACGCGCCGCACCGGCCTGCAGGGCCGCACCGTGGCGCAGCGCGACTACCTGCGCAATATCCTGTCGCACGACCTGACCATGGGCATCGGCCCGGCCGGCACAGGCAAGACCTACCTGGCGGTGGCGTGCGCGGTCGATGCGCTGGAGCGCGATGCGGTCAAGCGCATCGTGCTGACGCGCCCGGCGGTGGAGGCCGGCGAGCGCCTGGGCTTCCTGCCCGGCGACCTGGCGCAGAAGGTCGACCCTTACCTGCGCCCGCTGTACGACGCCCTGTATGACCTGCTCGGCTTCGACCGCACGCAGAAGATGTTCGATCGGCAGATGATCGAGATCGCGCCGCTCGCCTACATGCGCGGGCGCACGCTGAACCATGCCTTCATCATCCTGGACGAGGCGCAGAACACCACCCCCGAGCAGATGAAGATGTTCCTCACACGCATCGGCTTCGGCTCGAAGGCGGTGATCACCGGCGACATCACCCAGATCGACCTGCCCCGCGGGCAGAAGAGCGGCCTGGTGGAAGCGCAGCTCGTGCTGCGCGACGTGCGCGGCATTGCCTGCACCCGCTTTACCAGCATCGACGTGGTGCGCCATCCGCTGGTGGCCCGCATCGTCGATGCCTATGACGAATACCACGCCCAGCACAAGGACGCTTAATTGAAATCCCAGAAATCCAAGTCTTCCGCCGTGAGCCTGACCCTGTTCGACGGCGACGGCCGCGCGCGCAAGAGCGCCGCGCACGCGCTGCGCGTGCAACTGCCCGACGGCCGCAGCCTGACGCTGGACCTGTCGCAGGCCGCCGACGGCGTGGTGGCGCTGCTGGCCGAGCACACCGACACCAACCAGCAGGCCGGCCTGCTGGTGCGCCCGGACAACCACGACTCGCTGTCGGTGGCCGTGACCGCCACGCCGGTGGTCACCACCACCGGCACGCCGGCCACGCCGCCGGCGCTGGAGCTGGAGGTCCAGCACGGCGACGGCGTCGGCAAGGGCGATGGCCTGCCGGCGCGCCGCAAGATCGAAACCTGGGTCAAGTCGGCACTGTATGCCGATGCCGCACTGACCATCCGCTTTGTCGGCGAGGAAGAGGGGCGCACGCTGAACCGCACCTACCGCGGCAAGGACTACGCCACCAACGTGCTGACCTTTGCCTATGCGGAAAACGAAGCCGATCCGGTCACGGGCGATATCGTGCTGTGCTGCCCGGTGGTGGAAGCCGAGGCGCGCGAGCAGCGCAAGCCGCTGGAAGCGCACTATGCGCATCTGATCGTGCACGGCGTGCTGCACGCGCAAGGCTACGAGCACGAGGAAGACGCCGAGGCCGAGGAAATGGAAGCGATCGAGACCGAGACGCTGCAGGCGCTGGGCTACGCCGATCCCTACCAGGGCGACCGCACCGCGTGATTTCCGCGTGATCCCTCTCTCACACGCGGCGCCGGTCGGGCGCCGCCTGCTGCACATATGGTCTCAGGCGACCGCCCGCCGTCACGGGACGGTCAGGCTTTTAGTGTATCCTTCAGACGATCTCCACCACGCGCTCGCCGCGAAATGAACGACCCTTATCCCAGTTCGAAGCCCGCTTACCTGAAGCAGGCCGATCGGCCCAGATCGCTTCTCGAACGCCTGTCAGACCTGATTTCCCCTGAGCCGGACACCCGCGCGGAATTGCTCGAAGTGCTCCAGGAAGCGCATGAGCGCAACCTGATCGACGCCGACTCGCTGTCGATGATCGAGGGCGTGTTCCAGGTCTCCGAACTGACCGCGAGCGACATCATGGTGCCGCGCGCGCAGATGGATATGGTCAATATCGCGGACGCCCCGGAGGCGTTCATCCCCTTCATGCAGCAGACCGCGCACTCGCGCTTCCCGGTCTACGAAGGCAGCCGTGACAACATCATCGGCATCCTGCTGGCCAAGGACCTGCTGCGCTACTACACCGACCCCGCCTTCGACCTGCGCGAGACCCTGCGCCCGGCGGTGTTCATCCCCGAGTCCAAGCGCCTGAACATCCTGCTGCGCGACTTCCGCATCAACCGCAACCATATCGCCATGGTCGTCGACGAGTACGGCGGCGTGGCCGGCCTGGTGACGATCGAGGACGTGCTGGAGCAGATCGTGGGCGACATCGAGGATGAGTTCGACCTGGACGAAGACCAGGACAATATCCTGCCAATGCCCGACGGCAGCTGGCGCGTGCACGGCCTGACCGAGATCGCCCAGTTCAACGAGGCCTTCGGTACCGCCTTCTCCGACCACGATGTCGATACCGTGGGCGGGCTGCTGTCCAACCACGTGGGCCACGTGCCCCACCGCGGCGAGGTCATCACCCTGCCGCCGATCCGCTTCGAGGTGCTGCGCGCCGACGCGCGGCAGGTGCACCTGCTGCAGGTGCACCGCGAATCCAACGGCGACAACGCGGGCGCGGCCGGCGCATGAAGCGTTCCGCCCCGGTCCTCAACGGCGCCGCCGCTGCCGACGCCGCCCCGACAGGCGTGCCTGGCACGCGCGCGCGTTCGCGCGCAGCGACCATGGTGCGGCTGCTGCTGGCCGGCGTGCTCGGCATCGCCCATACGCAAGCCTTTGCCCCCCATGACTGGTGGTGGCTGCAGATCCTGTCGCTGGCCGGCTTGGCCGCGCTGATGGCCGACGCGCCGCGCGCGCGCCTGGCCGCCGCCACTGGCTATGCCTTCGGGCTGGGCTGGTTCCTGTCCGGCATCTGGTGGCTCTATATCAGCATGCACGTCTACGGCGAGATGCCGGCGTGGATGGCCGCGCTGGCGGTGGTGCTGTTCTCGGGCTTCCTGTCGCTCTACCCGGCGCTGGCCGGCGCGCTGTGGCATCGGCTGACGGCGCGCCTGCCGGGGGCCACGCTGCTGGCGCCGCTGGCCTTCGGCGCTGCCTGGGGTCTCGCCGAATGGCTGCGCGGCGTGGTGTTTACCGGCTTCCCGTGGCTGTCGGGCGGGTATGCCCATGCCGATGGCCCGCTGGCCGGCTTCGCGCCGCTCGTTGGCGTGTACGGCATCGGCGCCCTGGCCGCCGCGGTGGCGGCACTGCTGGCGGCTGCCGTACGCGGACTGGGCCGCGGTGAACGCGGCCGGGCGCTGGGCGCGCTGGCACTGGCACTGGCCCTGCCCGCTGCGGGCGCAGCGCTGGCGCCGCTGGCCTGGACCACGCCCGCCGGCAAGCCGCTGTCGGTGCGGCTGCTGCAAGGCAACGTGGCCCAGGACATCAAGTTCGAGCCCGCCGGCATCCAGCGCTCGATCGAGTTGTACCGCGACATGATCACCGCCGCGCCGGCCGACCTGGTGGTCACGCCGGAAACCGCGTTCCCGGTCATCCTGCAAGAGCTGCCGGTCGACGTGGCCGTGGCGGTGCGCGACTACGCGCTGGCCAGCGGCACTACGGTGCTGTTCGGCGCCGCCGGCGCCGACTCCCCAGTGGACTTCACCAACAGCGTCTTCGGCCTGGGCCCCGAGACCGAACGCCTGTACCGCTACAACAAGCACCACCTGGTGCCGTTCGGCGAATTTATCCCGCTGGGGTTCCGCTGGTTCGTCGACATGATGAAGATGCCGCTGGGCGACTTCCGCCGCGGCGGGCTCGACCAGGCCTCGCTGCCGGTGCGCGGCGTGCGCGTGGCGCCCAATATCTGCTACGAGGATCTGTTCGGCGAGGAAATCGCGCAGACGCTGCGCCAGCAACCGGCGCCGGCCAATGTCCTGGCCAACCTGACCAACCTGGCGTGGTTCGGCGACACCATCGCGCTGGACCAGCATCTGCAGATCTCGCGCATGCGCGCGCTGGAAACGCGCCGGCCGATGCTGCGCTCGACCAATACCGGCATGACCGCGGTGGTACGCCCGGATGGCTCGGTGCAGCAACGCCTGCCGACCTTCACGGTCGGCACGCTGGCGGCCGAGGTGCAGGGCATGCAGGGGCTGACGCCCTATATCCGCTGGGGGAACGCGCCGGTGCTGGCGCTGTTTGCGCTGGTGCTGGGGATGGCTGCCTGGCGTGCGCGCAAGCGGCGCGGCACAAGCTGAAGGCACAGGCAGAAGCAGGCACCGGACGCGGCGGGATCGCCGCCGCCGTCCGGCGCTTGATTGCGGTGCCGGTTGTGGCGCCTCAGGTGAGCGCCAGCCGGTTCAGCCCAGCAGCCCGGTCGCCACGGACACGGTGGCCGCGGCGATCATGACCGCGATTGCGACCAGGTAAGGTTTGCGAGAAAGAAGTGCCATGATGCCAAGTCCCCATCAATATCAGTTACCGACAAACGGCTACTGCGGTGCCAGCCAGCAGCCGCCGTGCCCGCCATGCCGGCACGGACTGTCAACCGCAACGCTCTGAAACGGGTTGCTTACTCATACTGTATACAAAAACACTATCGGCTAGCAGCGGCCAAACCTGAAATCCGCGTCAGTATTTTCCCGATGCGTTGCGTAGGGCCGACATTGGCAAGCGTCCTCAGCCATCGGTGCGCGCCCTAGCCGGCCCCGCCAAACGGGGCGCCTTGCCAAAAAGCCGATAGAATTCAGGGTTTGGCAAAATCCGCATGCGCCGGCTCCGGCACGCGCTGCGGGGCCTGCATGCCGGGCGGCGCTACCGCGCCCGGGTGCCTCTACCTAGTCTTCATATGCTGACCTTCCAACAAATGATTCTGACCCTGCAGGCCTATTGGGACCGGCAGGGCTGCGCGCTGTTGCAACCCATCGATCTGGAGGTCGGCGCCGGCACATCCCACGTACACACCTTCCTGCGCGCGCTAGGCCCCGAGCCGTGGCGCGCCGCCTACGTGCAGCCGTCGCGCCGCCCCAAGGACGGCCGCTATGGCGAGAACCCCAACCGCCTGCAGCACTACTACCAGTACCAGGTGGTGCTCAAGCCCGCGCCCGAGAACATTCTGGAGCTGTACCTGGGCTCGCTCGAGGCGCTCGGCCTGGACCTCAAGCAGAACGACATCCGCTTCGTCGAGGACGACTGGGAGAACCCCACGCTGGGCGCCTGGGGCCTGGGCTGGGAAGTCTGGCTCAACGGCATGGAAGTGACGCAGTTCACCTACTTCCAGCAGGTGGGCGGGATCGACTGCAAGCCCATCACCGGCGAGATCACCTACGGCATCGAACGCCTGGCGATGTACCTGCAGAAGGTCGAGAACGTCTTTGACCTGATCTGGACCGAGTGGGTCGAGAACGGCGAGACGCGCCGCCTGACCTATGGCGACGTGTACCACCAGAATGAAGTCGAGCAGTCGACCTACAACTTCGAGCACAGCAACACCGAGATCCTGTTCCGCCATTTCGCCGAGCACGAAGGCGAGGCCAAGCGGCTGATGGGCAATGGCGACGGCGCCGAGGAAGGCCAGGCCGCCGGCACGCGCCTGGCGCTGCCCGCCTACGAGCAGGTGCTCAAGGCCGCCCACACTTTCAACCTGCTGGACGCGCGCGGCGCGATCTCGGTGACCGAGCGCGCGGCGTATATCGGCCGCATCCGCAACCTGTCGCGCCAGGTGGCACAGGCTTACTACGACTCGCGCGAGGCCCTCGGCTTCCCAATGTGCAGCAACGGCGGAGCCCGGGCATGACGCAACTGGCGCGCAGCGCGTTGTGCTGCGCCATGGCGACCGCCGCGCTCGCCGCCGCCGGCAATGCCATCGGCGCGCGCGCGCAGGCGGCACCCAGCGCGCAGGCGCTGATGCTGCCGGCGGAGCTGAGCAATGTGTGCGAGGCCGACCCGCAGGCGCTGCAGCTGGCCATGGCGCGCCAATGGCGCCCGTCGCTGAACGCGCTCGACCAGTGGACGCAGCTGGTGCGCTCGTTCTCGTGCGACCTGTCCGGCCAGCGCGACCTGGGATGGCACCGCGTGCCGCTGCGCGCCTATGAAAGCGCGATCCGCTATCCGCTGACGTGGGTGGAGATGGAGACCCACAACGGCCGCACCCGCCGCACGGTCAAGACCTACCACTCGGCGGCGCAGCTGCCGCCGAAGATCGATTTCTGGGTGGGCGGGCGCATCGACGAGATCCGCTACGACAAGCGCCTGCGCCGCATCGACGCGCGCTTCCCGGCTGCAGGCAGCCGCGGTGGCAGCAACGGCGCGGCCAGCGCCGCAGCGGCCGCGCAATGCGCCTACACCACGCTGCAATTCCGACAACAGAACGGCCTGTGGCTGCTGTCCGGAGTAGAACCTAATCTTTCGCCGCGCTGCTGATAAGCGGCGCGCGCTACAACTTGCTGGATACGATTCATGTCGCAACCCATGACCGACTCGCTGCTGATCGAACTGTTCACCGAAGAACTGCCACCCAAGGCGCTGGGGCGCCTGGGCGACGCCTTCGCGCAGGGCCTGTTCGCCGGCCTGGGCGAGCGCGACCTGCTTGAACCGGGCGCCACCGTGACGCCGTTCGCCACCCCGCGCCGCCTGGCCGCGCTGGTGTCGGGCGTGCGCCGCAGCGCGCCGGACCGCGAGCAGCGCGAGAAGGTCCTGCCGCTGTCGGTGGCGCTGGACGCCAACGGCGAGCCCACCGCGCCGCTGGCCAAGAAGCTGGCCGCGCTGGCCAAGTCGGTCGGCGTCGCCGAGATCGACTGGCAGTCGCTGGAGCGCGCCTCCGACGGCAAGGCCGAGGCCTTCTTCTACCGCTATACCGCACGCGGCGCCGAACTGGCTGCCGCGGTGCAGGCAGCGCTGGAAGACACCATTGCGAAGCTGCCGATCCCCAAGGTCATGAGCTACCAGCGCCCGGACGGCAGCACGGTGCATTTCGTGCGCCCGGCGCACAGCCTGATCGCGCTGTTCGGCGCCGAGATCCTGCCGGTGACGCTTCTGGGGCTGCAGGCCAGCAACCTGACCCAGGGCCACCGCTTCCTGTCCCACGGCAGGATCGAGATCGCGCATGCCAACGACTATGCGCAGCAGTTGGAGTCCGCCGGCCACGTGGTGGCCAGCTATGCCGAGCGCCGCGAGCGCATGCGCGCCGCGCTGCTCAAGGAAGCCGGCGCCGACCAGGTGATCATGCCCGAGTCGCTGCTCGATGAAGTCAACTCGCTGGTGGAATGGCCGGTGGTTTATGCCTGCCATTTCGAGGAAGCCTTCCTGGCGGTGCCGCAGGAATGCCTGATCCTGACCATGCAGACCAACCAGAAGTACTTTGCGCTGACCGATGCCGACGGCCACCTGCGCAACCGCTTCCTGATCGTGTCGAACCTGGCCACCGAGACGCCGCAGTCGATCATCACCGGCAACGAGCGCGTGGTGCGCCCGCGCCTGGCCGATGCCAAGTTCTTCTTCGACCAGGACCGCAAGAAGACGCTGGCATCGCGCGTGCCGCAACTGGCCAGCGTGGTCTACCACAACAAGATCGGCACCCAGCTGGACCGCGTGCAGCGCCTGCAGCAGATCGCCGGCCATATCGCCGATGCGCTCAACGACAGCGGCGTGCCCACCGACAAGGCCGCCGCGATGCGCGGCGCTGAACTGGCCAAGGCCGACCTGCTGACCGACATGGTCGGCGAGTTCCCCGAGCTGCAGGGCACCATGGGCACGTACTACGCCCGTCACGATGACGAGGCCGAAGACGTAGCACTGGCCTGCTCCGAACACTACCGTCCGCGCTTTGCCGGCGATGCGCTGCCCGCAGGCGCGGTCAGCACCGCCGTGGCGCTGGCCGACAAGCTCGAGACCCTGGTCGGGATCTGGGGCATCGGCCTGCAGCCCACCGGCGAGAAGGACCCGTTCGCGCTGCGCCGCCATGCGCTTGGCATCCTGCGCATGCTGATCGAAAAGCCGCTGGCGCTGTCGCTGTCGTCGCTGCTGGCGCTGACGCAGCACGCCTTTGCCGGCATCGCTGCAGTCAAGCCGGCACCCGAGGCAATCGCCGACTTCCTGTACGACCGCGTGCGCGGCTACCTGAAGGACAAGGGCTACACCACCAACGAAGTCGAGGCCGTGGTCAGCCTGCGCCCGGACCAGCTGCATGACATCCTGGGCCGCATGGAGGCAGTGCGCACCTTTGCCGCGCTGCCCGAGGCCGAGGCCCTGGCCGCCGCCAACAAGCGCATCACCAACATCCTGCGCAAGAACACCGAGCCGGTCGGCGCGGTCGATCCGGCGCTGTTCCAGGAAGAGGCAGAAGGCGCGCTGCACGCCGCCATCGAGCGCGTGCGCCCGGCCGTGGAAGCAGCCTTCGCCAGCGGCGATTTCACCGCCGCGCTGCGCGACCTGGCCCAGCTACGCGATGCCGTCGACCGCTTCTTCAATGATGTGATGGTGATGGCCGAGGACGCGCAGCTGCGCGCCAACCGCCTGGCGCTGCTGGCTTCGCTGCATGCGATGGCCAACCGCGTGGCCGACATCTCCAAGCTGGCCGCCTGATCTCAGCCACCGGAGCCGCACATGCCACAGACGCCGCCCAAGTTTGTCATCCTGGACCGCGACGGGGTGGTCAACCTCGACAGCGACCAGTTCATCAAGACGCCCGATGAATGGGTGCCGATCGACGGCAGCCTGGAGGCCATCGCCGCGCTGAACCAGGCCGGCTACCGCGTGATCCTCGCCAGCAACCAGTCCGGCATCGGCCGCGGGCTGTTCGAGATGAGCGCGCTCAACGCCATGCACGAGAAGATGCACACGTTGCTCGCGCGCCTGGGCGGGCGCGTCGACGCGGTGTTCTTCTGCCCGCATACCGCCGCGGACGGTTGCGACTGCCGCAAGCCCAAGCCGGGCATGCTGGAGCAGATCAGCGAGCGCTTCGGCATCGAGCTCCGCGGCGTGCCCATCGTTGGCGATTCGTTGCGCGACCTGGAAGCCGGCGTGGCGGTTGGCTGCGCGCCGCACCTGGTGCGCAGCGGCAAAGGCCAGAAGACCTTCGACCAGGGTGGCCTGCCGCCGGGCACGCAGGTACACGACGACCTGCGCGCGTTTGCACGCTGGCTGACCGGCAACGGCGGCGCACAGCGCCCGCCCGCTCATAGCGCCGGCTGACCGCCCGCATCCATTCCCTATTCGCGCCCCCCGCATGACGTTTCTTCGTTCCCTGTTGTTTGCGCTGTACCTGCTGGTGCTGACGCCACCCTACGCCTGCGCCTGCTTCCTGGTGTTCCCGTTCATGAATGCCGACCAGCGCTTCCGCTTCGTGCGCGGCTGGCCCCTGCTGGTGATCTGGGCCGCGCGCGGCATCTGCGGCATCCAGTACCGCATCGAAGGCCATGAGCATATGGACGTGATGCTCGACAAGCCGGTGGTGCTGCTGTCCAAGCACCAGTCGGCCTGGGAAACCGTGGCCTACGTGGCGCTGATGCCCAAGCCGCTGTGCTTCGTGTTCAAGCGCGAGCTGCTGCTGGTGCCGTTCTTCGGCTGGGCGCTGGGCATGCTGAAGATGGTCCATATCAACCGCAAGGAAGGCACCCGCGCTTTCGCCTCGGCCGCGCGCCAGGGCCGCGAGCGGCTGGCCGAAGGCGCCTGGATCATCATGTTCCCGGAAGGCACGCGCACGCCTTCGGGCCTGGAGAAGGCGCGCTACAAGAGCGGCGGCGCGCGCCTGGCGGTGGAAACCGGCGCCTGGGTGCTGCCGATGGCGGTCAACTCGGGCCGGGTGTGGCCGCGCAATTCGTTCCTGAAGCACCCGGGCATGGTGACGATCTCGGTCGGCCCGGCAATCGCCTCGGCCAACAAGACCGCGGACCAGCTCAACCAGGAGGTGGCGGAATGGATCGAGCGCGACATGCGCCGCATCGATCCGCAAAGCTACCGGAGCGCGGCTCCGGGCGGGCCCGCCGCATGAAGCTGCTGCGACCTGACGCCGACGGCGCGCAGCTGGAGCTGCCGCTGGCGGAGTCCGCCCAGGCGCCGCAGCCAGCCCCGCTTGCGCAGGAGCCCCCGCAGCAGCCCGCATGGCCGGTGCCGCAACCCAATGCTCGCCTGCTGCGCATCGGCGAACGGCCGCTGCATTACACGCTCAAGCGCTCGGCGCGCCGCACCATCGGCTTCACCATCGACGACCGCGGCCTGTCGATCACGGCGCCGCGCTGGGTCACGCTGGCGGACATCGAGTTGGCCATCCTGGAAAAACAGCGCTGGATCTTCAACAAGCTGGGCGAGTGGCGCCACCGCGAGTCGCGCCGCATCCTGCCCACGGTGCAATGGCGCGACGGCGCCAGCCTGCCCTTCCTGGGGCAGCCGCTGACGCTGTCGCTGGAGTCGCCGCTCGGCGCGCTGCTGTTCGATGCCGACCGCCGCGTGCTGCACCTGGCGCTGCCGGGCCATGCCGACGAGCAGCAGATCAAGGACCGTGTGCAGGGCTGGCTGCAGCAGCAGGCGCGCCGGCTGCTGGCCGAGCGGCTCGATATCTACGCCGACAAGCTGGGCGTGCGCCACACCGGCTTTGCGCTGACCTCGGCCGCCACGCGCTGGGGCAGCTGCACCGCCGACGGCAAGATCCGGCTGAACTGGCGCCTGATGCATTTCCCGCTGTCGATGATCGACTATGTCGCCGCGCACGAGCTGGCGCACCTGAAGGAAATGAACCACGGCCCGCGCTTCTGGCAGACCGTGGAATCGATCTTCCCCGAGTTCCGCGATGCGCGCGCGCAACTGCGGGCACACCCGCCCGAGCTGTTGCCGACCTTCTGAGCGGGCGGAAGCGGGCCGGTAGGTTTCGGCCAAACGCACTAAAATGGCGCCTTCCTATACCTAAAAAAGTTGAAGGCCCTCAAATGCGACTCCTCCACACCATGCTGCGCGTCGGCGACATGCAGCGCTCCATCGATTTCTACACGCGCGTGCTCGGCATGCAGCTGCTGCGCCAGAGCGACAACCCTGAATACAAGTACCGCCTCGCCTTTGTCGGCTACGGCCCCGAGAGCGAGACCGCGGTGCTGGAGCTGACCTACAACTACGGCGTCGACCAATATGACCTGGGCACGGCCTACGGCCATATCGCGCTGGAAACCGACGATGCCGCGGCCGCGTGCGAGCGCATCCGCACCGCCGGGGGCAAGGTTGTGCGCGAAGCCGGCCCGGTCAAGGGCGGCACCACCGTGATCGCCTTTGTCGAAGACCCGGACGGCTACAAGATCGAGCTGATCGAGCGCCATTCCACCCGCGACGCCAGCCGTCCCTGACGCACGCTCGCCATGAGCACGCAAAGCCTGGCCCGGCAGCCGCTCGACGGCTTCGCCGTGGGCCTGATGGTGGTGCTGTGCGCCGCCTGGGGCCTGCAGCAGGTGGTGATCAAGGTCACCGCGCCGCTGATGGGCGCGGTGCTGCAGGCGGGCGTGCGCTCGGCAGTGGCGGCGTTGCTGGTGTTCGGCTTTGCCGCCTGGCGCGGCACGCCGCTGTGGCGGCGCGACGGCACGCTGAACGCCGGCTTGCTGGCCGGGCTGCTGTTCGGCGCGGAGTTCTTCTGCATCTTCGTCGGGCTGGGCCACACCACCGCCTCGCGCATGGCGGTGTTCCTGTACACCGCGCCGATCTTCACCGCGCTGGGACTGCATTTCGTGGTGCTGGGCGAGCGGTTGCAAACCGGGCAATGGCTGGGCGTGGCACTCGCGTTCGCGGGCATGGCGCTGGCCTTTGCCGATGGCATTGCCGCGCCGTCGGCGCAGGGCAGCACGCTGCTGGGCGATGCGCTTGGCATCCTCGCCGGCGCACTGTGGGCCGCCACCACCGTGGTGGTGCGCGCCAGCCCGCTGGCCAGCGCCCCGGCCAGCAAGACCCTGCTGTACCAGTTGGGGGTATCCGCGGTGATGCTGCTGGCGATGGCGGTGGCCGCCGGCCAGACCGCAACCGTGCAGATCGACGGGGTGGTGCTGGCGAGCCTGTTCTACCAGTCAGTGCTGATCGCGTTTGCCAGCTACCTGACCTGGTTCTGGCTGCTGCGGCGCTACCTGGCGTCGCGGCTGTCGGTGTTTTCCTTCCTGACGCCGCTGTTCGGGGTCGCCTTCGGAGTGGTGCTGATGCACGACGCGGTGGGCCCGCGCTTTGCCGTGGCGGCACTCCTGGTGCTGGCCGGCATCGTGCTGGTCAATCGCCGCGCCTGAGCGGCGCGGCTAGCGTAATACGGCGGCGACCGGAGCCGCCGCTGCCTGACGCTCAGCGGCGTGCCTCGAACGAGAACATGCCGAGCGCGTCGCGCACTTCGTCCAGCGTCTGCTGGGTCAGTGCCCGCGCCTTCGCGGTGCCCTGGCGCAGGATGTCGAACACATAGTCCGGATCCTTGGCCAGTTCTTCACGGCGCGCGCGGATCGGGGCCAGCATGTCCTGCAGGACGCCCTCGACGCGGCGCTTGAGCACCATGTCGCCCAGGCCGCCCTTCTGGTAGTGCTCCTTCAGCGCCTTGACTTCCTCGGTGTTGGGGTCGAACGCATCCAGGTAGGTGAACACCACGTTGCCCTCGACCTGGCCCGGGTCCGACACGCGCAGGTGATTGGGGTCGGTGTACATGCTGTGCACGGCGGCCTTGATCTGCTCGGGCGAGGCCCCCAGCGCGATCGCGTTGCCCAGCGACTTGCTCATCTTGGCCTTGCCGTCCACGCCAGGCAGGCGGCCGAACTCGGGGATCAGGGCCTTGCATTCGGGCAGCACTTCGCGGCCGACCTGGTGGTTGATGCGGCGCACGATCTCGTTGGTCTGCTCGATCAGCGGCGCCTGGTCTTCGCCCACCGGCACCACATGGGCCTTGAAGGCGGTGATGTCCGCGGCCTGCGATGCCGGGTAGCACAGGAAGCCCGCCGGGATGTCGCGGCCAAAGCCACGCGCCTGGATCTCTTCCTTGATGGTCGGGTTACGCTCAAGCCGCGCCACCGTGACAAAGTTCAGGTACATCAGCGTCAGCTCGGCCAGCGCCGGCAGGTGCGACTGCACGGTGATGGTGGTCTTGGCCGGGTCGATGCCCACTGCCAGATAGTCCAGCGCCACTTCCAGCACGTTGCGGCGCACCTTGTCGGGATCGTGCGCGTTGTCGGTCATGGCCTGGGTGTCGGCCAGCAGCACGTATTGCTCATGCGAGTCCTGCAGCACCACGCGGCTCTTCAGCGAGCCGACATAGTGGCCAAGGTGCAGCGGGCCGGTGGGACGGTCGCCGGTCAGGATCACGGGACGCCGGTTGGTTTGGGTCTGGGCTGTCATGGGACGGTCTTGCACGAAATAGTCGCGGGAAATTCGGGATTCGGGAATCGGGTTGCGCGGACCTCAGGCGGCCTGTCCGGCCTGGCCGGATGGCGTACCACCCAGGCGCCGGGCCAGTTCGACATACTCGCCAACGGGCACTTCCTCGGCGCGGCGGCCAAGGTCGAAGCCCATCGCATCGAAGTCGACCTGGTCGCGCAGGAACGAGAGCGTGTTGCGCAGCACCTTGCGCCGCTGCGAGAACGCCGCGGTGACCACGTCGCCCAGCACGGTGATGTCGCAATCGGCATGCGGCGAACGCAGCCGGCCATCGAGGTGGCGCGGCCAGGGGATCATACGCACCACGGCGGAATCGACCTTGGGCGGCGGGTTGAAGCTGCCCGGCGGCACGTCGAGCACATGCTCCATGTAGTAGCGGACCTGCAGCATGATCGACAGCCGGCCGAAGGCCTTGCTGCCGGGCTCGGCCACCATGCGCTCCACCACTTCCTTCTGCAGCATGAAGTGCTGGTCGCGCACCTGGTCGGCGAAGTCCATCAGGTGGAACAGCAGCGGGCTGGAAATGTTGTACGGCAGGTTGCCGACGATGCGCAGCGGCCGCCCCGGCACCTCCAGCTTGCCGAAGTCGAAGTCCAGCGCGTCGCCGGCGTGGACCTGCAGACGCTCGCCGTAGCGGCGGCGCAGGCGCTCGACCAGGTCGCGGTCGAGTTCCACCACCTGCATCTGCGGGATCCGTTCGAGCAGCGGGGTGGTCAGCGCGCCCAGGCCGGGACCGATCTCGACCAGCACGTCGTCGGCCTGCGGGCTGATGGCATTGACGATGCCGTGGATGATGGTGTCGTCGACCAGGAAGTTCTGCCCGAATCGTTTGCGGGCCACATGGCCCTGGTGCACGTTTGAACGCATGGGTTATTCGTCCAGCTTCAGCATGGCGGCTGCGGGCCGGAATGGGTGTGGCCAGGATGGCTGCCCGTGGCACCGTTGCTGCCAGGGCGCCGGCCATTGGCGTGGCCGGCCATGATGACCGCACTGCGGATGGCCTCGATCATGCTGCCGTGTTCGGCCTGGCCGGTGCCGGCAAGGTCGAGCGCGGTGCCATGGTCCACCGAGGTGCGGATAAAGGGCAGCCCCAGCGTGATATTCACGCCGTGGCCGAAGGTGCCGTATTTCAGTGGCGCCAGCCCCTGGTCATGGTACATCGCCAGCACGCAGTCGGCATCGCGCAGGTGGCGCGGCTGGAACAGCGTGTCGGCCGGAAAGGGCCCGCGCGCGTCGATGCCGGCATCTTTTGCCTGCGCCAGCGCGGGCATGATGATGTCGATCTCTTCGCGGCCCATATGGCCGCTTTCGCCGGCGTGCGGGTTCAGGCCCGTGACCAGGATGCGCGGCCGCGAGATGCCGAAGTAGCGGCGCAGGTCGGCATCGATGATCGACAGCGTCTGCACCAGCAGCGGCACGGACAGCGCATCGGGCACCGCGCGCAGCGGCAGGTGGGTGGTGGCCAGCGCCACGCGCAGCATGGCCCCGTCGTGCGCGGGCTGCGGGCCGGCCAGCATCATCACCACGCGCGGCACGCGGGCGCTGTCGGCCAGGTATTCGGTATGGCCGGTGAAAGGCACGCCGGCGTCGTTGATGGTGCTCTTCTGCACCGGCGCCGTGATCATTGCGGCATACCGGGGCGCGGCCCTGCCGCGCGCGCGGCAGCCGCGGATGGCGGCATCGAGCAGCTTCAGCACATAGGGGCCGTTGCGCGCATCGAGCCGCCCGGCCTCGCACGCGACCGCCAGCGGGATGTCCTCGACGACCACGTCGCCGTCGGCAATGCGTCGCTCCCAGGCGTGCGTGGCGCCCAGCGCCGCGGCGCGATCGGCCAGCAGGCGGGCATCGCCCAGCACATGAAAGCGGTATTGCCCGCCACCGACGCCATTGTTGGCGCCCGCCAGCTGCAGCAACGCCCCGATGGTGATATCGGGACCGATGCCGGCGGGTTCTCCGGTCGAGATGGCTAGGGCTAGCGGGTCGGGCATGTCAGGTCAGCGGATCGGGGCCGGCGCTTCAGCGCTGCCGGTTGATCCGGTACTCCACATACGCCTGCGAACGCAGCTGGCGCACCCAGTCATCATAGGCTGCTCGCAGCTTCTGTTCGCGGACTTCGGCACGGGCGAAGTCGCGCTGCTTCTCGGGCGACATCTCGGTCTCGCGCCGGTTGAGCACCTGGATCAGGTGCACGCCGAACTGCGTGACCACCGGCTCCGAGATCTCGTTCGGGCGCAGGCGGCTCATGGCCTGCTCGAACTCGGGCACTAGCTCGCCCGGCGACACCCAGCCGAGGTCGCCGCCGTTCTGCGCCGAGCCGTCCTGCGAGAAGCGCTTGGCCGCGTCCGCAAAATCGCCGCCGTGGGTGATGCGGTCGCGCAGCGTGCCGAGCTGGCGGCGCGCCTCGGCCTCGGGCATGTTGGGGCCGGTGCGGATCAGGATGTGGCGCACCTGGGTCTGGGTGATCTTCGAGGCGGCGGCCGGACTCGATGCCGGCGCCGCGCGCTTGGCCACCAGCTTGACCACATGGAAGCCCGCAGCACTTTCCACCACCTGCGGCGCCACTGCGCCAGCCTGCAGGTCGACCACGGCGTTGGCGAACTGTACCGGCAGGCGGCCGATCTCGCGGAAGCCCATGGCACCGCCCTGGGCCGCCTCGGCGCCCTCGGAATTGGCCTGCGCCAGCTGCGCGAAGTCGGCGCCGCCCTGGGCCTGCTTGAGCAGCCCTTCGGCCTTGGCGCGCTGCGCCTGCTTCTGTGCGTCCGAGGCATTCTCGGGCACGCGCACGAGGATCTGCGCCACGTTGTATTCGGTCGGGCCGCGGGCGGCGCCCTGGCCGCCGCGGGCCGCCAGGTAGTTGTCGATCTCGCCGTCGTAGACCTGCACCTTGGAGTCGACCTCGCGCTCGCGCAGGCGGATCACCTGCACCTGCTTGCGCAGCTCCTCGCGGTACTTGGTCCAGGTCATGCCGCTGGCCTCGACGCGGCGACGCAGCTCGGTCGCGTTCAGCCGGTTCTGCTGCGCCACCGATTCAATGGCGCGGTCGATTTCCTGGTCGGTCACGCGGATGCCGGCATCCTGTGCGGCCTGGGCCTGCACGCGCTCCATGACCAGGCGCTCGAGCACCTCGCCCAACAGGTCGGCGCGCGCGGGCACCGGGCGGCCGGCGGTACGCAGCTGGCCTTCGATTTCGTCGGCACGGTCGAGCAGCTCACGCCGCGTGATCACGCTGTTGTTGACGACCGCGACCACTTCGTCGACCAGTTGCGAACGCTTCTGGCCCCCGGCCGGCGGCACGCCCAGCTTGGGCTGGCTCGAAGGCGCCGCGACGTCAGACGCCTGCGGCACGAAGATGCCGCTGGAGCGCGGCGCCGTCCCGGGCGCCTTGAGCTGCGCGGCAGCCGGCACCGCCATGGCGGCCAGCACGGCCGGCAGCAGCAAGCGGTGCCAGGACGTCAGGAGAAAGGAAAACACGGCGAATTCTTGACGTTTCATCGTAATCCGTCATTCATAGTGATCGAACTGGGTCGTCGGCACCGGCTTGGCCGATACGGGCTCATAGCCCGGTACGTTCAGGCGCAGGATGTTCAACGGGTTGGAACCGATCTTGGAAAGGCCACGGAACTCCACCTGCAGGAAGACCCGCCCGGTGTAGCCATTCGTGGTGTTGCGGAAGCGCTGGTAGACCACGCGGCCAACCCAGCAGTCGGCGGCGTACTCGACACCGGCCAGCGCGTCGACCATCTGGCTCGCGGTCAGGTCGAAGGCAAAGCGTGCGATGCCATAGGCACGGCGCGTGATCGGCCACTGGCTCGACACCTCGAACTGGTCGATCGCGGTGTTGTCGGTCACCGAGGTCGGGCGGCGGTAGCGATAGCCTGCGTTAATCACCTTGCGCGACTCGGGCCGGTAAGAGAGCGCCACGTTGCCGTAGTTGATCCGGTCGCTGTCCGGGTTGTACTGCACGCCAGCGTCCAGGTAATAGCCGCGGAACATCTGGATGGTGGTGGCCGCCAGCAGGTCCGAGAAACCCGCCTTGGGATCCGCCAGCGTGCTGTTGATCTGCACGCGCTGGCCGGTGAAGTCGTAGCGCTGCGCGATGGTGCCGCGGAAGCGCTCGATGCCGGTGTCGGCTTCGATCAGGCGCGTGGTCAGGCCGCCGGTCAGCTTGTTGTTGTCGGCAATGCGGTCGTAGCCGGTGAACGGGTTCTCGCTGAAGATCTGCCCGTAGCCGAAGTCGGACTGCACCGTGTCGAACAGCGGGAACTGGCTCTGGTCGCGGAACGGGGTGTACACATAGAACAGCCGCGGCTCGAGCGTCTGCACATAATTCACGCCAAACAGGCGGCTGACCGTCGGTGCCTCGCGCTCGAACGTCATGCCCGAATCCAGGCTCATGGTCGGCAGCACGCGCGAGAAGTTATTCTGCGCCGTAGGCGTACTCGAGGCCGCCTCCATCTGGTACTGCGTCGCGTTGAAGGTGACCTTCGGCGTCACGTACCAGCCCGCCCGCACGATCGGGTAGCTGATGCTCGGCTGGATAAACATGCGCTCGCCCTGCGGCTGCTGGAGGCCGGTGGACGTCAGCGGAATGCGGAAGCGCGTGTAGTCCGCTTCCACCTGCACGTCGAAGCCGCCCAGGTCATAGCGGATGTACTTGCCGTTGAGCTGCGGCACGCGCTCGTACGACGGCTCGCTAGGGCGCAGCGTCTGGAACTTCTGCACCCGCGCCAGCACCGTGAAATCCTGCCAGTTGTAGGTAACGCCGCCTTCCTGCGCGTACTGGCGCAGCGTAGATTGCGCCACGCTGCGGTTGAAGTCGTCCGGATACTGATCGTCCGACACCCGGTTCAGATTCAGGTAGGCGTTGAGACCCTTGGCCAGGTTCTGGTTGTGCTGGAACGAGTAGGCCCAGCGGTCTGAATTGGTTTTCTTGTCGTCGGGCAGAAACTCGGCGCGCAGGCGCCCGTTGTAGCCCTGTCCAAGGTAACGGTACTCACCGCCGAGCTGCAGGCCGCGCTCTGTCATCAGACGCGGATAGATGGTCAGGTCGCGGTTCGGCGCAATGTTGACGTAGTACGGCGTGGTCAGGTCGAAGCCCGAACGCGAGCTGTAGCCCATCAGCGGCGCCAGGAACCCGCTGCGGCGTTCGTCGTTCAGCGGAAAGCTGAAAGCCGGCGCCGCCGCGATCGGCACGCCGAAGAAGTTCAGCACGCCGCCGTAGGCCACGCCCACCTGGCGGTCGTTGTCCAGGTCGATCCGGTTCGCGCTGAAGTACCAGTCGGCGTTGTCGGGCGAGCAGGTGGTGTACGACGCGTGCCTGGCGGTGCTCCGATCCTTGTCCAGGAAGTCGATGCGCTCGGCCTTGCCCGTGCCGCCGGTCTGCTGGAAATAATAGTCCGGCGACAGCATGTAACCTTCGTTGGCCTCGACTTTCATCCGCGCCTCGGGGCCGACCGCCAGCGTGCCGCTGCGCGACATCCGTACATTGCCCTGCGCGAAGGCTTCGTCGGTGTCCTGGTCGTAGGTCAGCTTGTCGCCCTTGATCGCACCGCCGTCACGGCGCAGCTCGGCATGGCCTTCCAGCTCGACGCCACGCTCGCTGTAGCCGGTCATGCGGTCGGCCTCGATAAAGGTCGGGCCGCCGGGGCCGGCGTCTGACTGTTTGCCGGGTTCGGCAAGCCGCGGCACCAGTTCGCCGGACTCCACCGGAAGCGGCGGCGCTTTCGGCGCGGCTTCGAACACCGGCTCGACCTGGTCGAGATCGGGGATCGCCGAACCGGACATCTGGGCGTGTGCGCCGGCCGACAGGCTGGCCATGGCCAGCACCAGCGGCCGCAGCGCGCCCGCGTGCAGGCCGCCGGCGCGCCTGGCTCGGGCAGGAACGCTGGTTGGGGCAGGCGAAGGCAAGGCCCTGTTGTTCGGTGATCGTTGTTGTTCGGTCATTCGCACGGGTTGTCAGTCTCGGCGTCGGCTGCGGCCCGCCTGCAAGCCGCCAGCCCCTGCCGGAGCAGGCTGCGGGGCACCGAATGGCCCCTCCCGGGGGCCACCCGGCGCCCGGGTCTGGTCGGGTATTATACGGGGCAACCTAGGGTCCCCTTCCCGCTTACTTTCGGTTTCATTTCCACTCTGCGCCCGTTCCCCACACGTATCTGTATGGCAGCTCTCTCCCACGACCCGCGCCTGGACCAGCTCAAGGCCTGGGTATCCGGACTCGGCCCGGCATGGTCCGCCGATCCCGATTCCTGCGCCCCCGCCTCGGCCGACGCCAGCTTCCGGCGCTATTTCCGCGTCAGCACCGGCCATCCGGCGCATCCCACCGCCATCGTGATGGACGCCCCGCCGGCGCATGAGGACTGCCGCCCGTTCATCCATGTGTGCGGGCTGTTCGGCGCGGCCGGCGTGACCGTGCCGACCGTGCTGGCGCAGGACCTGGAGCAGGGCTTCCTGCTGCTGGCCGACCTCGGCAACCAGACCTACCTGTCGCGGCTCGATGATTCCACCGCCCACGGCATGTACGCCGACGCGGCCGCCGCGCTGATCCGCATCCAGGCCGCCACCCGCCCCGGCGAGCTGCCGGCCTACGACCGCGCGCTGCTGCAGCGCGAGCTCGACCTGTTCCCGCAGTGGTATGTGGCCAAGCACCTGGGAGCCAGCCTGACCGACGCCCAGCAGGCTGACCTGCGCGAAGTGACTGAAACGCTACTCGTCAATAATCTTGCGCAGCCGCAGGTCTACGTGCACCGCGATTTCCACTCGCGCAACCTGATGGTGCTCGACGGCGGCGCCAACCCGGGCGTGCTCGACTTCCAGGACGCGGTGATCGGCCCGATCACCTACGACGCGGTCTCGCTGTGGCGCGACGCCTATATCGAATGGGACGAGGAGCAGCAGCTGGACTGGCTGATCCGCTACTGGGAGCGCGCGCGCAAGGCCGGGCTGCCGGTCAATGCCGACTTTGGCGAGTTCTATCGCGATTTTGAGTGGATGGGCCTGCAGCGCCACCTTAAGGTGCTGGGCATCTTCGCCCGCCTGTACCACCGCGACGGCAAGGACGGCTACCTGGCCAACCTGCCGCTGGTGATGAAGTACACCCGCCAGGTGGCCGGCCGCTACACCGAACTGCGCAAGCTGATCCGGCTGCTGGACGCGCTCGAAGGCGTGGCCAGCCCCGCCGGCTACACGTTCTGACGCCGTGCCCGACAACGAGCCGGTTCTGCCCGACCACCACGCGCCCGCCATCACCGCCGCCGGCGAATGGCTGGCCGGCGCGCGCGCGCTCGCGCCGATGCTGCTGGGCGTGGTGCCGTTCGGCCTGATCTATGGCGTGCTGGCCGTCGGCGCCGGCATGCCGGCGTGGCTGGCCTGCGCGATGAGCGTGGTCGTGTTCGGCGGCGCCTCGCAGATGATCCTGACCCAGTTGTGGACCGCCGGCACCCCGGCAGTGGTGATCACGCTGACGGTGGCCATGGTCAACCTGCGCCACGCGCTGTATTCCGCCACCATCGCGCCCACGCTCGCGCACCTGCCGCGGCGCTGGAAGGCGCTAATCGCCTACCTGCTGACCGACGAAGCCTTTGCCGCGATGACGCACCGGCTTGGCGACAGCGGCCCGCGCGCCCGCTACCGCCACTGGTACTACTTCGGCGGCGGCTTCGCCCTGTGGGCCAGCTGGCAGCTGTCGACGCTGGCCGGCGTGCTGGTCGGCGCCCAGGTGCCGCGCGACTGGCCGCTCGATTTCTTCCTGCCGCTGACCTTCATCGGCATCATCGTGCCGGGCCTGAAGCACCGCTCGCACGTGGCCGCGGCGCTGGCCGCCAGCGTGCTGGCGGTGGCCTGCTACAGCCTGCCGCACAAGCTCGGTCTGATGGTGGCGGCGCTCGGCGGCATTGCCGTGGGCATGCTGGTGCTGGGCCGCGGCAACCGACCCGGGCCACGCCCGGCCAGCCGTGGCGCCGATGCCACGTCAGGCGGACCGGCCGGCAAGGGGGCCGCATGAGTGCGATGACCCTGCTGTGGGTCTTCCTTGCCGCGGGCCTGGCGACCTTCCTGATCCGCCTGTCGTTCATCGCCGTGGAAGGCCGCGTGCGGCTGCCGTCGTGGTTCCGCACCGCGCTGCAGTTCGTGCCGGCAGCGATGCTGTCGGCGCTGATCGCCCCTGACCTGCTGATGCAGCATGGCGAGCTTGCCCTCACCCCCGCCAACGCGCGGCTGGTGGCCGGCGTGGTGGCCATCCTGATCGCCGCTCGAACCCGCAGCGTGGGCTGGACCATCGCCGGTGGCATGGCCGCGCTGCTTGCCCTGGAGGCTCTGTTCTGATGAAGGCCATGATCTTCGCCGCCGGCCGCGGCGACCGCATGCGTCCGTTGACCGATACCTGCCCCAAGCCGCTGCTGGCGGTGGGCGGCAAGCCACTGATCGTCTGGAAGATCGAGGCGCTGGCGCGTGCCGGCCTGCGCGACATCGTCATCAACCATGCCTGGCTGGGCGCACAGATCGAAGCCGCGCTGGGAGACGGCAGCCGTTTCGGCGTGCGGCTGGCCTATTCTGCCGAGGGCACTGCGCTGGAAACCGCCGGCGGCATAGCACAGGCCCTGCCGCTGCTGTCCGCGCACCCGGAGCGCGGCGAGATCTTCCTGGCCGTGTCGGGCGACATTTTCTGCGACTACGACTTCCGCAGGCTGCTGCCTCGCGCGCACGACATGGCCGGCGCGCCCGCCCCGCGCATGCACCTGGTGATGGTGCCCAACCCGGATTTTCACCCGAATGGCGACTTCACCTTGGAACCGAACGGCCTGCTGACGCTCGACGGGACACTGGCCAACGGTGGCGAACGGCTGACATTCGGCAATATCGGCCTGTACGACACGCGCCTCTTCACCGCCATCGAACCTGGCACCAAAATGCCGATGACACCCTACTACTGGGAGGCCATCGAGGCTGGCGCTGCTACCGGCGAACGCTTCGACGGACGCTGGGAGAACGTGGGCACGCCGGCGCAGCTGGCCGAGCTGGATGCGGCGCTTGCGGCAGCAGCGCCTGTGGCGGCGCACGGGCGCTAAGTCGACTGACTGGGCAGGCTGCCCGGAAGATCCCGCGGCCAGCAAGGCGCCAGCGGCGGTAGAATCGCCCTGATCCTCCTCATCCCAGGCCCTACCATGTCCTCACCCGACAACGCCCTCCTCGCCGCCTGCCGCGACCGCCGCGCCCGTGTGCTGCAGCACCTGCGCGCCGGTGGCGGCGGCGTGGCGATCCTGCCCACGGCGCCGGAAGCCATGCGCAACCGCGACAGCGACTACCCGTACCGGCACGACAGCTATTTCTATTATCTGAGCGGCTTTACCGAGCCTGATGCCGTGCTGGTGCTGGTGGCCGGCGCGCCGGGCGACCCCGCCGATGCCGACCGCAGCATCCTGTTCTGCCGCCCCAAGCATGAAGAGCGCGAAATCTGGGACGGTTTCCGTTTCGGCCCGGAAGGCGCGCGCGCCGCCTTTGGCTTTGACGAAGCGCATTCGGTCGAAGAGATCGATGCCGCGCTGCCGCCGCTGCTGGCCAACCGCGCGCAGATTGCTTACCCGCTGGCCGACTCGACCCGCACCGACGTGCAGATGCGACGCTGGCTGGACGCCGTGCGCATGCAGGGCCGCGCCGGGGTGGCCGCGCCGTCGGTTGCGCTCGACATCCGCACCGTGCTCGATGAAATGCGCCTGTTCAAGGATGCGGGCGAACTGGCCACCATGCGCCGCGCGGCGCAGATCTCCGCCGGGGCCCATGTGCGCGCCATGCAGGCCACCCGCGCCGGGCTGCGCGAATACCACCTGGAAGCAGAACTGCTCTATGAATTCCGCCGCCATGGCGCGCAGAGCGTGGCCTATAACTCGATCGTCGCGGCCGGCCCCAACGCCTGCGTGCTGCACTACCGCGCCGGCCCCGCCGAACTGCGGGACGGCGACCTTTGCCTGATCGATGCCGGATGCGAGTTCGACGGCTACGCCTCGGACATCACCCGCACCTTCCCGGTCTCGGGCCGCTTCTCGCCGGCGCAGCGAGAGCTGTACGACCTGGTGGTGGCCGCGCAGGACGCCGCCATTGCCGAGACCCGCGCCGGCGTGCCCTACAACGTGCCGCATGACGCCGCCGTGCGCGTGCTGGCGCAGGGCATGCTCGATACCGGCCTGCTCGACCGCAACAAGGAAGGCACGCTCGACGACGTGCTGGCCAGCGGCAGCTACCGCCGCTTCTACATGCACCGCACCGGCCACTGGCTTGGCATGGATGTCCATGACGTGGGCGAATACCGCGTGGCCAGCCACGGCGGCGAGGGCGAGCGCCCGTGGCGGCCGCTGCAGCCGGGCATGGTGCTGACCATCGAGCCCGGCATCTATGTGCGCCCGGCCGAGGACGTGCCCGAGCGCTACTGGCATATCGGCATCCGCATCGAGGACGACGCCGTGGTCACCGACGGCGACTGCGAGCTGATCACGCGCGGCGTGCCGGTGCTGGCCGACGAGATCGAGGCGCTGATGCGCGATAACGCAAATGCTGCCGGAGGTCTGCGATGATCGGCTGGCTGCGCAGGATCTTTCCGGGCCAGGCCCGCAGCGGCAGCAATGCTGGCAGCACCCGCCGGCCCGATCCGTCCGAACCCTTCATCATCAACCTGTACGACGACCGCGTGGTGGTGCACCGCCCCGACGGCCAGCGCGAGGAAGTCGCCTGGGACGCGCTCGAGCGCGTGGTGGTGCGGGTGTCCGACCGCGCGCCCTGGGCCGGCACGGCCTGGCTGATCCTGATCGGCACGCCCGATTCGGGCCAGGGCTGCGTGGCGCCGCTCAATGCCGCCAACCATGTAGCACTGCTGGAGCAGCTGCGCGCACTGCCGGGTTTCAACCACCAGAAGCTCGAGAACGCGCTGCGCGACGCCGCGGCGGGCAAGTCGCGCTCGGATGCGATCTGCTGGAAGCGCGATACGGCAGCACAAGCGGAGGCGGATGCGGGTCATGCAGGAGGCAGCGACGATGCCGGCCGCGCAACCTGAATTCCACGGCCTTCGCGACATCGCCATCGTCGGCGGCGGCCCGGTCGGGCTGGCGCTGGCCTGCCAGCTGCTGCGCACGACCGGCTGGCGCCTGACGCTGGTCGATGCCGCCACCCCGGCGCGCGCCGCGCGCGATCCGCGCGCGATCGCGCTGTCGCATGGCAGCCGCCAGCTGCTGGAGCAGATCGGCGCCTGGCCGGTGCCCGGCAGCCCGATCGAGCACATCCATGTCTCGCAGCGCGGCCGCTTCGGCCATGTCCGGCTGCACCATGACGACTACGGCGTGCCGGCGCTCGGCTACGTGGTGCGCTACGGCGACTTGTGCGAGGCACTCGAGCGCGCGCTCGCCCATGCCGCGCAGGCGGCGGGCGAAGGCCGGCTGCAGCGCGTGTTCGAGACCCGCATCGACCAGATCGCACAGGATCCCGCGCCGCGCGCCGCGGACGACCCCGATGCCGGCACCGTGCAGCTGGCCGGCACCGGCCACGACGGCGAGGTGGCGCACCTGGCCGCACGCCTGGTGGTGCAGGCCGAGGGCGGGCTGTTCCACCAGCAGGCCGCCCACCAGGGCCGCGGCGCGCGCACGCGCGACTACCGCCAGACAGCGGTGATCGCCCATGTGACCTGCTCGCGCCCGCAGCCGGGCTGGGCCTGGGAGCGCTTTACCGAGGAAGGCCCGCTGGCGCTGCTGCCGCACGAGGAGCACGGCGTTTCGGGCTATGCGCTGGTGTGGTGCTGCCCGCCGGACCAGGCCGCGCGGCGCATCGCGTTGCCGGAAGCCGAGTTCGCGGCGGAACTGGGCCGGGCCTTTGGCGACCGCATGGGCCATTTCACGCTGGCCGGCAAGCGCCATGCCTTCCCGCTCGGCCTGAATGCCGCACCGGTGACCGTCAACGGCCGCGTGGCGGCGGTCGGCAATGCCGCGCAAACGCTGCACCCGGTGGCCGGCCAGGGGCTCAACCTGGGCCTGCGCGACGCCTTCGCGCTGGCCGATTCGCTGCGCAGCGCCTGCACGCCGCAGGCGCTGCAAGCCTTCGCCAGCCGCCACCGGTTCGACCGCGCCGTCACCATCGGCGTGACCGACCTGCTGCCGCGCGTGTTCGGCATCGCCTACCCGCTGGCCGCGCACGCGCGGGGCGCGTCGCTGGCCGCGTTGGCCTGCCTGCCGCCGCTGCGGCATGCGCTGGCGCGCCACATGATGTTTGGAATGCGCCACTGACCTCAGGCAGTGGCGCAAGCGGCACGCGCGTGGCGGCGTTTGCGCCACTGCCCCTGCCCGGATGCGCTCCGGATGCTCAAATCTTGGGCAATGGCGACGGTTTGGCGGTAGAATCCTGCCCTCGCACATGTCCCGATCCAACGCCGGCAGCAGTTTCGGCAGGGGCATGTTTTTCCGTTTCGTCTTCCGTCTCAGAGCAGGCCGTCCCGATCCCTTCCCTGGCGCCATCCGCGCCGCGAAGGCGCTACGGTCACCGGGACAGCCTCTCAGAACCGCCGCCCAATCGTGCAGATCGGACCTCACCAACTCCGCAACAACCTGTTTGTCGCCCCGATGGCGGGCGTGACGGACCGGCCCTTCCGCCAGCTGTGCAAGCAGCTCGGCGCAGGCTATGCGGTGTCGGAAATGGTGGCGTCCAACGCACAGCTGTGGAAGAGCGAGAAGACCATGCGCCGCGCCAACCATGCCGGCGAGGTCGAGCCCATCGCCGTGCAGATCGCCGGCGCCGAGCCGTCGATGATGGCCGAGGCCGCGCGCTACAACGTGGACCGCGGCGCGCAGATCATCGACATCAACATGGGCTGCCCGGCCAAGAAGGTGTGCAACGTCGCCGCCGGCTCGGCCCTGCTGCAGAACGAGCCGCTGGTGGTGCGCATCGTCCAGGCCGTGGTCGGCGCCGTGGGCGACCGGGTACCGGTCACGCTGAAGATCCGCACCGGCTGGAACCGCGAGAACCGCAATGCGCTGCGCATCGCGCACATGGTCGAGGACGCGGGCATCAGCATGCTGACCATCCACGGCCGCACCCGCGCCGACCTGTACCACGGCGACGCCGAGTACGAGACCATTGCCGCGGTCAAGGCAGCGGTCTCGATCCCGGTGGTCGCCAACGGCGACATCACCACGCCGCAGAAGGCAAAGCAAGTACTGGCGCTGACCGGCGCGGACGCGATCATGATCGGCCGCGCGGCGCAGGGCCGGCCTTGGCTGTTCCGTGAGATCGAGCACTTCCTGAAGACCGGCGAGATGCTGCCGTCGCCGGAAGTGGCCGAGATCCGCGCCATCATGAATGCGCACCTGGAAGACCACTACGACTTCTATGGCGAATTCACCGGCGTGCGCACCGCGCGCAAGCATATTGCCTGGTACACGCGCGGGCTGCGCGGCGCCAACCTGTTCCGCCACCGCATGAACACGCTGGAAAGCACCGCCGAACAACTGGCGGCGGTCAATGCGTTCTTCGACGAGCAGGCGCAGATCTCTGACCGGCTGGTGTACGTGGACGACGCAGCACAAGACCAAGACGAAGCGAACAACAACAAAAACGGGGAGTTGCTTGCCGCATGAGCCGCAACGCTATCGACCAGTGCATCCGGGAAAGCCTGGATACGTACTTTCGCGACCTGGACGGCGAAGAGCCGTCCAATATGTACAACATGGTGCTCGAGGCCGTCGAACGGCCGCTGCTGGAAGCCGTGATGGTGCGCGCCGAGCGCAACCAGTCGCTGGCGGCCGCCTACCTGGGCATCAATCGCAATACGCTGCGCAAAAAGCTGCAGCAGCACGGTTTACTTTGAATTTGAAGCATCTCCCACAGCCATGATCAAGCAAGCCCTACTCTCCGTTTCCGACAAGACCGGCATCGTCGATTTCGCGCGCGAACTGAACGCGCTCGGCGTCACGCTGCTTTCCACCGGCGGCACCGCCAAGCTGCTGGCCGACAGCGGCCTGCACGTGACGGAGGTGGCCGACTACACCGGCTTCCCGGAAATGCTCGACGGCCGCGTCAAGACGCTGCACCCGAAGGTGCACGGCGGCATCCTGGCGCGCCGCGACCTGCCCGAGCACATGGCCGCGCTGGCCGAGCACGACATCCCGACGATCGACCTGCTGGTGGTGAACCTGTACCCGTTCCAGCAGACCGTGGCCAAGGATGACTGCACCCTGCCCGACGCGATCGAGAACATCGACATCGGCGGCCCGACCATGCTGCGTTCGGCGGCCAAGAACCATCGCGACGTGACCGTGATCGTCGACCCGGCCGACTACGCCGTGGTGCTCGATGAAATGCGCGCCAACGCCAACAGCGTCGGCTACGACACCAATTTCCGCCTGGCCACCAAGGTGTTCGCGCACACCGCGCAGTACGACGGCGCCATCACCAACTACCTGACCAGCCTGGGTGCCGACAAGTCGCACCAGGCCCGAAGCGCCTACCCGCAGACGCTGAACCTGGCCTTCGACAAGGTGCAGGAAATGCGCTACGGCGAGAACCCGCACCAGTCCGCCGCGTTCTACCGCGACCTGAAGGCCGTGGACGGCGCGCTGGCCAACTACGTGCAGCTGCAGGGCAAGGAACTGTCGTACAACAACATCGCCGATGCCGACGCGGCCTGGGAATGCGTCAAATCGTTCGACGCCGCCAACGGCGCCGCCTGCGTCATCATCAAGCATGCCAACCCGTGCGGCGTGGCGCTGGGCGCGAATGCACTGGAAGCGTATGACAAGGCCTTCAAGACCGATTCGACCTCGGCCTTCGGCGGCATCATCGCCTTCAATGTCGAGCTGGACGAAGCCGCCGCTCAGGCCGTGGCCAAGCAGTTCGTCGAAGTGCTGATCGCCCCGTCGTTCAGCGCCGGCGCGCGTGCCGTATTCGCGGCCAAGCAGAACGTGCGCCTGCTGGAAATCCCGCTGGGCAAGGGCATCAACCAGTATGACTTCAAGCGTGTCGGCGGCGGCCTGCTGGTGCAGAGCCCGGACGCCAGGAACGTGCAGCCGTCCGAGCTGCGCGTGGTGACGCGCCGCCACCCGACCCCGAAGGAAATGGACGACCTGATGTTCGCCTGGCGCGTGGCCAAGTTCGTCAAGTCCAACGCCATCGTGTTCTGCGGCGGCGGCATGACGCTGGGCGTTGGCGCCGGCCAGATGAGCCGCGTGGATTCGGCCCGCATCGCCAGCATCAAGGCGCAGAACGCCGGCCTGACGCTGGCCGGCTCGGCCGTGGCCTCTGACGCGTTCTTCCCGTTCCGTGACGGCCTGGACGTGGTGGTCGACGCGGGCGCGACCTGCGTGATCCAGCCGGGCGGCTCGATGCGCGACGACGAAGTGATCGCCGCCGCCGACGAGCGCGGCATCGCCATGGTGGTGACCGGCACGCGCCACTTCCGCCACTAAGCACTGGCAGGCTTGCGGTCTTGCCTGGCAAGACCGCCGGCTCCCGAAGCGGTTTCGTTCTCCTGCAAGGGAAAGCGAAACCGCTTTTTGCATTAGGTGCCGGCGCAAAAGGCAATACACTAACGACGGTATCCCACCCTACCCAGTTCATGCGAATCCTAGGCATCGACCCCGGCCTGCGCACCACCGGCTTCGGCGTGATCGAGAAGCACGGCAACAAGCTTGCCTACGTGGCCTCGGGCACGATCACGAGCGACGGCAATTCAACCCTGCCGGAACGGCTGAAGACGCTCTACGACGGCATCAGCGAAGTGTCGCGCACCTATGCACCCGACTGCGCGGCGATCGAGAAGGTCTTCGTCAACGTCAACCCGCAGTCCACGCTGCTGCTCGGCCAGGCCCGCGGCGCGGCAATCTGCGGGCTGGTGGGCTACGGCTTGCCGGTGTTCGAGTACACCGCGCTGCAACTCAAGGTGGCGGTGGTCGGCTACGGCCGCGCCAACAAGGCGCAGGTGCAGGAAATGGTGACGCGGCTGCTGATGCTGCCCGGCCAGCCCGGCAGCGATGCGGCCGATGCGCTCGGCGTGGCGATCTGCCATGCCAACGGCAGCGATACCCTGGGCACGCTGTCGGGCCTGGCGCCCGACCTGGTGCGCAAGGGCATGCGCGTGCGGCGCGGGCGGCTGGTCGGCTGAGCACGGCCAGCGGCTGGCGCTTGCTGTGCCCGCTCCCCCATCTTTTACAATCGGGCCTTGGTCTCACCACAGGAACGCTGCATGCCTAGCCAGTCCCGATTGAGCGCGCCGCGTTGGCGCGCAGCCAGCCTCTTCCCTGTTCTTGCCTTCCGGCGATGGCTGTTCCCGGCCGCTGCGGCCTGCGCCGTGCTGGTCGCCGGCTGCGCCACCGCGCCGCGCCCTAAGCCCGTGTCTGCGGCTCCGGTGCCGGCACCCGCCGCGAGCGCTCCGCCTGCGGCCGCCGCCACCCAGCCTCCCAGGCCGCTGGTGATCGCCCACCGCGGCGCCAGCGCGCTGCGCCCGGAACATACGCTTGCCGCCTACGCCAAGGCCATCGAGGACGGCGCCGACGCCATCGAGCCCGACCTGGTCATGACACGCGACGGCGTGCTGGTGGCGCGCCACGAGAACGACATCACCGGCACCACCAACGTGGCCGAACTGCCGCAGTTCGCCGAGCGCAAGCGCACCAAGGTGATCGACGGCGAGCGCCTGAGCGGCTGGTTCACCGAAGACTTCACGCTGGCCGAGCTCAAGACACTGCGCGCGCGTGAGCGCATCCCGCGCCTGCGGCCGGCCAATGCGCGGTTGAACGACCAGTTCGAGGTGCCGACCTTCGACGAGATCGTGCGGCTGGCCGAGCAGGCCTCGCTGCGCACCGGCAAACCCATCGGCATCTATCCCGAACTGAAGCATCCGAGCTATTTTCGCGGCATCGGCCTGCCACTTGAAGACAAGCTGGCAGCGGCCTTGCGCGCGCAGCCCTACTTGCGCCAGGCGCCGGTGTTTATCCAGTGCTTCGAGAGCGGCAGCCTGCGCGCGATGCGACGCACGCTGGGCCGCGGGCTGCCCAACGTGAAGCTGGTGCAACTCATCGGCAACCCGCGCAAAGGCCCCGCGGACTGGAAGCTTGCCGGCGACCCGCGCACCTTCGACGACATGCTGAGCACGACCGGCCTGCGCGAAGTGGCAGCCTACGCCGACGGCATCGGCCCGGAGAAGAGCAGCGTGGTGCCACGCGATGCGCAGGGCGCGCTGGCTGCGCCGACGCCGGTGGTGCGCCAGGCGCATGCTGCCGGGCTGTTCGTCCATCCCTACACCTTCCGCCCGGAAAACAGCTTCCTGCCCAAGGCGCTGCAGACCGGCGGCGACGACGCCACGCGCAGCCCGTCCGGCATGGAGCGGGAGGTGCAGGCCTTTATCGCGGCCGGCATCGACGGCTTCTTCACCGACGACCCGGCGCTGGGCCGCCGCGCGGTGGATACGCCGGCGCGCTGATCCGGCCGGGCGGCCGCTGGGCTACACTTGCGGCCGCCTCCTCCCTGACACCCCACCTTCCATTCCCTCCTCCGCACCATGATCGGACGCATCGCCGGCACCCTTATCGAGAAGAATCCCCCGCACCTGCTGGTCGATTGCCACGGCGTCGGCTACGAGGTGGACGTGCCGATGAGCACCTTCTACAACCTGCCCGCGGTGGGCCAGCCGGTGACGCTGCTGACGCAGCTGATCGTGCGCGAGGACGCGCACCTGCTGTACGGCTTCGGCACCGCATCGGAACGCAACACCTTTCGCGAGCTGATCAAGATCACCGGCATCGGCGCGCGCATGGCGCTGGCGGTGCTGTCGGGCATGTCGGTCCCCGAGCTGGCGCAGGCCATCACGCTGCAGGAAGCCGGCCGCCTCACGCGCATTCCCGGCATCGGCAAGAAGACCGCGGAGCGGCTGCTGCTGGAGCTCAAGGGCAAGCTGGGCGCGGAGCTGGGCCATGCGCCGGGCACGCCGGCGGTGCCGGACAGCGCCGTCGACGTGCTCAATGCGCTGCTGGCGCTGGGCTACTCGGAGAAGGAAGCCGCCGCCGCGATCAAGCAGGTGCCGGCGGGGACCGGCGTGTCGGAAGGCATCAAGCTGGCGCTCAAGGCATTGTCCAAGGGTTGAGAGCTGCATAGGCGCGTAGAATGGCGGCTTGTTGCCGCTGTCCGGGCCCCTGACCATCATGATCGAAACTGACAAGCTTGCCGCCCCCGCCCGCGTGATCGCCGCCACCCCCGCCTCGTCGCAGGAGGAGGCGTTCGAGCGCGCGCTGCGGCCCAAGCTGCTGGACGAATATGTCGGCCAGGAAAAGGTGCGTGGGCAGCTCGATATCTTCATGCACGCCGCGCGCAACCGGCGCGAGGCGCTGGACCACGTGCTGCTGTTCGGCCCGCCGGGCCTGGGCAAGACCACGCTGGCCCACATCATCGCGCGCGAGATGGGGGTCAACCTGCGCCAGACCTCGGGCCCCGTGCTGGAGCGCCCGGGCGACCTGGCCGCGCTGCTGACCAACCTGGAAGCCAACGACGTGCTGTTCATCGACGAGATCCACCGGCTCTCGCCGGTCGTCGAGGAAATCCTGTACCCGGCGCTCGAGGACTACCAGATCGACATCATGATCGGCGAAGGCCCGGCGGCGCGCTCAGTCAAGCTCGACCTGCAGCCGTTCACGCTGGTGGGCGCCACCACGCGTGCCGGCATGCTGACCAACCCGCTGCGCGACCGCTTCGGCATCGTGGCGCGGCTGGAGTTTTATACCGCCGATGAGCTGGCCCGCATCGTCACGCGCTCGGCGCAGCTGCTGCATGCCCGCATCGACCCGCAGGGCGCGCTGGAGATCGCCCGGCGCGCGCGCGGCACGCCCCGTATCGCCAACCGGCTGCTGCGCCGCGTGCGCGACTACGCCGAGGTCAAGGGTGACGGAAACATCACTCGCGCTATGGCCGACGCAGCGCTGGCCATGCTGGACGTGGACAGCGTCGGCTTCGACCTGATGGACCGCAAGCTGCTCGAAGCCGTGCTGCTCAAGTTCGGCGGCGGCCCGGTGGGCGTTGACAACCTGGCCGCGGCCATCGGTGAGGAGCGCGACACCATCGAGGACGTGCTCGAGCCCTACCTGATCCAGCAAGGTTATCTGCAGCGCACGCCGCGCGGGCGCGTGGCCACGGCTGCCGCCTATCGGCATTTCGGCCTGGCCAACCCGCAAGGCAGCGGCGCGACCGAGCTGTTCGGCGACGCCTGACAGCGCGCTGCAGTGCAGCAATAGCGCCTTGGCAGGGCCCGGCGCAGCACCAATTAAATGTTTTAATTTCGCGCTCCAAATTTTTTCGAAGTGGATTGCTGGCCCGTGGCCGATTGTCCACAATGGCTTTATCGGCACCGGCCCGGTGCTGCGATGGCCGCGCCCCGCCAGGCACGGCACCTTCACAAATACGTCAAGGAAAGCCAATGATTCGCCATTCGTCCAGCCTGCTCGCCGCAGCCCTCGCCGCCACCGCGTTCGCCGCCGGCAGTGCCAACGCCCAGCGCCCGCCGGCGCCGGTCGGCGTGGCCGAAGAAGCGGTCATCAGCGGCAAGATCGTCGATATCGATCCCGAATCCAAGGCCGTGCTGGTCCAGGGCCCGCGCGGCAACGTGGTCGAACTGGTCGCTGGCGACGAAGCCCGCAACTTTGGCCAGATCCGCAAGGGCGACATCCTGACCGTAGCGCGTGGCGCCGCGCTGGTCGCCGCGCTTGAACCGGTCGACAGCAAGGCCACCGCACTGGCCGAATCGGTCGACCGCACCACGCGCGCCGCAGAGGGCGGCAAGCCAGGCATCATGCGCGAGATCACCACCACGGTGACCGCACAGATCACCAAGGTCGACCCGGCCAAGCGCCTGATCACCTTCCGCGGTCCGCGCGAGACGCTGCGCACGGTGAAAGTGCAGGACCCGGCCATCGACCTGAACGGCATCAAGCAGGGCCAGATGGCCAAGATCGTCTACCGTGAAGTCGTGGCCATTACGGTCAAGGCACCCGCGGCAGCCGCAGCCAACTGAGCCACTGAGCCAGACGCGGTACTTTTCCCATCAGGAGGTTACCTATGAATCGTCGCCACTTTGTTACCCGGGTTGCCGGATCGGGCCTGCTCGTCGCCACGGTGATGGCTGCGGGCTGCAGCACTACCGGCACCAGCGCCTCGAAGGACCCGGTCGCCAAGAAGCAGGAAATCGATGCAGGGGTGGACGGAGCGCTGAACCGGCTGTTCTCCACCAACGCCGGCGCACGCGACCTGGCGCAGCGTGCGCAAGGGGTCCTGGTGTTCCCGCGCGTGATCTCGGCCGGCCTGGTGGTAGGCGGCGAGTACGGCGAGGGTGCGCTGCGATCGAAGGGCGCGACGGTCGGCTACTACAGCACGACGCAGGCCTCGGTCGGGCTGACCGCCGGCGGGCAGTCCAAGGCCGTCATCATCATGTTCATGACCCCGGAGGCCTACAACAAGTTTGTTTCCAGCAAGGGCTGGACCGCCGGCGCCGATGCCAACGTGGCGGTGGCCAAGATCGGCGCGGACGGCAGGCTCGACACCCTGACCAGCCAGCAGCCGGTGATTGCCTTCGTGCAGACCAATGCCGGCCTGATGTTCGACGTCTCGGTGAACGGCGCCAAGATCAGCAAGCTGGAAATCTGACGCGGCCACCCGGCTGCGCCGCTCTACCTGAAGTTCCCGGCTTCGGCCGGGAATTTTCATTTCGGGCGGCCACAGCAACGCTTGCGCACGCCGCGGCAGGCGCGGCGCAATCCGGGGCCCGCTGGCATAATCGCGCCCAAAACACCGCGCGCCAGCGCGTCCGACCGGGAGCCCCCATGTCCGCCGTCCCCGCCAGCACGACCCAACCGGGCCGTGTCTACCGCTACTATGACTTAGTCATGGTGGCCTTTGTCACCGTGCTGCTGTGCTCGAACCTGATCGGCGCGGCCAAGGCGGCGCAGGTGACGTTGCCGGTGATCGGCACGGTGACCTTCGGCGCCGGGGTGCTGTTCTTCCCGATCTCCTACATCTTCGGCGACGTGTTGACCGAGGTCTACGGCTACGGCCGCGACCGGCGCGTGGTCTGGGCCGGCTTTGCCGCGCTGGCGTTCGCCACCTTCATGAGCCTGGTGGTGTTGAACATGCCGGTCGCGCCCTTCATGGCGGACTACCAGAAAAGCCTGCAGGAGGTGTTCGGCAACACCTGGCGGATTGCGCTCGGCTCGCTGATCGCCTTCTGCTGCGGCAGCTTCACCAACAGCTACGTGCTGGCCAAGATGAAGCTGTGGACGTCGGGGCGGTGGCTGTGGACGCGCACGATCGGCTCCACGCTGGCCGGGGAGCTAGTCGACTCGTCGCTGTTCTACGTGATCGCCTTCTACGGCATCTGGCCGCTGGAGAAGGTGATCCAGGTGGCGGTGGCGCAGTACGTGCTGAAGACCGGCTGGGAAGTGGTAATGACACCGGTGACGTACAAGGTGGTGGGGTTCCTGAAGCGGGCCGAGAACGAGGATTACTTCGACCGCAATACCGACTTCACCCCGTTCCGCGTCCGCGTGTAGCGCTACGGCACGCGCCGGTCCACCTCGTCCAGCGCCAGATTTTCCAGGTGGCTGACATCGCCCCACTGCGCCAGCGTCAGGTGGGTGCTGTCGCTGCGTAGCCGGTTGACGCTGGCATTGAGCAGTTCATGCTGGCGCGGCGCTTCCAGCGTCATGCCGGTGGCCTCGCGGTACAGGCAGTCGAGCACGCCGCCGTGCGCCACCAGCGCGATGCGCTCGCCGGGATGCCGGCGCGACAGCGCCAGCACCACCTCGACCGCGCGCTCATGGAAGCCCAGCAGCGACTCGCCTTCAGGCGGCGCGTAGTCCGGCACGCGCGCCTGCCAGCGGGCAAAATCCTCGGGCAGGTGCTCGGCCACTTCGGCGTAGGTCTTGCCCTGCAGCGTGCCATAGCTGCGCTCGCGCAAGCGCGCATCGGGGCGCACCTGCAGCCCCAGCACCTCGGCCAGCGGCGCAGCGGTTTCCATCGCACGCGACAGGTCGCTGGCATATACCGCATCGATCGGCTCGCCCGCCAGCGCAGTGGCCAGCGCGCGCGCCTGGGCGCGGCCGGTCTCGTTCAGGGGAATGTCGAGCTGGCCCTGCAGCCGGCGCTCCCGGTTCCAGGCCGTTTCGCCGTGGCGGATCACGATCAGGTGGGTATAGGCCAGCGAATGCGGCCCGGGGCTTTGCGACATGCCGTTTCCTTCGGGATTTCCTTGAGGCCGGGCACTGCGCGGCTGGCGCGGCGCCGGCCAGGCGTTATTTCGCCAGCTTCGGGTTCAGCGTATAGGTTCCGGTGAGGCTGGCCTGCGCCAGCACATGGCCCTGGATCGCGTCGCGCACCTGCGCGCCGGTGAACGTGCCATCCAGCGGCAGCCGGTCGACGTCCAGCGCATACAGCGTGAACACGTAGTGGTGCAGCAGCGTGTCGTTCCACGGGGGGCACGGGCCGTCATAGCCGTAGTAGTCGCCCTTCATGTCGGCATCGCCGGCGAACCAGCTGGTGTAGTCGTTGATGCCGTGGCGCAGGCCGCCCGCGGTGGCGGTGCCGCCGGCGGCTTCGGGGCCCGGCTTGCCGCGCGCGATCACACCGTCGCTGTGCGAGCCCGCCGCGATCGAGGTCAGGCCCGGCGGGATGTCGACCAGCACCCAGTGGAAGAAGTCCACGCGCGGCAGCGAGGCCGGCACTTCGCGGCCTTCCTGGTTGACGTCGTCGCCCTTGCTGGGGACGTCGCGGTCGTGGCAGATCAGCACGAACGAGCGCGTCTCGGCCGGGGCGTCTTCCCAGTGCAGGTCGGGATTGCGGTTGTTCGACAGGGCCACGTGGGCGGTGGCGTCGGGCACGCAGAAGGCGAACTCGCCGGGAATCGGCGCGTTGTCGTTGAAGGACTTGCTCCAGAGTTTCATTTGTCTCTCCTGTCTTGGTGCCGCGCCGGGGCGCGGCAGCTTGGAATCTGTTCAGGCCGGCGGCACCCGCAGCCAGAAGGTGACCGGGCCGTCGTTGACCAGGCTGACCTGCATCATCGCGCCGAACTCGCCGGTCTGCACCTGCGGATGGACGGCGCGCGCCTGCGCCACGAAATGCTCGTACAGGCGCCGGCCGTCCTCGGGCGAGGCAGCGGGCGTGAAACTCGGCCGCGTGCCGCTGTTGGTATCGGCCGCCAGCGTGAACTGCGACACCACCAGCAGCCCGCCGGCGTTGCCGTTGCCGTCCATGTTCTGCACCGACAGGTTCATCTTGCCGGCCGCATCGGAAAACACCCGGTACGACAGCATCTTGGCCAGGAGCCGCTCGGCCTGCGCCTCGGTGTCGCCGCGCTCGGCACAGACCAGCGCCAGCAGGCCGGCGCCGATTTCACCGGTGGTGCGGCCTTCTACCGTGACGCGGGCCTGGGCCACCCGCTGGATCAGCGCGATCATCCCGGCCGCCTCAGGCCAGCGTCACGCGCGCGAAGCGGCGCTTGCCGACCTGCACGACATAGGTGCCGGCGGCCACCCTGGTGGCCTTGTCGCTGACCGTGGCGCCGTCGATCTTGACGCCGCCCTGCTCGATATTGCGGTTGGCTTCCGAGGTGGACGGCACCAGGTTGGCCTGCTTGAGCAGCTGCGCGATGCCCAGCGGCGCGCCGCTCAGGCTGACTGCCGGGATATCGTCCGGCACGCCGCCACGGGCGCGGTGGTTGAAATCTTCCAGTGCCTTCTCGGCATCGGCCTGGCTGTGGAAGCGCGCCACGATCTCCTGCGCCAGCAGCACCTTGCAGTCGCGCGGATTGCGGCCCAGCGCGATTTCCTGCTTCATCAGCTCGATCTCGGCCAGCGGGCGGAACGACAGCAGCGTGTAGTACTGCCACATCAGGTCGTCCGAGATGCTCATCAGCTTGCCGAACATCTCGTTGGGCGCCTCGGTCACGCCGACATAGTTGCCCTTGGACTTGGACATCTTCTCGACGCCGTCCAGGCCCACCAGCAGCGGCATGGTCAGGATGCACTGCGGCTCCTGGCCGTATTCCTTCTGCAGCTCGCGCCCGACCAGCAGGTTGAACTTCTGGTCGGTGCCGCCGAGCTCCAGGTCTGACTTGAGCGCGACCGAGTCATAGCCCTGCATCAACGGGTAGAGGAACTCGTGCACGGAAATCGGAATCCCGGAGCGGAAGCGCTTGGTGAAATCGTCGCGCTCCATCATGCGCGCCACGGTGTACTTTGCCGCCAGCTGGATCATGCCGCGCGCGCCCAGCGGATCGCACCACTCGCTGTTGTAGCGGATCTCGGTGCGGGCCGGGTCCAGCACCAGGCTGGCCTGGCGGTAGTAGGTCTGCGCGTTGGCCTCGATCTGCTCGCGCGTGAGCGGCGGGCGCGTGCTGTTGCGGCCCGACGGATCGCCGATGGTCGAGGTGAAGTCGCCGATCAGGAAGATCACCTGGTGGCCGAGGTCCTGCAGCTGGCGCAGCTTGTTCAGCACCACGGTATGGCCGATATGGATGTCGGGCGCGGTCGGATCCAGGCCCAGCTTGATGCGCAGCGGCACGCCGGTGGCCTCGCTGCGCGCCAGCTTCTGCGTCCACTCGGATTCGATCAGCAGCTCGTCGCAGCCTCGCTTGGAGACTTCCAGGGCCTGCATCACCGACGGCGTCAGGGGGTATTTGGCCGTGGGGCCCGTGGCAACTTCAGTCATGACGTAAGTCTTTGAAATACTTGAAATTTTAGGAAATTTCCTGACAGCCGCCAGGGCCGGATTTTGGTATAATCCGCGATTCCCGGCGCCTACGGAAGCCTTTCCAGTGCGCTACCCGCCACTTTGTGCAGCAATGCTGGCGGCCAAATAACAGTGAAGAGCCCGCGCCGCACCTCGGGGGAGGAAGGCAGACGAGACACATCGTCCCCGGCAGTGGTGCTCAGACCAAGGTTGAATTTTACGTGATGTGGTCCAGACTCCGCGAAGTTTTCGCGCGTGAGCTGGTGGTTCTTGTCGATCCGACCAACCCCCAGCACGCGCGGCGGCGCAAACAACTGACGGCCTCGGTGGGCGCAATCTTCACGCTCGGCATGGCCGCGGCGATGGGCGTTGCGCCGCGCAGCGCCTTTGACGATCCGCTCGCACCGCGCACGCAGCAGGCGCTGCGCATGCCCGACGTGCGCGAGCAACTTGAACAGCTTACCGACAACCAGGCCGTCTACGTACGCGAAGAGCGCATGCAGCGCGGCGACACCATCGCCAGCCTGCTCAAGCGGCTGGGCGTGGACGATGCCGACGCGCAGGCGTTCATCGTCAAGAACCCGACCGCGCGCGGCCTGTTCAACCTGAACGCGGGCCAGGCGGTGCAGGCGGAGATCGACGAAAGCAACACGCTGGTGTCGCTGCAGGCCAACCTGGGCGGCGATGCAGCCGCCTCGCGCGAGCTGGTGATCGAGCGCGTGCGCGCGGCCAGCGACGATACCGCCGCCACCTACAAGGCCAAGGTGCAGCGCGTCGACAACGACGTGCACTACGAGATGGCCTCGGGCGCGATTTCCGCGGGCGGCTTCTTCAAGGCCATGGACGCGGCCAACGTGCCCGACGAAGTCGTGCAGCAGATGCTGTCGATCTTCTCCGGCGTGATCGACTTCCACCACGACATCGCCAGCGGCGACCGCTTCCGCATCATCTACGAAGCGGGCTTCCGCGACGGCACCTTCGTGCGCAACGGCCGCGTGGTCGCATTGGAGCTGATCAACCGCAACCAGCTGCACCAGGCGCTGTGGTTCGCGCCCGAGGACAGCAAAGACGGCGGCGCCTACTACACCTTCGACGGGCGCAGCATGAAGCGGCCGTTCCTGCGTTCGCCGGTGGAATTCTCGCGCGTGTCGTCGGGCTTCGGCGGCCGCGAGCACCCTCTGCATCATGACTGGGCGCAGCACAAGGGCGTGGACTTCGCCGCCCCGACCGGCACCAAGGTGCTGGCCACCGGCGACGGCGTGGTCGAGTTCGTGGGCCAGCAGAACGGCTACGGCAATATCGTCATCCTGAACCACGCCAACGGCTACTCGACCTACTATGCGCACCTGTCCGGCTTTGCCGGCATGCGCCAGGGCCAGCCGGTGCGCCAGGGCCAGCTGATCGGCTATGTCGGCTCGACCGGCTGGGCCACCGGCCCGCACCTGCACTATGAGTTCCGCTTCAACGACGTGCCGCAGAACCCGCTGACCATCACGCTGATGGAATCGCCGACGCTGACCGGCAAGTCGCGCCAGGAATTCCTGACCTACACCAGCGGGCTGCTCAGCCGCATCAATGCGCTGCGCACCTACAACGTGCTGACCGCCTCCAACTGACCGCGCCCATCGTGACCCAGCCCGTGCCTGGCAGCGAACGCTATATCGGCATCATGTCCGGCACCAGCATGGACGGTGCCGACGCGGTGCTGGTGGATTTCAGCGGCGCGCGGCCCGCCGTGCTGGCGGCCGCCAGCCAGCCCTTCCCCGACACGCTGCGCGCGGCATTCTCTGCCCTGCAGCAACCGGGCGAGGACGAGATCCATCGGGAGGCGCTGGCAGCCAATGCGCTGGCGCAGGTCTACGCCGGCTGCGTGGCCGCACTGCTGGGCGAGGCACAGGTCGACGCGGCCGCAGTGGCCGCGATCGGCGCCCACGGCCAGACCATCCGCCACCGGCCGGGCCTGTATGACGGCATCGGCTACACCCGCCAGAGCCAGCATCCGGCGCGTCTGGCCGAGCTGGCCGGCATCGACGTGGTGGCGGACTTCCGCAGCCGCGACCTCGCCGCCGGCGGCCAGGGCGCGCCGCTGGTGCCGGCGCTGCACCATGCGCTGTTCGGCAGCGACGCCGAAACCCGCGTTGCCTGCAATATCGGGGGCATCTCCAATATCAGCATCCTGCCCGCGGCGGGCGGCGCCGTCAGCGGCTTCGACTGCGGCCCGGGCAATGCGCTGCTCGACTACTGGATCGGCCGCCACCGCGGGCTTCCCTTTGACAGCAACGGCGACTGGGCCGCGAGCGGGCGTGTCGACGCCGCACTGCTGGCGCAGTGCCTGGATGAGCCCTACTTCAGCGCAGCGCCGCCCAAGAGCACCGGGCGCGACCTGTTCCATCCGGGCTGGCTCGAAGCCCGTCTCGCCTCGTTCCAGCACCTCGCACCTGCCGATGTGCAGGCGACGCTGGCCGCGCTGACGGCCGAGGCCATCGCGCGCGACGTGCGCACCCACGCGCCCGATGCGCGCCGCCTGATTGTCTGCGGCGGGGGCGCCCGCAATGCGTTCGTGATGGCACGGCTGGTGCAGGCATTGCCCGGCGTGGCCATCGAGACCTCGGAAGACTACGGCGTGCCGGTGTCGCAGGTCGAAGCCATCGCCTTTGCCTGGCTGGCACGCCAGTGCCTGCTGCGCCAGCCCGGCAACGTGCCCACCGTGACCGGCGCCGCCGGGCCGCGCGTGCTGGGCGCAATCTATCCGCGCTAAGCGCTAGGGCAGGCGCATCGCGCCGCCCGCTTCCACCCAATCCATGAACGCCTGCGCCAGCGGCGAGGCCCGCATGGCCGGCGAGCGCGCCAGCACCACGCGCTGCGGCGTCACCGGCTCGCGCAGCGGCAGGCAGGCGATCGGCACGCCGTCGTAGCTGTGGTCGCCGGCCGGGCGCGTGCACGACAGCGCCACGCCATAGCCGTGCGCCACCAGTCCGCGCTGCATCTCGAAGGTCTGCGTGTACTGGTGCAACACCGGGTGCAGGCCATGCGCCCAGAACAGCGACAGGAAGTACTCGCGCGTCTGCGGGATGTCCTCGAGGATCAGCCGTTCGCCTGCCAGGTCGGCCAGGCTCACATCGGTGCCGCTTGCCAGCGGATGGCCGGCGGGCAGCAGCGCATAGGGTGCCAGTTCCGCCAGCGTGCGGCGCTCGGTGCGGGCATCGAGCCCCAGTTCATAGGTCAGCGCCAGTTCGGCCTTGCCCGCCTGCAGCGTGCGGTGGACGGTCGCCAGGTCGGCCTCGAACAAGGTCACCGAGATGCCCGGATGGTGCCGGCGCAGCCCCGCCAGCAGACGTGGCACAAAGTACGGCCCGAGGTCCTGGAAGCAGGTCAGCGAGAGCTGGCCGGTCAACCCCCGGCCGGTGGCGTCGTCCACGGTGAGGCCGGCCGCCAGCGCGAGGATGTCTCGTGCCCGCCCCAGCAGGCGCTGCCCGGCGGGCGTCAGGGACAACCCACGGCTGACCTGGCGCCTGAAGAGAGGCTCGCCCAGGGTGTCTTCCAGCTGCGCGATCGCGGTGGAGACAGACGGCTGCGACACATGGCGCGCCCGAGCCGCCGCGCTGATGCTGCCGTGCTCGGCTGCGGCGACAAAGTATTCGAGCTGGCGGAAAGAGAAGGGGATCATGATTTCCTATATCGCAACATAGGAAATATATGCTTTTCCTATCCCCAACGCATGGCGATACTGGGCACATCGCCCCCATACAACATCGCCATGAACATCACCCAGGAACAGATCGACACCTACCAGCGCGACGGCGTGCTGGTGCTGCGCGGCGCCTTCACCGACTGGGTCGAACGGCTGCGCGACGGCTTTGCGCAGAACCTGGCCGAGCCCGGCCCCTTTGCCATCGAGAACGTACGGCCCGGCGAAAGCGGGCGCTTCTTCGAGGACTACTGCAACTGGCAGCGCATTACGCCGTTCGATGACTTTATCCGCCAGTCGCCGGCGGCTGCCATTGCCGGGCGCATCATGCAGTCGCAGGCGGTGCAGGTGTTCCACGAACACATCCTGGTCAAGGAGCCCGGCACGGCCAAGCCCACGCCGTGGCACCAGGACCTGCCCTACTACTGTGTCGACGGCACCCAGACCGCGAGCTACTGGATCCCGCTGGATCCGGTGACGCAGGCCAATACCCTGCGCGTGGTGGCCGGCTCGCACCGCTGGCCGCGGCTGGTGCGGCCCAAGCGCTGGGCCAGCAACGAGAACTTCTATGGAGGTGACGACGCCTTCATGGAGATGCCGGACGTGGAAGACGGTAGCTACACCCTGCTCACACCGGAACTGGAGCCGGGCGATGCCGTGGTGTTCGACTTCCGTACCGTGCACGGCGCTGCCGGCAATACCGGCAGCGGGCGCCGGCGCGCGTTCTCGGCGCGTTTCCTGGGCGACGACGTGCGCTTCATGCAGCGGCCCGGGCGCCCCTCGCCGCCCTTCCCCGGCATCGATCAGCAGACCGGCGAGCGCATGCGCGAAGATTGGTTTCCCGTGGTCTGGCGCGCCGCCCGGTAAGTCATCGCGGAAAAGAAAAACGCACCCGAAGGTGCGTTTTTTTGGGACCGGTGTCGGTCAGACCGAGAACGACGAGCCGCAACCGCAGGTGGTCGAGGCATTCGGGTTCTTGATTACGAACTGCGCGCCGTTGATGTCTTCCTTGTAATCGATCTCGGCGCCGACCAGGTACTGGTAGCTCATCGAGTCGATCAGCAGCGTGACGCCGTTCTTGACCATGGTGGTGTCGTCTTCGTTGACTTCCTCATCGAAGGTGAAGCCATACTGGAAGCCGGAGCAGCCGCCGCCCTGCACGAACACGCGCAGTTTCAGCTCGGCATTGCCCTCTTCCTCGATCAACTGCTTGACCTTGTCGGCGGCGCTGTCGGTAAAGACGAACGGTGCCGGCACGTCCTCGGTAACGGGTGCCTCTGCGACTGCGTTCATGGGGTGTTCTCCTGTTTATATACGCCTGTATTCTAAGCGCTACTGGAAGATCGTGCCGAAACCCTGTGTTTTCAAGGGGGTTCCCGGCATGGCGGGTGCCGCTCAGGCGGCTTTTTCAGTGGGATGCGCGTCGCCAGCGGGCACTGCGCGGTCCGTGGCGGCAGCCTCGTCCGCCGCTTCCGTCACTTCAGCCGCCGGCGCCGCCTCGAGCAGGTTCGGCAGCGCCTTGATCTCGCCTTGCACCAGCGGCATCAGGCGGCCTTCGACCAGCGCGCCCTGGTGCATTTCCAGCGCCGCATAGCGCACGTCGCCCAGCACGCGGGCATGCGGCTGCAGTTCGAGCAGGTCGGTGGCCTGCACCGGACCCTTGACAGTGCCGTTGAGCACCAGGTGGCCGACGCTGATCTCGCCCTCGACCATGCCTTTTTCGCTGACCACCAGCATGCTCGGCTTGCCCGGCGCCGCGGTGACGTTGCCGCGCACGCGGCCGTCCAGGCGCAGGCCGCCGGCAAAGACCAGGTCGCCGTCGATAGCGGTGTCTTCGCCGATCAGCGTATCGATCGAAAGGCCCTTCTTTTTCGAAAACAGCATCACTCTCACTCCTCTCTCGTTCGTGCCGAACCCTCCGGCCGTGGCGCATTCGCGCCGGCAAGCAGCACTTGCCGATGGCGACAGGGCGTGATTGTAGCCGCGCGCAGCCCATACCCCACAAAAGTATGGCTGCCCAATCGCTTTTTCGGCAGGCCAGAGTATTTCCGTACCCTGCAGGCGAAAAAAAACCGCACGGCCAGCGTGCGGTTTTTTTGGTCTCGCAAGATCCGGCAGTACCGGACCTGCGAAAACGCATCAGCGCTTCGAGAACTGCTTGCGACGACGCGCCTTGTGGAAGCCGACCTTCTTACGCTCGACTTCACGTGCATCGCGCGTGACGTAGCCAGCCTTCGACAGGGCCGACTTCAGGGTCGCATCGTAGTCGATCAGGGCGCGGGTGATGCCGTGGCGCACTGCGCCGGCCTGGCCGGTTTCGCCACCGCCGGTCACGTTGACCTTGATGTCGAACGTTTCAGCGTGAGCGGTCAGTTCCAGGGGCTGGCGCACGATCATCAGCGAGGTTTCGCGAGCGAAATACTCTTTGATGGGCTTGCCGTTGACGATGATATCGCCCTTGCCCGACTTGATGAAGACACGAGCCACAGCGCTCTTGCGGCGGCCAGTACCGTAATTCCAGTTACCGATCATGGATTGGCCTCCTTAGATTTCCAGCGCCTTGGGCTGCTGCGCTTCATGCGGATGCTCGGCTTCGGCGTAAACCTTCAGCTTCTTGATCATCGCGTAGCCCAGCGGACCCTTCGGCAGCATGCCCTTGACAGCCTTTTCCAGGGCACGGCCCGGGAAACGCTGCTGCATCTTGCCGAACGTCGTTTCGTAGATACCGCCCGGGTAGCCCGAATGGCGATAGTACTTCTTGTCCGTTTCCTTGGTACCCGTGACACGCAGCTTTGCTGCATTGACGATGATGATGTAATCACCCGTGTCGACGTGCGGAGTGAATTCCGGCTTGTGCTTGCCGCGCAGACGGCGTGCCACTTCGCTGGCGACACGGCCGAGGACTTTGTCCGTCGCGTCAATCACGTACCAGTCGCGCTTTACCTCATGAGGCTTGGCGGAAAAGGTCTTCATGATTTTTCCTGACTATTAGTTCGTACCCGAAATCCGACTCGCGAAGGCTTGTACTCGCCCCTGCAAGTCTTGTGGCTGGCCCGTGAAGGCTGACCTGGCCCTGCTCTTTCTTTCCGCGGGTATGACGGAAAGCCTTCCATTATACTGGTGGGCACCAGAACCGCACAAGCAAAGACTGATCTTTTCGTCAAGGTCGCCGCCATGGCGGGACCAAGCCAGGGCAGCCGCGCGCACTTTGCCGTGCACGGCGCACCAGGACGCGGGGGCGAAAAAAAACCCAAGCTGTTGAGCTTGGGTTTGAATCCACCAAAGGAGGAGGGTGGAGGAGACACTGGGAGATCGACGGAGGGACTCGCGGGCGGTGCGGCGGGCTTGCCCTGGGGCTTCGCTTTCGCACTCTGGCGCGCTGTCGGTGCCGTCGTTCAATGATTCAAATTATACATGGGGTTTTCCCCAGTGCAAGGGAAATTTGCACTGCGAAATGCCATTTCGTATTACGGAAAGAAAGACGTGACGCGCCAGACAGGTAATTTCAATTCGAAATCAATGACTTATGCAACATCCAGCTATGTCATTGAACTGTCATACTAGAGGAAACCCTCAGATTTCATACGGGTATGGGCGTCAGCAGCCCAAGCTTGACGATGCCATATACTGAGAATTGCAAGATTCGAGATCATGCGTTTGTGATCGGTAACACACAATATAAACGACAGGAACGAACAAAATGGAATGCAAAGTGACATGGATGGGCGCGGACGGCATGAGCTTCGTGGCCCAGACCGGCAGCGGCCATATCGTGGCGATGGACGGCGCGCCTGAGGGCGGCGGCCACAACCTGGCACCGCGGCCGATGGAGATGGTGCTGCTCGGCACGGGCGGCTGCACCGCCTATGACGTGGTGCTGATCCTCAAGCGCGGCCGCCAGGACGTTTCCGGCTGCAGCGTCCAGCTGCAGGCCGAGCGCGCCGGCGAGGACCCCAAGGTCTTCACCCGCATCAACTTCCATTTTGTGGTGACCGGCAAGAATCTCAACCCCGCCACGGTCGAGCGTGCCATCAAGCTGTCGCACGAAAAGTACTGCTCGGCGTCGATCATGCTGGCCAAGACGGCCGAGATCACGCACACGCTGGAAATCGTCGAAGCCTGAAGGGAAGATGCAGACCCGGTACACCGTGGTGGCGCCGGGTCATGCCATAAGAAGAAGCAAAGCAGGCCGATAAGCCGGATTCTGTGCGCCCCGCCCGCCTTGCGGCAAACGGTGCGTGACAACCATTCCTCTAGGCCGGCTGTTACCAGCCGGCTCCAGCTCCCTACCCGCAGGCTCAGCGGGCCGCTTCATCGCCTGCCTATTTGGGATTGCTCCAGGTGGAGGTTACCGCGTTTCACCCTTCCCGCCGGGCGAACCCGGCGGCAAGACTCGTCTCTGTGGCCCTATTCCGCACGTTGCCGTGGATGGCTGTTAGCCAACACCCTGCCCTGTGGAGTCCGGACTTTCCTCCCCCTGCACCTTGCGGTGCAGGCAGCGGTTGCCTGGCCTGCTTTGCGGCCCGCAGTCTAACACCGATTGGCGGCGCCTTCAGCCGGCGCGCCGTCCCGGGCGGAACACCGCGGTATCGGCGTAGAAGCCAGGTTCGGCATTATCGTCGCACCAGCCCGGGATGCCCAGCACCGGCAGCGGCGCAAAACTGCGCCCGCCGCGCAGCGCGCCAGCCTGGGCCGCAGCGGCAAGGGATTGCGCCAGCATGGCGTCCAGCGATGGGCCTGCCGCCTGCTGCGGCGCCAGTGGCAGCACCCACGCATGCGCAGTGACCGACTTGTACGGCTGCACCAGCTTTTCGAGCAGCGCGTGGCCGAACGGCACCACCGTGCAGGCCCTGCCCCACGCCGGCCTGGATTCGACCAACAGCCGCTGCCACGCAAACCCCTTGAGCGCATCCACCAAGCCCTGATCGGCGCTGACAAACAGCACCGCATTCTCGTCGAACAGGGTCGCCGCATCGCGCACGCCGCCGCGCGTGGTCTGCACGCCTTCGCGCGCGATGACCTCGGCCTGGATCTGGTTGAGCACGCGCTTGCCCCGCGGGAAATGCAGCCAGGTCAGCGCGTTGAAGAAATCGTGGAGATTGTCGCGGGTCGGGATCTCGCCCGTGGCATGGATATGCGCCTCATAGGCGCTGCCTTCGGGCAAGGCATGCTGGGCGATAAAACGCAGCGGCAGGCCGCGGGCGTTGCGCAGGCGAAGTTGCGCTGCATACGCGTTTAGCAGCGCGCGCAAATCGGCGCCGCCCTGCACCGCCGCAGCGAGCGCGGCACCCCGCGCCGCAAACGGCTGGAACCACGGCCGGGACCAGTCGATCCCGGCCAGCGCGGCGACGAAAGGCTCGTCGGCCGCGGGCACCTGCATGGCCAAGGCCCCAGCAGGGTTTAGCGGGCCTTCCAGCGCAGCGTCTCGCCGCCGCGCAGCGGCACCAGCGTGGTGTCGCCATAGGGCAGCTCGGCCGGCAGTTCCCAGTCCTCTCGCTCCAGCGTCAGGGTACCGGTGTTACGCGGCAGGCCGTAGAAGGCCGGACCGTTGAAGCTGGCAAAGGCTTCCAGCTTGTCCAGCGCGCCGGCGGCGTCGAAGGCCTCGGCATACAGCTCCATCGCATGCAGCGCGGTATAGCAGCCGGCGCAGCCGCAGGCGTGTTCCTTCAGCCCGCGCGCGTGCGGCGCGCTGTCGGTGCCCAGGAAGAAGCGCGGGCTGCCCGAGACCGCGGCCGCCACCAGGGCCTCGCGATGGGTCTCGCGCTTGAGCACCGGCAGGCAGTAGTAGTGCGGGCGGATACCGCCGGTGAAGATGGCGTTGCGGTTGTAGAGCAGGTGGTGCGCGGTGATGGTGGCGCCCACCGGGCCGCTGGCGTCGCGCACGTATTCGGCCGCGTCCTTGGTGGTGATGTGCTCGAACACCACCTTCAGCTCGGGCATGTCGCGGCGCAGCGGCGTCATCACGCGGTCGATAAAGACGGCTTCGCGATCGAAGATGTCGATGCTGGGGTCGGTCACCTCGCCGTGCACCAGCAGCGGCAGGCCCGCGCGCTGCATCGCTTCCAGCGCCGGGTAGCAGCGGCGGATATCGGTCACGCCGGCGTCGCTGTTGGTGGTGGCGCCGGCCGGGTACAGCTTGACGCCGTGCACGAAGCCGCTGGCCTTGGCCGCGGCGATTTCTTCGGCCGTGGTGTTGTCGGTCAGGTACAGCGTCATCAGCGGCTCGAACTGCAGGCCGGCCGGCAGCGCCGCCAGGATGCGGGCACGGTAGGCCTGCGCCTGCGCCACCGTGGTCACGGGCGGCTTCAGGTTGGGCATGATGATGGCGCGTGCGAACTGGCGCGCGGTGTCGGGCAGCACGGCGGCCAGGGCCGCGCCGTCGCGCAGGTGCAGGTGCCAGTCGTCCGGGCGGGTGATGGTGAGCTTCTGGGTCATGGCTAGCTTGGGCCTGCCGCGGCGGCGGCTGGCGTTCGTCGAAATCAGAGAATCAGGATGGCGCGGTAGTCGTTCACATTGGTGCGCGTCGGGCCGGTGACCACCAGGTCGCCGATGGCATCGAACAGGCCCCAGGCGTCGTGCGCGTCCAGCTGGCGCAGTCCCGGCAGGCCGGCGGCCGCGGCACGCGCCAGCGTGGTCGGATCGGCCAGCGCACCGGCATTGTCCTCCGAACCGTCGATGCCGTCGGTGTCGGCCGCGATCGCGTGCACGCCAGGCATGCCGTCAAGCTCGACCGCCAGCGACAGCAGGAATTCGGAGCAACGCCCGCCCCGTGCCTTTGCGGCGCCACCGCCGGCAGGCAAAGTGACCGTGCACTCACCTCCGGAAATCAGCACCACGGGCGCGGCGAACGGCGCATTGTACGCGCGAATCTCGCGCACCAGCGCAGCGTAGACGCGGGCCACTTCGCGCGCTTCGCCGGTCACGGTATCGCCCAGCACCACCGGCGTGATGCCGCGTTCGCGGAACAGCGCCGCAGCCGCCTGCAGGCTGCCATGGGCGGTGGCGATCATGCGGTTGTCGACCTGGGCGAACAGCGCGTCGCCCGGCTTGGGCGTCTCCGACACCTCGCCGCGGGCGCCGCGCTCCAGGTGGGCCTGCACGCTGGCCGGCACCTGCGCGCCCCAGCGGCGCAGGATCTCCAGCGCATCGGCAAAGGTGCTCGGGTCGGCCACGGTCGGGCCCGAGGCGATCGCGCTGGGATCGTCGCCGGCCACGTCCGAGACGATCAGCGTGGTCACCGGCGCACGGCTTGCCTGCGCCAGCCGCCCGCCCTGGATGCGCGAGACATGCTTGCGCACGATATTCATCTCGGTGATCGGCGCGCCACAGCGCAGCAGTTCCCGGGTGGTGGCCTTAAGGTCAGCCATGGGGATGCCTTCGGCCGGCAGCGACAGCAGGCTGGAGCCGCCGCCCGACACCAGCACCAGCAGCCGGTCCTGCGGCGTCAGCAACTGCACGCTGGCCAGGATATCGGCGGCGGCCTGCTCGCCGGCCTCGTCGGGCACGGGGTGGCCGGCCTCGATAACGCGGATATGGTCGGTCGGCAGCCCGTGGGCGTAGCGCGTGACCACCAGCCCTTCCAGCGTGGCCTTGCCCGCATAGGCACGCTCGACCGCCGCGGCCATCGACGCCGCGGCCTTGCCCGCGCCCACCACCAGCGTGCGGCCGCCCGCGTGCGGGGGCGGCAGGTGCTGCGCTACGATCTGCAGCGGATCGGCGGCCGCCACGGCGGCGTGGAAGCTGTCCAGCAGGAGTACGCGCGGCTCGCCCGCGCCCGCCGTGCTCACAGCGCCTCCGCGATAGCCTGGCCCAGGTCGGCCGTGCCGGCCTTGCCGCCGATGTCGCGCGTCAGCGGCGCGTGTTCGGGGCCCGCGGCCAGCACCTTCTCGATCGCACCCAGCACGGCAGCGCCGGCGGCTTCATGGCCCAGATGCTCCAGCATCATGGCGCCGCACCAGATCTGGCCGATCGGGTTGGCCACGCCGCGCCCGGCAATATCCGGGGCCGAGCCGTGCACCGGCTCGAACAGGCTGGGGAAGGTGCGGTCCGGGTTGATATTGCCCGACGGCGCGATGCCGATGGTGCCAGTGCAGGCTGGCCCCAGGTCGGACAGGATGTCGCCGAACAGGTTGCTGGCCACCACCACGTCGAACCAGTCCGGATGCTGGACGAAATGCGCGGTCAGGATGTCGATGTGATACTTGTCGACCTTGATGCCGGGGTAGCTGGCCGCCATCGCCTCGACGCGCTCGTCCCAGTACGGCATGGTGATCGAGATGCCATTGGACTTGGTCGCCGATGTCAGGTGCTTCCTGGGCCGCTTCTGCGCCAGCTCGAAGGCAAACTTCAGGATGCGGTCGACGCCGGTGCGGCTCATCACGGTTTCCTGCACCACGATCTCGCGCTCGGTGCCCGGAAACATGCGCCCGCCGATGCTGGAGTATTCACCCTCGGTGTTCTCGCGCACCACATAAAAGTCGATATCGCCAGGCTTGCGGCCGGCCAGCGGGCTCCTGATGCCGGGCATCAGCCGCACCGGGCGCAGGTTCACGTACTGGTCGAACGAGCGCCGGAACTGCAGCAGCGAGCCCCACAGCGAGACGTGGTCAGGCACGGCATCAGGCCAGCCCACCGCGCCGAAGTAGATGGCGTCGTACTTGACCAGCGTGTCGAACCAGTCGTCCGGCAGCATCTTGCCGTGGCGGGCGTAGTAGTCGCAGCTGGAAAAGTCGAAGTGGTCCCACTGGAAGTCGATACCGAAGCGCCGCGCCGCGGCGTCCATCACGCGGATGCCCTCGGGCATGACTTCCGTGCCGATTCCGTCTCCGGGAATCACGGCGATCTTGTATTGGCGCATGGTTATTGGGGAGATACGTGCAGGATGGCCGGTCGCCGCGCGCGGCCCGGCCGACGCTGCTTGGCAGCGGCCCGGGTGCGCGGGATAATGTCTGCATTCTATTGCAAAGCGGCAGCCCGCTGCCGACCGGTGCCCCGATATGTGCCAGCTGCTAGGCATGAACTGCGCCACGCCGACCGACGTGACGTTCTCCTTCACCGGCTTTGCCGCGCGCGGTGGCCTGACCGACCATCACGCCGACGGCTTCGGTGTCGCCTTCTTCGAGGACAAGGCCTGCCGCCTGTTTATCGACAACCAGTCCGCCGGCACCTCGCCGGTGGCAGACCTGATCAAGCGCTACCCGATCAAGTCCAAGAACGTCATCTCGCATATCCGCAAGGCCACGCAAGGCACCGTGCTGCTGGAGAACTGCCACCCCTTCATGCGCGAACTGTGGGGCCGCCACTGGATCTTTGCCCATAACGGCGACCTGAAGGGCTTCACCCCGTTCCTGTCCGGCGTCTACCAGCCGGTGGGCGACACCGACAGCGAACTGGCCTTCTGCACGCTAATGCAGGGCCTGCGCAAGCGCTTCCCGGGTTCGCAGCCGCCGCTGAACGAGTTGTGCCATGCGCTGGCCGACATCACCCGCGAGATCACGCTGCACGGCGTGTTCAACTACCTGCTGTGCAACGGCCAGGCCCAGTTCGCGCATTGCTCCACGCACCTGTACTACATCGTGCGGCAGTGGCCGTTCTCGACCGCGCACCTGATCGATGCCGACCTGTCGATCGACTTCGCCCAGGTCACCACGCCGGACGACCGCGTGGCGGTGATCGCCACCCAGCCGCTGACCGACAACGAGACCTGGACCCGCTTCGCCCCGGGCGAGCTGATCATGTTCGAGGACGGGCGCCCGACCATGACGCTGACGGTGCCGATCCCGCCGGAAGTGCAGGCGAAGAACGCGGCCAACACGACCTGCACCTGAGACATCAGAACGAAAAAAAAGGGACGCCGAGGCGTCCCTTCTTGCTTGCCCTGCCAGGCCGATCAGTGATGCAAAATCTTCGACAGGAACTGGCGCGCGCGCTCGGAGCGGTGTTCGATATTGCCGAAGAACTCCTCCTTCTCGCAGTCCTCGACGATCTTGCCCTGGTCCATGAAGATCACGCGGTTGGCCACCTTGCGCGCGAAGCCCATTTCGTGGGTCACGCACATCATGGTCATGCCTTCCTGGGCCAGCTGCACCATCACGTCCAGCACTTCGTTGACCATCTCCGGGTCCAGCGCCGAAGTCGGTTCGTCGAACAGCATGCAGATCGGATCCATCGACAGCGCGCGCGCAATCGCCACGCGCTGCTGCTGGCCGCCCGACAGCTGACCGGGGTACTTCTCCGCCTGGCTCTTCAGGCCCACGCGGTCCAGGTACTTCAGGCCCTTGGCCAGCGCCTCTTCCTTTGAGCGGCCGAGCACCTTCATCTGCGCGATGGTCAGGTTCTCGGTGATCGACAGGTGCGGGAACAGCTCGAAGTTCTGGAACACCATGCCCACGCGCGAACGCAGCTTGGGCAGGTTGGTCTTGGGATTGCCCACCGAGGTGCCGTCGACCAGGATATCGCCCTTCTGGAACGGCTCAAGCGCATTGACGGTCTTGATCAGCGTGGACTTGCCCGACCCGGACGGGCCGCACACCACCACCACTTCACCCTTGGCGACCTTGGTGGTGCAGTCGGTCAGCACCTGGAAGGCACCGTACCACTTGGAGACATTGTTGATTTCGATCATACAGCCACCTTTTTCTGGTAACGCTTGACCAGCAGCGAAGCGGAGAAGCAGATAACGAAGTACACCAGGCCGGCGAACAGCAGCATCTCGACGATGCGGCCGTCACGTTCGCCGACGCCATAGGCCTGGCCAAAGAAGTCGGCCAGCGCGCTGACGTAGACCAGCGACGTATCCTGGAACAGGATGATCCCTTGCGTCAGGAGCAGCGGCACCATGTTGCGGAACGCCTGCGGCAGGATCACCAGCCGCATCGACTGGCCATAGGTCATGCCCATCGCCTGCGCCGCGAACATCTGCCCGCGCGACACGCTCTGGATGCCCGCGCGGATGATTTCCGAGTAGTACGCGGCCTCGAACAGCGCAAAGGCCACCAGCGCGGACGTCATGCGCAGGTCGGTCGCCGGCGACAGGTTGAACAGGTTCTGCAGCACCTGCGGGATGATCAGGAAGAACCACAGCAGCACCATCACCAGCGGGATGGAACGGAAGATGGTCACATACCCCTGCGCAAACCAGTTCAGCAGCTTGAACGACGACAGCCGCATCATCGCCAGGATGGTGCCCCAGACAATGCCCACCACCACCGCGGTGACGGTGATCTTGAGAGAGACCATCATGCCCTCACCCAGGACATGAAGCGTGGCAGGGGTGATGGAGGTGAAATCGAAGGAATAAGCCATGGCGCCCCCTTACTTGCCGCCGATGAAGCCGGGCACGCGCGTGCGGGCTTCCACCCAGCGCATGATCAGCATCACCGTCACGTTGATCAGCGCGTACATCAGCGTGACCGCGATGAACGATTCATATGGGCGCGCGGTGTAGTCCACCAGTTGCCGGCCCTGCGCCGCCAGTTCCAGCAGGCCGATGGTCGACGCCACCGCCGAGTTCTTGAAGATGTTCAGGAACTCAGAAGTCAGCGGCGGCACGATCACGCGGAACGCCATCGGCAGCAGCACGTGGCGGTACGTCTGCGGCAGCGTGAAGCCCATCGCCAGGCCGGCGTTCATCTGCCCGCGCGCCAGCGAGTTGATGCCCGAGCGCACCTGCTCGCAGACCCGCGCGGCGGTGAAGGTGCCCAGGCACAGCATGGCGGCCAGGAACTGCTGCGCGAACGGGTTCATCTGCTTGATCGCCTCGCCGCCGGGCAGCAGCTCGGGCGCGACGAAATACCAGATGAACAGCTGCACCAGCAGCGGGATGTTGCGGAAGATTTCCACATAGGTGGCGGCGATGCCCGCCAGCCACTTGTTGGGCACGGTGCGCAGCACGCCGAGCACCGAGCCGATGACCAGGGCGATGACCCAGGACGAGAGCCCCAGCGCGAGCGTCACCTTCAGGCCCGAGATCATCCAGTCCAGGTAGGTCTCGTTCTGGGCGGCCTGTTCGAGGAAGACTCCCCAATGCCAGTTGTAGTTCATGTTGCGTCCTCAAAAAGAAACGGAAGGACATGCCTTCCGTTTCACACTGCTGTCAACGGCAGGTCAGTCCAGCGCCTTGTCGTTCGGCGCCTTGATCAGCACCTTCATGTCTTCAGACAGCGGGAAGTCCAGGTTGAGGCCCTTCGGCGGCACCGGTTGCATGAACCACTTGGTGTACAGGGTGTTGACCGAACCGTCCTTCATCATGCCGGTGATCACGGTATCGGACAGCTTCTTGAACTGCGGATCGTCCTTGCGGATCATGCAGCCATAGGACTCGCGCGATTGCGGCTTGCCCACCACGATCCAGTCGGCCGGGTTCTTCGCCTTGGCACGCTCGCCGTACAGCAGCGCGTCGTCCATCATGAACGCGACCGCGCGGCCCGATTCCAGCGTCAGGAACGACTGGCCGTGGTCCTTGGTGCTGATGATGTTCATGCCCAGCTTCTGGTCATCGTTCATCTTGCGCAGCAGGCGCTCCGACGTGGTGCCGGCGGTGGTGACGATGTTCTTGCCCTTCAGGTCGGCCCAGTCCTTGATGCCGGCATCCTTCTTCACCATGATGCGCGTGCCGATGATGAAGATGGAGTTGGTGAACGCAACCTGCTTCTGGCGTTCCAGGTTGTTGGTGGTGGAGCCGCACTCGATGTCGATGGTGCCGTTCTGCAGCAGCGTGATGCGGTTCTGCGAGGTGATCGGGATTTCCTTGACCTGCAGGTTCGGCAGCTTCAGCTGGTCCTTGATGGCTTCCACGATCTTCATGTTGATATCGTAGGAATAGCCGACTTGCCGCACGCCGCCCAGGTTGTAGTTGAACGGAATCGACGACTCGCGCACGCCCAGCGTGATGACGCCGGTGTCCTTGATCTTCTTCAGCGTGCCCGTCAGTTGTTCAGCTGCCTGTGCCGTCCCGCACATCACGCCCGCGGCAATCATCAGGGCAGCCAACTTGGCAAAATTCATAACATCTCCTTGACCATGAAGAGAAAGCGGGATTCTAGAGACAAAACCCCCACTGATGACACAGTATTGCGCAGCATCCGCCGCAATACAACTGGGTTTTCTCCTAGAAGCCCACTTCAGGGCAATCACTGCGCACGGCATCCGGATACGACAACGCGGTCTCCGGCGCTAGCCGGAGACCGCGTCTGGCGGTCATGACCAGGGGTGCCGGGACGATTGCTGCATTGCACCATGGCAGTGCCTCGTCCCGGCTTTCCTGTGCCTGCCGATCAGGGATACAGGCCGCGCATCTCGCGCGCCTGCAGGATCCGCGTACAGGCCACGATAAACGCCGCCGTGCGCAGGGTCACCTTGTTGTCCTGTGCCACTTGCCAGATTGCCCGGAAGGCTTCTTGCATGATCCGTACCAGGCGCTGGTTGATCTCTTCCTCGGTCCAGAAGAAGCTCGAGAAATCCTGCACCCATTCGAAGTAGGACACGGTCACGCCGCCAGCGTTGGCGATCACGTCCGGGGCCACCAGGATATTGCGCTCGCGCAGGATGTCGTCCGCTTCCGGGGTGGTCGGGCCGTTGGCGCCCTCGATCACCAGGCGGGCCTTTATCTGCGGCGCGTTCTCGGCCGTGATCTGGCCTTCCAGCGCGGCCGGGATCAGGATGTCGCAGTCGACTTCCCAGAACTGCGCGGTACGCAGGACTTCGCCGCGGAAGCCTTCGATGGTGCCGCTGTGCGAGGCGTATTCCATCATCGCCGGCACGTCCAGGCCGGCCGGGTCGAACAGCGTGGTGCGGTGGTCCTGCACCGCCACCACCTTGGCGCCGGCCTCATGGAACAGCTTGGCGGCCACGGCACCCACGTTGCCGAAGCCCTGCACAGCCACGCGCGCGCCCTTGATTTCCAGGCCGATATTGCGCGCGGCTTCGGAGCCGACCACGAACACGCCGCGGCCGGTGGCTTCGTGACGGCCGAGCGAGCCGCCCAGCGAGATCGGCTTGCCGGTCACCACGCCGGTGGCCGTGCTGCCGGAGTTCATCGAGTACGTGTCCATCATCCAGGCCATGACCTGGGCGTTGGTGTTCACGTCCGGCGCCGGAATATCCTTGCTCGGCCCGATGATGATGTTGATTTCGCTGGTGTAGCGGCGCGTCAGGCGTTCCAGTTCGGCGTGCGAGAGCGTGCGCGGATCGACGCGGATGCCGCCCTTGGCACCGCCGTAGGGCACGTTGACCGCGGCATTCTTCACCGACATCCAGGCCGACAGCGCCATCACCTCGGACAGGGTCACGTCCTGGTGGAAGCGCACGCCGCCCTTGCCCGGGCCGCGCGACAGGTTGTGCTGCACGCGATAGCCCTCGAAATGGGCAATGGTGCCGTTATCCAGTTCGATGGGAACGTCGACGATCATCGCGCGCTTGGGGCGCTTGAGGGTTTCGACCCAGCGTGCCAGCGAGCCCAGGTAAGGCGTGACACGGTCGACCTGCTGCAGGTAGATGCCCCAGGGGCCGAGATTGTCGGCATTGAGGTAAGACGGGAGTGCGTGCTTTTGGCCAGCAATATTGGTCGGTGCTGCGGAAGACATCGGTTGGTTCCGGTGTGAAGAATGCCCGCAAGCTTAGGGGTGGCGCCCCGCCCGAATCCAATGCCGTTTGCTCATCCGGTCATGCAAAACCTGCATAACCTTGTCATCTGGCGGAAACCGGGGCACCGGCCGGCTGGGCGGACTGGGCCGCTGACAAGGTCGACCACACCTGATCGACCAGCTGGCGCTTGCGCCGTGCCCCGGCGCGGCGTTCGTTGCCGTTCTCGCCCGGGCGCTCGCGGTACAGCCGGATTTCCATGTCGATCGACAGCGGCAGCCCGCGCGCCGACTCGGCCCGCACCAGCCGGCCCGCGGCCACGTCCTCGCGCACCGCGCTTTCGGGCAGGAAGGCCATGCCGTGGCCGGCCAGCGCCATCACCTTGAGCGCCTCGGCCATGTCGGTCTCGTAGCATTTGTCGAGCTTGAGCGCCTCGGAGGTGTCGGCCAGCAGCAGGTCGACCATGCGGCCGAGGAAGGCGTTGGGCGTGTAGCTGAGGAAGGGCACCGGCTTCTTGTCAGTGCCGGGCAGCCGGAACTGCGGCTTGCCGGCGGCGTCCGGCACGCTGTAGGGCGACAGCCGCTCGGTACCAAGCACCAGCATGTCGTACCGGGCTGGATCCAGCTGGATCGCTTGGCGCGCATGGTGGTAGACCATCACCAGGTCGCAGCCGCCCTCCACCAGCATCAGCACCGCGTCGTGGACGTTGAGCGCGCGCAGCCGGCACGGCAGCGTGCCGATCCTGCGCTCCAGCGCCTTGAGCCATTCCGGGAAGAAGGTCAGCGACAGCGTATGCGGCACCGCGAACTCCAGCACCTGGGCGTTGGCCGAGCGCTGGCCGCGCATCAGCGCGCGGGTCTCGCTGACCTGCGCCAGCATGGCCAGCGCCTGCTCGTAGAACACCTTGCCGGCCGGGGTCAGGCTGGTGGGGTAGCTCGAGCGGTCGATCAGCTCGGTGCCGACCCACGCCTCCAGCGACTGGATGCGGCGCGAGAACGCGGGCTGCGTGACGTGGCGCAGTTCGGCCGAGCGCGAGAAGCTGTGCGTCTCGGCCAAGCTGACGAAGTCTTCAAGCCATTTGATTTCCATGACGCGGATTATCCACCCGCGCCGGGCTTTCCGTCACCTGCGCGTCACCTGCCCGGCAGCAAGCCGTCAGCCGCGATGTGCCCAGCCCGTCATGCGCTTCTCGACCACCGCAAACAGCTCGTACATCGCCATCGCCATCACCGCGATTACCACCAGCCCGGCAAAGGCCAGCGGCATCTTCATGGCCGAGCCGGCCGACACCAGCAGGTAGCCGATGCCTTCGTTGGCGGCGTTCATCTCCGACACCGTGGTGCCGACAAAGGCCAGCGTGATCGCCACCTTCAGCGAGGCGAAGAAATACGGCATCGCGCGCGGCAGCCCGACCTTGAACAGCACGTCGCGCCGTTTGGCGCCCAGCACGCGCAGCACGTCTTCCAGCTCCGGCTCCAGCGTGGCCAGCCCGGTGGCGATATTGACCATGATCGGGAAGAACGAGATCAGGAACGCGGTCAGGATCGCCGGGCCGGCGCCCAAGCCGAACCACACCACCAGGATCGGCACGAAGGCGGCCTTGGGCAGCGCGTTGAAGGCCGTCATCAGCGGATAGCTGGCGGCATAGAGCAGCCGCGACGAGCCCATTGCCAGCCCCAGCAGCACGCCCACGGCGATGGCCACGCCGAAGCCCACCATGGTGGTCCAGAAGGTGCGCCACGCATGGCCGGCGATCACGCCGGCATATTCCACCAGCGAGGCCACGATCGCCGACGGCGTCGGCAGGATGAAGTCGGACACGCCGAAGGCCATGCACGCGCCCTGCCACAGCAGCAGCACCGCCGCCAGCAGCAGCCAGGGCGCCACGCGCTGCACGCGGCGCTCTTGCGCGGAAGTCAGAGTCATCATCGTTGGGTTGCCTTAGTGTTGCCGCACATGGCCGATCTTTTCGCGCAACACGTGCACCAGGTCGGCAAAGGGCTCGGTATAGGTCAGTTCCAGGTCGCGCGGGCGCGGCAGGTCAATCTCCTTGCGCATCAGGATGCGGCCCGGGCGCTGGCTCATCACGTAGACGGTGTCGGCCAGGAACACGGCCTCGCGCAGGTCGTGCGTGACCAGGATCACGTTGAAGCGCTGCGCCTGCCACAGGTCGCGCAGCACGCACCAGAGCTCCTCGCGGGTAAAGGCGTCGAGCGCGCCGAAGGGCTCGTCCAGCAGCAGCATGCGCGGCTCGTGGATCAGCGCGCGGCAGATCGAGGCGCGCTGCTGCATGCCGCCGGACAGCTGCCACGGGTATTTGTCCTCGTAGCCGGCCAGGCCCACCGTATGCAGCAGCTTGCGGGCGCGCTCGATGTACTCGTCGCGACGTGCGCGCAGGGTGGAGCGATACGGCTCGACGATCTCCAGCGGCAGCATCACGTTGTCCAGCGTGGTGCGCCACGGCAGCAGCGTGGGCGCCTGGAAGGCCATGCCGACCTGCTTGAGCGGGCCGGTCACCTTCTGGCCGGCGATTTTCACGATGCCGCGCGTGGCCGGCTTGAGCCCCGTCGCCAGCTTCATGAAGGTGGACTTGCCGCAGCCGGACGGGCCGACGATGGCAATGAACTCACCCGGCGCCACCTGCAGTGAGATGTCCTCGACCGCGAACTCGCCCTTGTGCGCCAGCTCGTCGTTATAGGCCAGCCAGACCCGGTTGAAATCGACAAAGGGTTCAGCGGCCGCGGGCGCGGCGGGCGCGGCACTGCCGCCGGACGCGGGCATGAAGGCAGCCTGGCGCGTCATCATCGCAGCACATCCAGTTCGGCCGCGCTGGGCAGGAACGCGTCGGTCCACAGCGCATCGGGGTTGATGCGGCCCTTGGTGCCGAAGGCATCGGCCACCTGCGAGGCCATCAGCGACAGGCGCGGCTTGCTGATGCGCCCGAAACCCTCGGCCTTCGCGTCCGGCGACTTGACCACGCTGTCCAGCGCAAGCTTGAGCCGGCGCACTTCCAGCTTTTCGTCGATGATGCCGTCGCGCGCCTTGACCGCCTTGATGCCCTCTTCCGGCCGCGCGATCACGTCGCGCGCCGACTTGCTGAAGGCGCGCAGGAAGGCCTTCACCGCCTCGGGGTTCTTCTTAATGAACTCCTCGGAGGCGATCACCGCGTTGCCGTACAGCTTCACGCCGAACTGCGGGTACGGCAGCACCACCATGTCTTCATCCTTCACGCCGCGCGCGTTCAGGTTCAGGATCGAGGTGAACGAGAACCCGGTGATGGCATCGAGGTCGCCGCGCGTGAGCATGGTCTCGCGCAGCGTCGGGTCCATCGCCTGCCAGTTGAACGAGGACGGCTGCAGGCCGTTGGCCTTGGCGAAGATCGGGAAGGCGCGGCGGCCGGCGTCGAACACCGGCGCGCCCATGCGCTTGCCGGCGAGGTCCTTCGGCGCGCGGATGCCGGACTTCTTCAGCGCCAGGACGGCCGCGGGCGTGTTGTTGTAGACCATCATCACGGCCACCGGCTTGTTCTTGGCGTCGGGGTTGTTGCCGTAGAACTCCATCACCGACGACATGTCGGCGAAGCCCATGTCGTACGTGCCCGAGGCCACGCGGTTGACCACGTTGCCCGAGCCGTTGCCGGCGTCGATCGAGACATCGAGCTTCTCGGCCTTGTAGTAGCCCTTCTGCTCGCCTAGCAGGAACAGCGCCGCCGGCCCTTCGAAGCGCCAGTCGAGCTGGAAGCGGACCTTGGTTGGTGCAGCCTGCGCGTGGGCCGCGCCGGTGAATTGTGTCGACAGCACCAGGCTGGTGCCGATCATCACGCCGAGCTTCAGCAGGCGGCGCCGTGCCGTGATGCGGGCCGCGCGCGTGCCGGCATTGTCAGTGTTCCCGGCGGCAGCGGCACAAACACCGGGGGACACTGGCGCAGCGTGGAAATGAGGCATGGAATCTCTCCGTGGATCGTGATCTCGGAGGGATTCGTCCGCAAGGGACGTGCCAGGTTTTGAAGCTCCGTTTCAGGGCGTGCCCGCAAGCGATTGCCGAACCAAAATCGTGCGAGGCGATTGCCGCATCGGCATCGTCGGCAATGATTGTCGACAATGCCCGCCGCCCCTTGGTGCACGCGGATGCAGGAGAATGCAGTCCCGTCAGGCGTCCTGCGTGGCGTCGCCAACGTCGAGTGCCAGCGCATCCGCGCCCACGGCTTCGCCGCCCTTGGCGGCGGCGCGCGCCTGGATGTCCCACATCTCGGCGTAGCGGCCACGCGCGCGCATCAGCTCGGCATGGGTGCCGCGCTCGACGATGCGGCCGTGGTCCATCACCAGGATCTGGTCGGCATGCACGACGGTGGACAGCCGGTGCGCGATCAGCAGCGTGGTGCGGTTCTGCGCCAGCCGCATCAGCTCGGCCTGGATCGCCTGCTCGGTGCGTGAATCCAGCGCCGAGGTGGCTTCGTCGAAGACCAGCACCGGCGGGTTCTTCAGCAACGTGCGCGCGATCGCCACGCGCTGCTTCTCGCCGCCGGACAGCTTCAGGCCGCGCTCGCCCACCGGGGTGTCGTAGCCCTGCGGCAGCTCGCGGATGAAGCTGTCGATCTGCGCGGCGCGCGCGGCGGCGATGACCTCGTCGCGGCTGGCGTCGGGCCGGCCGTAGGCGATGTTGTAGAAGATGCTGTCGTTGAACAGCACCGTGTCCTGCGGCACGATACCGATGGCGCGGCGCAGGCTGTCCTGCGTGATCGCGCGGATATCCTGGCCGTCGATCTCGATGGCGCCGCCGTTGACGTCGTAGAAGCGGAACAACAGCCGCGCCAGCGTCGACTTGCCCGAGCCGCTGTGCCCGACCACCGCGGTGGTGGTGCCCGCCGCGATGGTGAAATCCACGCCGTCCAGGATCAGCCGGTCCGGCTCATAGCTGAAGCGCACGCCGCTGAAGCGCACCTGCGCGCCGTTGACCTGCAGCGGCTTCGCATCAGGCGCGTCGGCCACCTCCTGGTTGGTGCCCAGCAGCACGAACATGCGGTCCATGTCGGTGGTGGCCTGCTTGATCTCGCGGTAGATCACGCCGAGGAAGTTCAGCGGGATATAGAGCTGGATCATCAGCGTATTGACCAGCACCAGGTCGCCCAGCGTGAGCTTGCCGTCGACCACGCCCACGGTGGCGCGCCACAGGATCAGGATCAGCCCCAATGCGATGATGGTCTGCTGGCCGAAGTTCAGGAACGACAGCGAATTCTGCGAGCGGATCGCCGCGGTGCGGTACTTGCGCAGGTTCTCGTCGTAGCGCTGCGCCTCATACTCTTCATTGCCGAAGTACTTGACCGTCTCGAAGTTGAGCAGGGAATCGATCGCCTTCTGGTTGGCGCGCGAATCCAGCTCGTTCATGCGGCGGCGGAAATGCGTGCGCCATTCCGTCACCACAATGGTGAAGACGATATAGCCCACCAGCGCGCAACCGGTGATGGCCGCGAACCAGATGTCGTAGTGCAGGATAAAGAAGCCGATCACCAGCCCCATCTCCACCAGCGTGGGCAGGATGCTGTACAGCGAATACGAGATCAGCGACTGGATGCCGCGGGTGCCGCGCTCGATGTCGCGGCTCATGCCGCCGGTCTGCCGGTCCAGGTGGAAGCGCAGCGACAGCGCGTGCAAGTGCCGGAACACCTGCAGCGCGATCTCGCGCACCGCGCTCTGCGTGACCTTGGAAAAGAGCATCTCCCGCAACTCGGTGAACAGCGTCGCCGACAGCCGCAGCAGCCCGTAGGCGACGATCAGCCCGACCGGCACGGCCAGCAGCGCGCGCGGGTCGCCCGGCTGCAGGTTCATGCTGTCGATCAGCTGCTTCATCAGCACCGGCACGCCCAGGTTGGCCACCTTGGCCGACACCAGGCACGCCAGCGCCAGCATCACGCGCCACTTGTAGTGCCAGACATAGGGCAGCAGGTTGCGCACCGTCTGCCAGTCGCTGCGGGGCGCGCGCTGACCGGGAAAGAGCGTGTTTGAAGCAGGAGCGGGGGCCGGCTCAGCGGTCGTGGAATAGCGGCGCATACGTTAGAATTCGGGCCAATGCGCGATTGTCGCAGAGTTCGCATTACGTGGCAGGCGAAGGGTCTTTCGCCGCGCCCCGCCCCTTCCGCAGTCCACCACACACCGTCATGAACGCTCCCCACACCGTCCCAGCCCTGCCCGCCGGCAAGAATCCCGCTCTGCGCGTAGTGCCCATGCCCGCCGACGCCAATGTGCACGGCGACGTTTTCGGCGGCTGGATCATGGCGCAGGTGGATATCGCCGGCTCGATCCCGGCGGTGGAACGCGCCCAGGGCCGCGTGGCCACCGTCGCGGTCAACTCCTTCCTGTTCAAGCATCCGGTGTTCGTTGGCGACCTGGTCAGCTTTTATGCGGACATCGTCAAGACCGGCCGTACCTCGATCACGGTGTCGGTCGAGGTCTATGCGCAACGGATGCGCCACAGCAATGAGATCGTCAAGGTTACGGAGGCCACGCTGACGTATGTGGCGACAGATGAATCGCGGCAGCCGCGGGTGTTGCCGTCGGCTTGAGCGCCTCGCCCCCGAATGCAAAAAGCCGTCTGCGCGTAACGCAGGCGGCTTCTTTTATTCCTTTCCGGGGCTCCGGCCGGCTTACTCAAACTTCGTAAAATCCGGCTTGCGCTTCTGGAAGAAGGCAGCAAACGCCTCTTTCGCCTCCGGCGCCACCAGCATCTTCCGGAACACCGCGCCCTCCTCGGCCATCTGCTTTTCCACAGCCGCCACATCGCCCGCCTTCATCAGCCGCTTGGTCTCGCGCAGTGAAGACGCCGGCAGGGCCGCCAGCTTGCGCGCCTGCTGCAGCGCAAAGTCGTGCAGCTCGGCCACCGACAGCACCCGCGTCACCAGCCCGATCTCCAGCGCCTCCTGCGCGCTGAAAGCCTCGCCCAGCAGCAGCTTCTCGGCCGCGCGCTGGTAGCCGACCAGCCGCGGCAGCAGCAGGCTCGAGGCCGCCTCGGGGCACAGGCCCAGCTGCACGAACGGCAGCGACAGCTTGGCCGTATCGGACGCATAGACCAGGTCGCAATGCAGCAGCATGGTGGTGCCCACCCCGACCGCGGCACCGCTGACGGCTGCCACGATCGGCTTGGTGGCGTGGCTGATCTGGTAGAGGAACTGGAACACCGGCGCCTGCTCGGCGCCATCGCCCGCGCTAGGCGGGCGCTGCATGAAGTCTTCCAGGTCGTTGCCGGCGGTAAAGATCTCGGGCTTGCCGCGCAGCAGGATGGCGCGCACGTTGCGGTCGGTCTCGGCCGCGCGCAGCGCGTCGGCCATGGCCTGGTACATCGCCGCGGTGATGGCGTTCTTCTTGTCGATGCGGTCGAACTCGATGGTCAGGATGCCCTGCTCGATGCCGGTGCGGATGCTCATGGTGTCCTCGTCTGTGGATGCATTGCTTGGAGGGTTATTCAAAAGGCGGCGGCGACTCGGAAAGATAGCTCAGCCCGAACGCGCGCGCACCGACATTCAGCGCCACCGTCAGGCTCATCGGCGCCAGCATCAGTTCCACGCCCTGGCTGCGCGCGGTGCGCTCCAGCGACTGGAAGGCCGGCATCGCGCGCACGGCGTCGAGCGGGCCGGCATAGCAGACGGAGATCGCCGGGACCATCAGGTCGCCGCCGCGGATGCACTGCTCGGCATGCTGCAGCACGCGGCGCGCTCCCTCCTCGGAGCCGCGCGCCCTGGCGATGGCGCCGGTGTGCCCGCGGTGCATGCGCACCACCGGGCGGATATTGAAGGCGCTGCCCATCACATAGCGCCCCCAGGTGATGCTGCCCTCGCCCTTCTGGCGCGCGCGCGTGTACATGTAGAGCAGCTCGTCGGGCACCAGGAACATATGGGCGGCGTCGCGCAGGCGCGTCTCGACCGCTTCCCGCACCGCCTGCGGGCTGGCGCCGGCGGCGGCCATGCGCGCGGCTTCGCGCACGATCAGCGCCTGGCCCGGCCCGATCGCGCCGGTGTCGACTACGGTCAGGTCGAACAGGCCGGTGCGCCCGGCTTCCTTGCGCAGGCGCACGCTGCGCGCCACGGTACCGATCACCGCGCCGGTGGCATGCGCATACAGCTTACTGCGCGAACTGGCGATGGTGAACAGGATGGCGCGGTCGCAATGGGCCACTACATTGCGCAGCAGGTGTTCTTCCAGCTCGCGCTCGAGCAGCGGGATCGATTCGGCGTAGTGGTCCTGGCGGCCAACCAGGTATTGATGGTAGAGCGTGGGTAGCGCGTCTTCATCGCGCGTATCGGCGACGAAATGCTCGCCCGCGCGGATGCGGAACGGAATGGTATGGATCTTCAGCTGGGCCATGACGTCGCGCGGCAGATCGCACGCGGCATCGGCCAGGATGGCTGTCTCCTGCATATTATTGTCTCCTCCCTACCTGGTGACCCGCATGGCGGGCGGCAGCCCCGGTACTGCTTTCTTCACCTGACAGAAGGGCGGGACAGTCCCGAGGGACCGTCCCGCAGGCGCGTTCAGACGCGCTCGAAAATACCTGCGGCGCCCATGCCCGTGCCGACGCACATGGTCACCATGCCGTACTTCAGGTTGTGGCGGCGCAGCGCGTGCACCACCGTGGCCGAACGGATCGCACCGGTGGCACCCAGCGGGTGGCCCAGCGCAATCGCGCCGCCCATGCAGTTGACCTTGGCCGGGTCCAGTTGCAGATCGCGCATCACCGCCAGCGACTGCGCGGCAAAGGCCTCGTTCAGTTCGATCCAGTCGAGCTGGTCCTGGGTCAGGCCCGCGGCCTTCAGCGCCGCCGGAATCGCTTCCTTGGGGCCGATGCCCATGATCTCGGGCGGCACGCCGCGCACCGCGAACGAGACGAAGCGCGCCAGCGGCACCAGGTTGAACTGCTTGAGGATCTTTTCCGAGACCAGGATCAGCGCGCCGGCGCCGTCAGAGGTCTGCGAGCTGTTGCCGGCGGTGACGCTGCCCTTGTTGGCAAACACCGGGCGCAGCTTGCCCAGGCCTTCCAGCGAGGTCTCCGGGCGCGGGCCTTCGTCCAGCGAGATCGTGCGCGTCTTCACGTTGACCTGGCCGCTGGCGAGGTCGGGGAAGCGCTCGACGATCTCGATCGGCGTGATCTCGTCCTTGAACTCGCCGGCCTGCTGCGCGGCGATGGCCTTCTGATGCGAGGCCAGCGAGAACGCATCCTGGTCCTCGCGGCTGACCTGCCATTGCTGCGCCACCTTCTCGGCGGTCAAGCCCATGCCGTAGGCGATGCCCACGTTCTCGTCGCGGGTGAAGATTTCCGGCGACATCGACGGCGAGTTGCCCATCATCGGCACCATGCTCATCGATTCCACGCCGGCGGCGATCATGACGTCGGACTCGCCCACGCGGATGCGGTCGGCCGCCATCGCCACCGCGCTCACGCCCGAGGCGCAGAAGCGGTTGACGGTGATGCCGCCCACGGTATTGGGCAGGCCCGACAGCAGCGCGCCGATGCGCGCCACGTTCAGGCCCTGCTGCGCCTCAGGAATCGCGCAGCCGACGATGGCGTCTTCGATCAGCTTCGGGTCCAGGTTCGGCACCTGCGCCACGGCAGCCTTCAGGATGGTGGCCAGCAGGTCGTCCGGGCGCGTGTTCTTGAACGCGCCCTTCGGGGCCTTGCCGATCGGCGAGCGGGTGGCCGCAACGATATATGCGTCTTGCAGTTGTTTCATGATGTCGGTTCCTCGCTTGCCCTGTTAGTTACGCACCGGCTTGCCGGTCTGCAGCATGCCCATGATGCGCTCCTGCGTCTTGCCGGTGCCGAGCAGGTCGACAAAGGCCTTGCGCTCCAGCGCCAGGAGCCAGTCCTCGCTCACCAGCGAGCCGGCCTCGACGTCGCCGCCGCACACCGCTTCGGCAATGCGGCTGGCGATCAGGAAGTCGTGTGCGGAGATAAAGCCGCCGTCGCGCATATTGACCAGCGATGCCTTGATGGTGGCAACGCCCGAGCGGCCAGCCACCGGGACCAGCGTCGGCAGCGGCGCGCGGTAGCCCGCGTTGGCCAGCGCGCGCACTTCGTTCTGCGCCACGTACAGCAGCTCATGCACGTTGAAGACGATCTTGTCGGACGGCTGCAGGTAGCCCATCTGGCGCGCTTCCAGCGCCGAAGCCGAGACCTTGGCCATGGCCGCGCTCTGGAAGCGGCTGGTCAGGAACTGCAGGATGTTGGTACTGCCCGCGGCCTGCGCAGCACGCGCGGCTGCCAGCGCGGCTTCCTTCAGGCCGCCGCCGGCCGGTACCAGGCCCACGCCCACTTCGACCAGGCCGATATACGTCTCCAGTGCGGCCACGCGCGAAGCCGAGTGCAGCATCAGCTCGCAGCCGCCGCCCAGCGCAATGCCGGACGCCGCGGAGACCACCGGCACCGAGGCGTACTTCACGCGCATCATGCCGTCCTGGAACTTCTTCACGAACGGCTCGATGCCCTTGGCGCCGCCCATCATGAAGGCGGGCATGGCCGCTTCCAGATTGGCGCCGGCGGAGAACGGGCCACCCGGCGCGCCCAGTTGCAGCGAAGTCGGCTGCCATACCACCAGGCCCTTGTAACCGGCTTCGGCCAGGTCGATGGCGCGGGTCAGGCCGTCGATCACGTCCGGCCCGATGGTGTTCATCTTGCTCTTGAACGAGACGACCAGCACGTCGTCCTGGCCTTCGCTCACCCAGATGCGCACGGCGTCGTTCTCTTCGACGGTGCGGCCGGCCTTGCGCGGATCGGCCGCGGCAGTGCCCTTGATCGCGGCACGGAATGCCTGGCGCTGGTACACCGGCAGCGTGCTGCGCACGACGAACGACTGCGTCGCCGGCGACCACGAACCGGCGGCGGCGTGCACGCCCTGGTTCTCTGCCACCGGCCCCTCGAATACCCATGCCGGCAGCGGCGCCGCCGACAACGCCTTGCAGGCTTCCACGTCTTCCTTGACCCACTCGGCCACCTGCTTCCAGCCGGCCGACTGCCAGTCCTCGAACGGACCCGAGGTCCAGCCGAAGCCCCAGCGGATCGCCAGGTCGATATCGGCGGCGGAACCGGCGATCTGCTCCAGGTACACGGCGATGTAGTGGAACACGTCGCGGAACACCGCCCACAGGAACTGCGCCTGCGGGTTGGTCGACTCGCGCAGCAGCTTGATGCGCTCGGCCGCATCCTTCTTCAGCATGCGCACCACGATCTCGTCGGCCTTCTTGCCGGCATCGACATACTGACCGGTCTTGGCGTCGAGCACCTTGATGGCCTTGCCTTCCTTCTTGTAGAAGCCGGCGCCGGTCTTCTGGCCCAGGGCGCCCGCGTCGACCAGGCCCTTGAGCACGGCCGGGGTCTTGTACACAGGCGCGAACGGGTCGTCGTGCAGCGTGTCCTGCATGGTCTTGATTACGTGCGCCATGGTGTCCAGGCCGACCACGTCCGCGGTGCGGAAGGTGGCGGACTTGGCGCGGCCCAGCTTGGAGCCGGTCAGGTCATCGACCACGTCGAACGGGATGCCGAACTTCTCGGCTTCGGCAAACACCGCCAGGATCGAGAAGATGCCGACGCGGTTCGCGATGAAGTTGGGCGTGTCCTTGGCGCGCACCACGCCCTTGCCGAGCGTGGTGGTCAGGAACGCTTCAAGCTGGTCGAGGATCTGCGGCTGCGTGGTCGCGGTCGGGATCAGCTCGACCAGGTGCATGTAGCGCGGCGGGTTGAAGAAGTGCACGCCGCAGAAGCGTGACTTCAGGTCGGCATCAAACCCGTCGGACAGCGCGGTGATCGACAGGCCCGAGGTGTTGGTCGCGAAGATCGCGTGCGAGGCCAGGTGCGGCGCGACCTTCTTGTACAGGTCGTGCTTCCAGTCCATGCGCTCGGCGATCGCCTCGATCACCAGGTCGCATTCCTTGAGCAGCGCGATGTCGTCCTCATAGTTGGCCGCCTGGATCAGGCCGGCCTCTTCCTTGATGCCCAGCGGCGCGGGCGAGAGCTTCTTCAGGTTCTCGATGGCGCGCAGCGCGATGCCGTTCTTGGGGCCTTCCTTGGCCGGCAGGTCGTACAGCACCACGGGCACGCGTGCATTGATCAGGTGGGCGGCGATCTGCGCCCCCATGACGCCGGCACCCAGCACGGCGACTTTCTTGACGATGAAATTGGACATGCTCGCTCCTGGATTAGTGAGCGTTAGACAGATGCGAAGCCGTCGTTCCCGGCCGGGAACGACGGGTAGAGTCGACTCAGAACAGGTCTGCGTCCAGCGCCATCAGCGTGGCCGAACCGGCGCGCGCCTTGCGGATCTCGGCGGCGGTTTCCGGCAGCAGCTTGGCAAAGTAGAAGCGTGCCGTGGCCAGCTTGGCGGTGTAGAACTTGTCGCCGCTGCCTTCCTTCTCCAGCGCGATCTTGGCCATGCGGGCCCAGAAGTACGAGAACACCAGGTGGCCCACCACGCGCAGGTACGGCACCGCGGCGGCACCCACCTCGTCGGCATTGCCCATCGCCTTCATGCCGATTTCCATGGTGAGCTTCTGCACCTTGTCGCCAATGTCGGCGAGCGGGTTGATGAACTCCTGCATGGCTTCGTTGGTGCCTTCGGCTTCAACGAACTCCTGCACGATCTTGCCGAAGGCCTTCATCCTGGCGCCCATGTCGCCCAGAATCTTGCGGCCCAGCAGGTCCAGCGCCTGGATGGTGTTGGTGCCTTCGTAGATCATGTTGATGCGCGCATCGCGCACATACTGTTCCATGCCCCACTCGGCGATATAGCCGTGGCCGCCGAACACCTGCATGCCCTCGTTGGTGGACGTGAAAGCGTTGTCGGTCAGGAAGGCCTTGATCACCGGCGTGAGCAGCGCGACCAGGTCGCCGGCCTGCTTGCGCACGGCTTCGTCAGGGTGCGACAGCTCGCGGTCGATCTGCAGCGCGGTCCAGTAGCTGAAGGCGCGGCCGCCTTCGGCGTAGGCCTTCTGCGTCAGCAGCATGCGGCGCACGTCCGGGTGCACGATGATCGGGTCGGCGGGCTTGTCCGGCGCCTTCGGGCCGGTCAGCGCGCGCATTTGCAGGCGGTCCTTGGCGTAGGCCAGCGAGTTCTGGTACGCCACTTCGGTCAGGCCCAGGCCCTGCGCGCCCACGCCCAGGCGGGCGGCGTTCATCATCACGAACATGGCGTTCAGGCCCTTGTTGGGCTCGCCGACCATCCAGCCGCGCGCGCCGTCCAGGTTCATCACGCAGGTGGCGTTGCCGTGGATGCCCATCTTGTGCTCGATCGAGCCGCATTTGATGCCGTTGCGCTCGCCCGGGTTGCCATTGGCATCGGGGATGAACTTGGGCACCACGAACAGCGAGATGCCCTTGGTGCCGCCCGGCGCGTCCGGCAGGCGTGCCAGCACCAGGTGGATGATGTTCTCGGCCATGTCGTGCTCGCCGGCCGAGATGAAGATCTTGGTGCCCGAGATCAGGTACGAACCGTCGGCCTGCGGCTCTGCCTTGGAACGCAGGATGCCGAGGTCGGTGCCGCAGTGCGGCTCGGTCAGGCACATGGTGCCGGTCCACACGCCCGAGACCAGCTTGGGCAGGTAGGTCTGCTGCAGTTCGGGCGTGCCGTGCGCGTGCAGCGCCTCGTACGCGCCGTGCGACAGGCCCGGGTACATGGTCCAGGCCTGGCCGGCCGAGTTCAGCATCTCGTAGACCACATTGTTGATCACGATCGGCAGGCCCTGGCCGCCGAATTCGGGATCGCAGGCGAGCGCCGGCCAGCCGGCTTCGACGTACTGCTGGTAGGCTTCCTTGAAGCCGGTGGGGGCCTTGACCACGCCGTCGCCGACGTAGGTGCAGCCTTCGCGGTCGCCCACCTGGTTGAGCGGGAATACCACGTCCGAGCAGAACTTGCCGGCTTCTTCGATGACCTGGTTGATGGTGTCCGCGTCGATGTCCGCGTGCGGCGGCATCGCCTTGAGTTCGGCTTCGGCGCCGAGCAGTTCATGGAGCACGAACTGCATGTCGCGCAACGGTGCGGTGTACTGGCCCATCTGAGACTCCTTGGAGTTGTGCGATGCCGCCACGCCGCCCGTCCCGCTTGCGCGATACGGTCCGACTGGGGCGACCTCAGGTACGGTAAGACTGAATCAGTTTGTTGAGCGCGACCATGGCAAGCTCGGCACTGTCAGGCAGGCGCAGGAAACGGGCGTCATGATGCAAGCCTAGTTCAAGGCTGTACATCTCGAACAGCATCAGGCGCGGATCGCAGTCCGCGCGCAGGTGCCCTTCCTCCCGCGCCTGGTTGATGGCGCGCGTGAGCGCTGCCCGCCAGATGGTGACGCTCTTGACCAGTTCGTCACGCACCAGGCTGCCGGCACGGTCGTCGTACTCCACGGCGCCGCTGATGTAGATGCATCCAGTCGTCACTTCCTGGATGCGCTTCTCCATCCAGCGCCGCACCATCGACCACAGCCGGGGCAGTCCGCGCGGCTCCTGCAGCGAGGGATAGAACACCTCCTGCTCGAACCGGCGGTGATACTCCCGCACCACCTCCACCTGCAGGTCTTCGCGCGAACCGAAATGCGCGAAGACACCGCTCTTGCTCATCTGCATGCGTTCCGCGAGCAGCCCGATGGTCAGACCTTCGAGCCCGTCGCGGGACGACAATTCCAGTGCGGCATCCAGAATCGCCACGCGCGTCATTTCACCCTTGCGCATTGGCGCGGGGGAGGCGGCGGCGGATTCGAGACGGGCTGACTGGTGTCGCATGTTTTTTCTCCGTTCTGCGATGCCCTGCTGCGGCATCGCGTATGACCCTGACGTTGCATTTCTGCTTGCGGCCGAACCGGCGGATTTGCCGGTGCATACCGCGAATGCACGCAGTCTAAGCCAAAAAAGAACGGTCGTTCAGATTATTCTGGCGCAGCAGCCGACCATCAAGCTTTTAATTAGACCGCTGTTTCTAAACGGACTGCAATGCAGCATGTCCTTCATGTCGGCCATGGCTGGCGCTGCAACCGGTTGCAGCCAGCGCCCTACCGCATGGCAGCAAACGCACACCGCGCTCGCAGCTGCCGTTCAGTAGCGCCCTGTGACACCAGCAATGACGACACCCAGGCGCAGCACCATATAGGCCGTCCAGTTGGCGAGCCGGTGCAGCGGCGAGCGGCGCGCATGCACCTCCGGCATCACGCGCACGCTGCGGTGCGCAATGGCGTATTCCAGTGCGGTACGCAGTTCAGCGGCGAAGGCCGCATCATAAACGGCGACATTGGCTTCGCGTGCAAGCAGCAGGCTGAACGGGTCCATATTGCTCGACCCGACCGTGGCCCAGGCCTCGTCCACCACGCCCACCTTGGCATGCAGGAAGCTCTCGGCATACTCGTAGATCTCGACGCCGGCCTCCAGCAGCGAGGCGTACAGCGCATGGGTGGCGTAGTGCTGCAGCCGGTATTCGACCCGGCCCTGCAGCAGCAGCCGCACGCGCACGCCGCGCGCGCGGCAGGCCAGCAGCGCGCGCCGCATCTTATGGCCAGGCAGGAAGTAGGCGTTGGCCAGGATCACGTCGTGGCGCGCGGCGCCCAGCGCGCGCAGGTATTCGCGCTCGATGGTGCGGCGGTTGCGCAGGTTGTCGCGCAGCAGCAGCGCGGCGCGTACGCCGCCCGCGGCTTCCGGGCGCGGCGGCAGGTCGGTGACCAGCGGGTAGTCGGCCACCGCGGCGGCGCGTTCGGCGCCGTGCATATCGCGCAGCGACAAGCGCCACCAGAGCCGCTCGGCGGACAGCGCAATGCCGTCCACCAGCGGGCCGCTGACCTGCACCGCGAAGTCATAGCGCGGCCCCAGGTTGGCGCCCTCGAACGGGCCGTGGTTGTGGTCGTCGATGATATTGATGCCGCCGACGAAGGCGACGCGCCGGTCGATCACCGCCAGCTTGCGGTGCAGCCTGCGCAGGTGGCGCCGCGCCAGCCGGAAGCCGCGCAGCATGCGGAACACGCGCAGTTGCACGCCGCCGGCGCGCAGCCGCGCGGCCAGCTCGGCGGGCATGTCGCCGGCGCCGAATCCGTCCACCGTCACGCGCACGGTCACGCCGCGCGCGGCGGCGCGGATCAGCGAGTCGCTGACCGCGCGGCCGACCTCGTCATCGGCATAGATGTAGGTTTCCAGCATCACCTGGAACGCGGCCTGGTCGATGGCGGCGATCAGCGCGGGGAAGAAGTCCTGGCCGCCGTGCAGCAGCCGCACCGCATTGCCGGTGGTGGGCTTGCCGCGGCGCCAGGTCCAGCGCAGCATGTGGCGGCGCGGCGCGTGGTCGCCGGCCGCGGCCGGGTCGTGCGCGCGGGCGTCGGCATGAGCGGAGTGGGATATCCGTGACATGCCGTGATTATCGGACAGATTGCCGGGCGCAAGGCGCCGCGCGCACATTGGCAGGCGCATCTCTGCTATCGTCGATACTGATGCTTGCCTGCGCAGCCAGCGACGGGCCATCGACGACTGACGCCCCCCCACGGAACCCATTGTGAAGGTATTCGGCATTACCGGATCGTCCGGCAGCGGCAAGACCACGCTGCTGGACCAGCTCATCCCCTGTTTCGTCGCCGCCGGCCTGCGCGTGGCCGGCGTCAAGCACACCCACCACGGCTTTGACCCCGACACGCCCGGCAAGGACTCCTGGCGCATGCGCGAGGCCGGCTGCGCCAATGTCGTGCTGGTCGGCGCGCGCCACCTGACGCTGATGCGCCACTATCCGGAGGCGGTGCCCTCGCCAGAACTGGACGATGCGCTCGCCGTACTGCCGGCCGACACCGAACTGGTGCTGGTTGAGGGCTACAAGCGCAGTGATTTTCCCAAGCTGGAAGTATATCGCCCGGCGCTGGGGCGCACGCCGCTGTGGGACGAGGTGCCGGGCGTGGTGGCGGTGGCCAGCGACGACCCTGCCGCGGTGGCCGCCATGACCGCGCTGCCGGTGCTGGACCTGAACGACCCGCAGGCGGTGTTCGCCTTCATCCGCGACTATCCGGAGCGCGCGCGCTGAATTCAGGCGGCCTTGCCGGCGGGCTCCGCGGGCATGGCCAACTCGCCCTGCGGATGCCCCAGTTCCGCCACCAGCGGCACGTGATCCGAGCGCTGCGCCCAGTCGCGGCCGGTCAGCGCATGCGCGCGCTCGATCTCATAGCCGCGCACATAGATGCGGTCGAGCTGCCACCACGGCATATGGCTGGGGAAGGTATGCAGACGCGCGCCACGCGCGTGCGAGGCCTCGACCGCGCCCAGCGTATTGCAGATCTGCGCATCGAGCCGGTGGTTCCAGTCGTTGAAGTCCCCGGCGATCACCAGCGGCATGCCGGCCGGCACTACATTGCGCACGCGCTCCACCAGAGCCTCGGCCTGGCGCGCGCGGCTGCGCGCAAACAGACCGAAATGCACGCAGATCAGGTGGGTTTCCACCCCGTGCACATCCGCCACCGCATGCAGCAGCCCGCGCTGCTCGAAGCGGTGGTCGGAAATATCCAGGTTCTCGGACATCAGGATCGGGTGGCGCGACAGGATCGCGTTGCCGTGATGGCCGTAGTCATAGACCGCGTTGCGTCCGTAGACCGAGTGCGGATAGGCGTCAGTGGCCAGGTAGTTGAGCTGCGTATGCTCCGGATCGAACAGCGCCGCGGCCACCAGGCGGTCGTTGCGGTCCTGCACTTCCTGCAGGAAGACGATGTCCGCATCCATCGCATGCAGGCCGGCGCGCACGTTCTGGATGCGCGGGCGCCGCGAGATGCCGGTCACTCCCTTGTGGATGTTGTAGGTGACCACGCGCAGCTTCATGGCTGCGCTCCATACGCCGCCTGCCGCTCGCCAGCGCCAGCCCCGGCCGCGCGCCAGGCCAACTGGCGGATGGCCTCGGCATTGCTGCTGGAAAAGCACTGCTGCGCCGCCTGCTCCCATGGCAGCCACTGGTATTGCAGGTGTTCGCGTGGCGCCAGCGTCACCGGCAGCGCCTCCTGCACGCGCAGCCCGAACCAATGCTCAGTATTGCGCGTGACGCCTTCGGCGTAGCGGTGGCGCCACTGCGGGTAGATCTCGTACTGGATGGTATGGCCCCAGTCGGTCAACTGGTGCTCGCCGGTGATGAGGCCGGTTTCCTCGGCCACTTCACGCGCGGCGGTCAGGGCCAGGGGTTCGTCCAGGGTGTCGAGGCTGCCGGTCACGGACTGCCAGAACCCCGGGCGATCGGCGCGTTCCAGCAGCAAGACTTGAAGATCTGGCGTGTAAATCACCACCAGCACGGATTCCGGGATCTTGTAGGACATGGGTCTGGGCGAAAGGACAAACCCAAGGATAGCGCAGCCGCGCCACGTTGCCACGCGAAAGCGTGGCGGCGCCCGCCCGAGGCGACTGTCGGCGGCCTTCAGGCGGCGCTGCGCGCGCCATACGAGGTATGGGGTGCCAGGTACGGCTCGTCGCCCGCGGTGCGCTGCCAGGTGTCGAACACCTGGGGCGAATCGCCGTGGCCCCAGGCGGCACGCAGCTGGTCCATCAGCGGCGCCAGCGCCTGGCGGTAGCGCTTGGACGCGCCATGCGCGTGCGTGGCCAGGGCGTCGGCGCGGTGCCGGACCTCGCCCTGCAGCCGCGTGCGCTCCAGCGCGATTTCCTTCTCGCGCTGTCCCAGCGCGTTGTACTTCTGGATCAGGAAGCGCTGGTAGTCGCCGCCATCCATGCCCTGCGCCGCCTGCGCGTTGACCTGCTCGAAACGCAGCACGATGCTGCCAGTTTCCTGCTCGATATGGGCAACCTCGGCGTCCAGGGCCTGCAGCGCCTCCTGCACGCGCTGGGCATCGCGGCGCAGCGCCTGCACCTGCGCGGCCTCGTCCTCGAACACGCGCTGCGCATCCAGGTAGGCCTGCACCACCGGCTGCGGCGCCACCACCAGCAGCGGGTCGGCGCCGTCGGCGCGCTGGCCGGCCAGCAAGGCGTCGTCGGCCAGGCGCAGGTTGCCGAGCTCGTCCAGCCAGCGCCCGCGCGTCATGACCACGCCGACGGTATCCAGCGCCAGCCGGCGCAACGCTTCGGCGCGCTGCATTTCCACCGGCTCGGCCGCCGCGGCGGGCGCGGCCGACTGCACCGCATGGGCGATGTCGGGCACGCAGGCCGCCACGGTGGTGGCCACCGATTCAGACATGGCCTGCGCCGAGCGGCGCACGGCGCGGCGCAGCTCGAAGCGCGCCAGCAGCATCATCAGCAACCCGGCCACCAGCCAGGTCAGGATGGTTTGGTCATGGGCCAGCAGGAACTGGCGGATCAGGTCGATATCCAGGGTCACGAATTTCCTCCCGAGTGCCGGAAGCCTTCATTGCGAGGCCCCTCGGCAAATTACGTGTCAAAAAGAGCAGACCCCGCGGCGGCGCCCTTCGTTCCTACCGGTAACAAATCGAAACCAATGCGCCGCGCGCCTCACAGCACAGTCGACCCGACGTTGCGCATAAAGCAAAAAAGCCGCGCAATTGCGCGGCTTCCTTGCGAGCTTCAGGCAACTCAGGCCGTCGGCTTGGGCTCGGCGACGCGCAGGCGGATATGCAGCTCGCGCAGTTGCTTCTCGTCGACCGAGCTCGGGGCCTGGGTCAGCAGGTCCTGGGCCCGCTGGGTCTTGGGGAAGGCGATCACGTCGCGGATCGAGTCGGCGCCGGCCATCATGGTGACGATGCGGTCCAGGCCGAAGGCCAGGCCGCCGTGCGGGGGCGCGCCGTACTGCAGCGCGTCCAGCAGGTAGCCGAACTTGGCACGGGCTTCCTCGTCGTTGATGTTGAGCGCGCGGAACACCTTGCTCTGGATGTCCGAACGGAAGATCCGCACCGAGCCGCCGCCCATTTCCCAGCCGTTCAGCACCATGTCGTAGGCCTTGGCCAGGCACTTGCCCGGGTCGGTCTCGAGGTATTCCAGGTGCTCGTCCTTGGGGCTGGTGAACGGGTGGTGCATGGCCACCCAGCGCGCGTCTTCCTCGTCGTACTCGAACATCGGGAAGTCGACCACCCACAGCGGCTTCCAGGTGTCTTCGAACAGGCCGTTGGCCTTGCCGAAGTCAGAGTGGCCGACCTTCAGGCGCAGCGCGCCGATCGAGTCGTTGACCACCTTGGCCTTGTCGGCGCCGAAGAAGATGATGTCGCCGTCCTGGGCACCGGTGCGCTTGAGGATTTCGGCAATGGCGGCGTCGTGCAGGTTCTTGACGACCGGCGATTGCAGGCCGTCGCGGCCCTTGGCCACTTCGTTGACCTTGATCCAGGCCAGGCCCTTGGCGCCGTAGATGCCGACGAACTGGGTGTAGGCGTCGATCTCGCCGCGCGAGATCGCAGCGCCGCCCGGCACGCGCAGGCCGACCACGCGGCCGTTGTCGCTGTTGGCGGGACCCGAGAACACCTTGAAGTCGACGTCCTTCATCACCTCGGTCAGCTCGGTGAATTCCAGTTTGACGCGCAGGTCAGGCTTGTCCGAGCCGAAGCGGGCCATGGCCTCGCGGAACTCCATCACCGGGAACCTGGCGTCCAGGTCGACGTCGATGGCGTTCTTGAACACCGTGCGCATCATGTCCTCGAACAGGTCGCGGATCTCCTGCTCGGTCAGGAACGAGGTCTCGCAGTCGATCTGCGTGAATTCCGGCTGGCGGTCGGCGCGCAGGTCTTCATCGCGGAAGCACTTGGTGATCTGGTAGTAGCGGTCGAAGCCCGACACCATCAACATCTGCTTGAAGATCTGCGGCGACTGCGGCAGCGCGAAGAAGTGGCCCGGATTCACCCGCGACGGCACCAGGTAGTCGCGCGCGCCTTCGGGCGTGCTCTTGCCCAGCATCGGGGTCTCGATGTCGATAAAGCCCTGCGCGTCCAGGAACTTGCGCACTTCCATCGCCACCTTGTAGCGCAGGCGCAGGTTGTACTGCATCTGCGGGCGGCGCAGGTCCAGCACGCGGTGCGTCAGGCGCGTGGTTTCCGACAGGTTGTCGTCGTCGAGCTGGAACGGGGGCGTGACCGACGGGTTCAGCACGGTCAGCTCATGGCACAGCACCTCGATCTTGCCCGAGGTCAGGTTGGCGTTCTCGGTGCCGGCCGGGCGCGGACGGACCTTGCCGGTGACGCGGATGCAGAACTCATTGCGGATCTCTTCGGCGGCCTTGAACATCTCGGGGCGGTCCGGATCGCACACCACCTGCACCAGGCCTTCGCGGTCGCGCAGGTCGATGAAGATCACGCCGCCATGGTCGCGGCGGCGCTGGACCCAGCCGGTCAGGGCCACTTCCTGGCCCGAGAATTGTTCGGTCACCAGACCGCAGTAGTGAGTACGCATGGAGGACATAAAGAGATTCCCGGTAAAACGCGGCCGCCCGAAACGCATCGGGCGGCCCGTGATCAGATTGGATGCTTAAGGATCGGTCGTCTCGACCGTTTCCTCGTTGCTGGCCCTGCCGGCCGGATTGGCCGGACTGGCCGGGGCTGCCGGCCGGGGCACGCTGCCGTTCTTGCGCGGCAATTCCGCCGGTGCCACCACGCCCATCGAGACGATGTACTTGAGCGCGGCGTCGACGGTCATGTCGAGTTCGATGGTGTCGGCCTTGGGCATCATCAGGAAGAAGCCCGAGGTCGGATTCGGCGTGGTCGGCACATAGACGCTGACGTATTCGCCCTGCAGGTGGTTCTGCACGTCGCCGCCGGGGCGCCCGGTCAGGAAGGCAATGGTCCACGAGCCCTCGCGCGGGTACTGCACCAGCAGCGCCTTGCGGAAGGCATTGCCCGAGGACGACAGCAGCGTGTCCGAGACCTGCTTGACGCTGGTGTAGATCGGGCCCACCACCGGGATATGGCCCAGCAGCGCTTCCCACCAGCGCACCAGGCGCTGGCCGATGAAGTTATGCGCCAGCAGGCCGACCAGCAGGATGACCAGCAGCGTGAGGATGGCGCCCAGGCCGGTCACGCGCTTGCCGAACATCAGCCGGTCCGGGCGCCAGGCCTCGGGCAGCAGCGCCAGGCTCTGGTCCATCGTGCCGATGATCAGGCTGAGCACCCACAGCGTGATGCCCAGCGGCACCAGCACCAGCAGCCCGGTCAGGAACCAGGTTTTCAGGGCGGAAGTCTTCTTGGCAACCACGGGACGGGTCCGGCTCAATGGCAGGCGCAGGCGCTGCCGCAGCCGCCGGCTGCCGCGGGCGTGGCCGAAGCGGACGAGGCAGGACTGGCCGACGATTCAGCCGCCGCCGGGGCGCTGGCCGCCGCTGCGGAGGTGCCACCCGCGGCGCCGGTGGCTGCCGGCGCGCTGGCGCTGCCGCCGCGGAAGTCGGTCACATACCAGCCCGAGCCCTTGAGCTGGAAACCAGCAGCAGTCAGCTGTTTCTTGAACGAGCCGGCGACGCCGCACGACGGGCAGTCCGTCAGCGGGGCATCGCTCATTTTCTGCAGCACATCGCGCCCGTGGCCGCAGGCGTCGCAACGGTAGGCATAGATCGGCATGGTGTTATTTCGCGAGAAAACTTCGGAATCGGTACAAAGGCGGACATCGCCGCGGGCCATGGCGGCTGCGGGAAATTCCCGCGCGACGATGCAAAGCCTTGAATTATAAACCGTTCCGGGGCTGCCTGATCGCCGGAAATGAAGGGGTTGCAGACCCCCGGGCGTCAGGCGATATGGACTTCCTTGACCGGTGCGTGATCTGCAATCCACTGTGGCAGCAGTGAACCGATCACCATGCCGCTGATCGAGAACAGCAGGCCGACCATTTGCGGCGGCACCACGGCACCGGCAAAGGCCACCTCGCAGGTCAGCCAGGAAGACAGGCCCAGCAAGATCGCCGCCAGCCCGCCCTGGCGGGTGGCGTGCTTCCAGAACATGCCGAAGGCCAATGGCACGAAGGACGAGACCAAGGTGACCTTATAGGCATTTTCAACCATATGAAAGATCGACAGGTGCGAGTTGAGCGCGAACAGCATCACCACCACGGTGAACACCAGCACCACGGTCTGCATCACGCGCAGGAACTGCTTGTCGTCCAGGTGGCGGAAGTACGGCCGCAGGATGTTCTCGGCAAAGGTCACCGACGGCGCTAGCAGCGTGGCCGAGGCGCAGCTCTTGATCGCCGACAGCAGCGCGCCGAAGAACATTACCTGGGCGAACATGGGCGCATGCTGCAGGATCAGCTTCGGCAGGATCAGCTGCGAATCGGCGTTGATGTACTTGGCGACCATGTCCGGGTCGATCAGCGTGGCCGAATACGCCAGGAACATCGGGATAAAGGCAAAGCAGAAGTACAGCACGCCGCCCAGCACCGAGGCGCGCCCGGCGATCTGCTCGGTGCGCGACGAGGTCACGCGCTGGAACACGTCCTGCTGCGGGATCGAACCCAGCATCATGGTGAACAGCGCCGCCGCAAAGCCGATGATCTGGATGAGATCCAGCGACGGCAGGAACTCGAACTTGCCGGCCGCCGCCGCGTGCGACACCACGGCCGTGACGCCGCCGGCCTGCCCGCTGACCTCGTAGCCGATATAGATCATGCCGATCACGATGATGATCATCTGGATGAAGTCCGTGATGGCCACCGACCACATGCCGCCGAACAGCGTATAGACCAGCACGCTGGCGGCGCCGATCATCATGCCGGCCTCCTGCGACAGCGCGCCGTCCGAGACGGTAAAGAACACCAGCCCAAGCGCCTTGATCTGCGCCGCCACCCAGCCCAGGTAGGACACCACGATGCACAGCGTAGTCAGCACCTCGGCCAGCCGGCCATAGCGGTTGTGGTAGTAGTCGCCGATGGTCAGCAGGTTCATCCGGTACAGCGGCCGGGCGAAGAACAGGCCCACCAGGATCAGGCACAGCGACGAGCCGAAGGGGTCGGAGACCACGCCCGACAGGCCTTCCTTGAGAAATACGGCGGGGATGCCCAGCACCGTCTCGGAGCCGAACCAGGTGGCGAAGACGGTGGCGGTGACGATATGGAACGGCAGGCTGCGCCCGGCGACGGCGAAATCGGTGGTGTTGCGTACGCGCAGCGCCGCCCACAGGCCGATGCCGACCGAGATTACCCAGTAGATGATGACGAACCAGATCAGCATGCCGCTGCCCTATGCAGAAAGTGCCCTTGTGGCGAGAAACCGAATGCCGGGCGGCGCATGGGTGCACGTTGCTTGCGCGCATCCGCCCGGAGTCCAATTCATCGGTCGGGGCCGCATATCGAGCTGCCTGGAGTTCTCGCGCTGGGCGGAAAACGCGGTCGGGGCTGCGGTCGTAGCCGAATCAAAACGCGGATTATAGCGACGCAGACCAGCGTGAGCGAAAAAAATTCCCCGCTGGCGCAAATGCGCCACGCGGAGCATCGCCTGCGCCACAAGGGCTGGCCGGTGGCTGCTTCAGCCGGACCGGCGGCGCCAGACCTGCCAGCGCTCCTGCCCCTGGAACACCGGCAGCGGCGCGGCCGAGGGCCGGTCCTCCAGTCGCTCGAAGGCCGGTGCCAGCAGCGCGTCCAGCTCTTCGGCCGGCATCGCGAACGGCGGCCCGCCGCGGTTTTCGCCCAGGTAGAAGTAGCCGGCCAGCAGGCCGCCCGGCGGCAGCAGTTGCGCGACCCGGGCGGCATAGTCAGCCCGCATCGCCGGCGGCAGCGCGCACAGGAAGGCCCGTTCGTAGATTAGCCCGCACGCCGGCTGCGGCGTGAAGGCGAAGAAATCGCCCTGCTGCACCACCACCCCCGCCGGCCCCAGCGTCCGCCGCGCCGACGCCACCGCCTGCGGCGAGAAGTCGATCGCCGTCACCGGCCAGCCGCGCTCGAACAGCCACGCGGCCTCCCAGCCGTTGCCACAGCCTGGCACCAGGGTCGGGCATGGCGCGCGGCCTTCAATGAACTGGCGGAATTCCTCGGGCACGCCGCCTTGGTCCCAGGGCGTGAAGCCCTGTTCGAAACGCTCGTCCCAGAACGTCGGGTCGGCGGCGTTGCGGGTGGCGAAGGTCGGCGCAGGCTTGGCGGTGTCGCTCATGGTCATCTCCGATGGCTCGGTCCCGGGTGCGCTACCAGTAGCCGGCCCAGCCCAGCACATGCGTCAGCACGATGCCGGCGACAAAGCCGCCCAGCAACAGCAGCCCGGTGCCGAGCAACCGGTTGGTGCGGCGCTGCTCCACCACCAGCATCGCCAGCAGCTTGTCCTGCTCGCCGTTGCTGGTCAGCGCGCGCCGCTCCAGGAACTGGTGCGCCAGGCGCGGGAAGTCGGGCAGCATCTTGGCCCACAGCGGCGCCTCCACCTTGACCCGCTCCCAGGCGCCCTTCCAGCCCACCTGCTCGTGCATCCAGCGCTCCAGGAAAGGCTTGGCGGTCTTCCACAGGTCCAGGTCGGGGTCGAGCTGGCGGCCCAGGCCTTCGATATTGAGCAGCGTCTTCTGCAGCAGCACCAGCTGCGGCTGGATCTCGACATTGAAGCGGCGCGAGGTCTGGAACAGCCGCATCAGCACCATGCCCAGCGAGATTTCCTTCAGCGGCTTGTCGAAGTATGGCTCGCAGCAGGCGCGCACCGCGCTTTCCAGCTCTTCGACGCGGGTATCGGGCGGCACCCAGCCGGACTCCACATGCAGCAGCGCCACGCGGTGGTAGTCGCGCCGGAAGAAGGCGATGAAATTCTGCGCCAGGTAGTTCTTGTCGAACTCGGACAGCGCGCCGACGATGCCGAAGTCCAGCGCGATATAGCGGCCGAAGGACTCGGGCTGCACCGACACCAGGATATTGCCGGGGTGCATGTCGGCATGGAAGAAGCCATCGCGGAACACCTGGGTGAAGAAGATCTCGACGCCCTCTTCCGCCAGCTGGTGCATGTCCACGCCGGCGGCCTTGAGCGACTCGGTGCGCGAGATCGGAATGCCGTGCATGCGCTCCATCACGAACACGGTGCTGCTGCACCAGTCCCAGAACACCTCGGGCACCAGCAGCAGGCTGGTGTCGGCAAAGTTGCGGCGCAGCTGGCTGGCATTGGCCGCCTCGATCATCAGGTCGAGCTCGTCGTGCAGGTATTTGTCGAACTCGGCCACCACCTCGCGCGGCTTGAGGCGCTTGCCGTCGGCCCAGAAGCGTTCCAGCCAGGTGGCCATGTCGCGCATCAGCGCCAGGTCGCTGTCGATCACCGGCAGCATGCCCGGGCGCAGCACCTTCACCGCGACCTCGCGGCCGTGGCAGGGGCCGCCCTTGAGCGTGGCGAAGTGCACCTGCGCGATCGAGGCGCTGGCCACCGGCTGGTGCTCGAAGGTCTCGAACAGCTGGTCCAGCGGCCGCCCCAGCGCGCGCTCGATAATCTTCACCGCCACCACCGAATCGAAGGGCGGCACCTGGTCCTGCAGCTTGGCCAGTTCGTCGGCAATGTCCGCCGGCATCAGGTCGCGCCGGGTCGACAGCACCTGGCCGAACTTGACGAAGATCGGACCCAGCCGCGTCAGCGCCAGCCGCAGGCGCTCGCCGCGCGGCATCTCGAGCTTGCGCCCGATGGTGATGACGCGCACCAGGAAGCGGATCCTGCGGCTGCTGAAGCCCGAGAGCACCAGCTCGTCCAGGCCGTAATAGAGGATGACGAAGAGAATCTTGCCAAGGCGCAGGAGGCGGGTCATTCGGGAGTCTTCACAGGGCCGGGCAGGCAGTCACGTTGGTGGTGGATGGGATCGTGGCGCGGCCGGCTCAGCGGTGCGGCGACGGCAGCTTGCCGGACTGGCCCGACTGGCCGGATACCGGCGGCGGGCCGGCGCGCTCCAGCCGCTCCAGCCGTTTTTCGAGCCGGGCCAGGCTATCGCGCAGCCGGCCCACGTCGGCGCCGAAGGCATCGAGCGCGGCGTGGCGCACCAGGGTCGGATGCTCGTCCAGCAGGTAGTCGGTGACGTTGTCGACCAGGGCGCGGCCAACGCGTGTGGCCTGCTCATGCACCTGGCGCGCACCATCGACCACGCGCTGCGCCACGCTGTCGCTCACCGGCCCGCCCAGGATGCCGCGCAGCGCGCGCGACAGGTCTTCGGCGGCGTCCCAGCGCAGGTTGCGCGCCAGCGTCGAGACGGTGTTGGCCAGCTCGGCGTCGCCCTCGATGCGGACATGGCGCATGGCGGCGGCCTGGCCGCCTTCGGCCACGTCGGCGGCCACCAGCGGCCACTGCTGCACCGGCACGCGCAGCGTCACCGCGGGCGCCTCGGCCTCGGGCGCCGGTTCGGTGCAGCCGTGCTCTGTCACCTTCAGCGACAGCACGAAGGCGGCGGCATCGAAGCGGATCACGCGCCCGGCAAACGGCGTGAGCTGGTTGCGGGCCCACGGCTCCTGCTCAAGCAGGTGGTTCAGCGCCGAGATGGCGGGCATGGCCAGGGCGGAAGGCAGAGTATTCATGACAGCGCGGTTGGCGGGCAGGCAGCGACGCCGCAGGTCGGGCGTCCCAAACAAAAAAGGCCCACGCTTTCGCGTGGGCCTCCATTCTAAGCTACTCCCCCCGGCGCATCACCGCCGCGGGTGCGGCATCAGGACTCTTGCTGGATGCCGGCCAGCAGCCAGCCGCCGGTGCCGCTGGCAGGCTTGGCCAGGTTCCAGACCTCGCCGAACGGCTGGGCCGCCTCGCCGGACTTCTCGCGGATCATGCCCGAGAAGCGCACGCTGGCGATATGCTGGGCCGCGGCCGACTCGATGCCGAGCAGCTGGGCTTCCAGCGTGACCACGTCGGTCTTGTTGACCTCGGCGCCGCGCTCGGACAGGTCCATCTTGATCTCGGCGAACATCTCCGGCGTGGTGAACTCGCGGATGTCGTCCAGGTTGCCGGCATCCCACGCGGCCTGCAGGCGCACGAAGTGGACCTTGGCGTTGCGCAGGAAGGCTTCGGTATCGAAGTCGGCCGGCACGCCCCACGGCTGCTGGGCCACGGCATCGGCCGCGACCGGGGCCGCCGATGCTGCCGGCAGTACCGTGCTGGCGGCCGGGCTACCCGAAGACACAGGCGTCGGCTCACCGCGGAACATGGGCTCGGCGCTGCGATCCAGGTTCGGCGCGTTGCCGGCACCGGCGTAGGCCGGTTGCTGGGTGCGCTTGCTGCCGCCACGGAACTTGCGGATCAGCCAGATCGCGGCGAACGCCACCAGCGCGATCAGGATCAGGTTGGACAGGAAGCCCAGCGCCGCGCCGCCCAGGCCGAAGTGCGACAGCAGCCAGCCGATACCCAGGCCGGCGGCGATGCCGCCCAGGATGCCGCCCCAGTTGCGCTTGGGGGCTGCCGCGGCAGCCGCGCCGGCGGCGCCAGCCGTGGCCGGGGCTGCCTGATTAGGCTGCTGGGCCGGTTGCTGGGTCGGCGAAGTGGGCTGCGGCGCCTGCTGGCGCTGCTGCGTGACCGTCGACGACTGCTTGCCGATGCTGCGCGAACCGCCCATGCGCTTGGCATTGGCGTCGAACACCATCCCGAAGGCAATCGCGGTAATCAGCGACCCAACCAGGAATTTTCCACGAAATGACGACATATTCTGCTATCCCCTGTCAGTTTCACCCTATATGCGGGCGAGGCATGGCGATTTCAAGTCTTCTTAATACTTGCGCCCGACGTGGAGCGCCACCACTCCGGCCGTCAGATTGAAGTATTCGACATTTTCCAGGCCCGCATGTTCCATCAAGCGTACAAGTGAAACCTGGTCTGGATGCATTCTGATCGATTCCGCGAGATAGCGATAGCTGGGGGCATCCCCTGCCACCCGCTCACCCAGCCACGGCAGCACCTTGAAAGAATAGACGTCGTAGGCCTTCTCCAGGGGTTTCCACACCTTGGAGAATTCCAGCACCATGACCTTGCCGCCCGGCTTGACCACCCGGCGCATCTCGGCCAGCGCGGCATCCTTGTGCGTCATGTTGCGCAGGCCGAAGGCCACCGTGACCAGGTCGAAGTAATTGTCCGGGAACGGGATGTGCTCGGCGTCGCACAGGCACACCGGCGTGACGATGCCCTTGTTCAACAGCCGGTCGCGGCCCACGCGCAGCATCGACTCGTTGATGTCGGTCAGCCAGACCTGCCCGGTCGGGCCGGCTTGCTTGGCGAACGCCTTGGCCAGGTCGCCGGTGCCGCCGGCGATATCCAGCACCTTGTGGCCGGGGCGAACGCCGGCCTGGGCGATGGTGAACATCTTCCAGAGCCGGTGCATGCCGCCGGACATCAGGTCGTTCATCACGTCGTACTTGCTTGCCACCGAATGGAATACACCGGCAACCTTGTCGGCCTTTTCCGCTTCGTCGACCTTTTCAAACCCGAAGTGGGTTTCACTCATCTTTCAGACTCCAGGGTAATCGGTTCGGCGCGGCTCAGTGATGGCCGCAGCCGTGGCCGCCGGCAGCGCCGGCGGCGGGCATCGGGGTGTCGCGGTCGGCGCCGGCGGCTTCCAGGCGCTGCAGGTAGTCCTGCCAGAGCGCATCCTGGTTGTCGCCGAGGCGGTACAGCAAGTCCCAGGAATAGATGCCGGTGTCGTGGCCGTCGGTAAAGCGGATCAGGATCGCGTAGTTGCCGACCGGCTCGACCGCGTTGACGCCCACCTCGCGCTTGCCGGTCTGCAGCACTTCCTGCCCCGGGCCGTGGCCCTGGACTTCAGCGGACGGCGAATACACGCGCAGCAGCTCGAACGGCAGCCGGAAGCTGCGGCCGTTGTCGAAGCCGATCTCCAGCACGCGGGATTGCGTATGGACGGTCAGCGCGGTGGGATGAGGGGTGTCTTTTTCCAGGCCTGCCATGATGATCGCGGCCCGGTTAGGGTCGCTCCTGAGGGGGGTGATTGCCGCGCGATGCTGCCGGTACGGCACGGCATCACGCTTCGCATACAACCCGATAGCTTACCCCAGGCTCGCCGGCTTGCGCAGCCCGGGCGGCGTCCCCATCCTGCGGCACGTAGCGCAGGCGCCGGCCGTGGAAGGCCGCCACGGTACTGCGGTGGGCGATGCTGACGATGGCCGCACCGGGCAGCGAGTCCACCATGAGCTTGTACATGACGCCCTCGGTTTCCTCGTCCAGCGCGCTGGTGGCCTCGTCCAGGAACAGGTAGTCGGGCTTCTGCAAGAGTGCGCGCGCAAACGCCAGCCGCTGTTGTTCGCCCGGCGACAGCCTCAGCGACCAGTTGTCGAACACGTCGAGCTGGTCCACCAGTGCGGCCAGCCGCGCCTGGCGCAGCGCCGCCTGCAGCGCTTCCGCGCTGTGCACGGTGCCGGCGTCGGGGTAAGCCAGCGCATCGGCCAGCGTGCCGATCGGCAGGTAGCTGCGCTGCGGCAGGAACAGCATGCGCGCGCCGTCGGGCATGGTCACGGTGCCGCTGCCGTACGGCCAGATCCCCGCCAGCGCGCGGAACAGCACGCTCTTGCCGCAACCAGACGGGCCGCTGACCAGCCAGCGCTCGCCCGGCGCGACCGACAGCGAGAACGGCGCCACCAGCGGCCGCTGGCCCACGGCCGCGCTGCGCGCGGCGCGTACCGGCAATGCCAGCGCCAGGCCGTCGATGGTGATGCCATTCTGCGGCTTGCCGGTATGTTCCACCTCGATATCGCGCACGCCGCCCGGCGCCATGTCCTGGCGCTCGGCCACGCGGATCGCTTCCTGGAAATCGATCAGGCGGTTGGCGGCGGCCTTCCAGCCCACCAGCGTGGCGTAGCTGTCGACAAACCACGACAGCGCGCCCTGCACCTGGCCGAAGGCGGAGCTGGTCTGCATCAGACCGCCCAGCGTCATCTTGCCGGCGAAGTAGCGCGGCGCCGCCACCAGGATCGGGAAGATGATGGCGAACTGCGCGTAGCCGGAGCTGACGAAGGTCAGCCGCCGCGTATAGCGCATCAACTGGTTCCAGTTGGCGCGGATGCGGTCGAAGCGCGCGCGCAGGCCGGCCTGCTCGGTCGGCTCGCCGCGGTACAGCGCCACCGGCTCGCTGTTCTCGCGCAGGCGCACCAGCGTGAAACGGAAATCCGCCTCGTACTGTTCCTGCTGGAAGTTCAGGCCGATCAGCGGGCGGCCGACCACGTGCGCCACCAGCGAGCCGATCACCGCATAGCCCGCCGCGAACCACACCATATAACCGGGAATGGTCCATTCGGTGCCGCCCATTGCAAAGCTGATCGGCCCCGATACCGTCCACAGGATGCCGACGAAGGACAGCAGCGTCACCACCGAGTTGAGCAGCCCGAGCGACAACGACAGCGCGCCGTCGGTAAACTGGCGCAGATCGTCGGCGATACGCTGGTCAGGGTTATCGGTGGTGTGGGTCTGCTCGATGCGGTAATAGGCCTGGTGCCCGAGCCAGTGGCCCATGAAGCGGCCGGTCATCCAGGTACGCCAGCGCATCTGCAGCATCATGGTGTAGTACTGGCGCGAGATCGCCGCCACGATAAAGAACGCCGCGATCCACGAGAAGCGCAGCAGCAGCACCTTGAACGAGGCGTAGTCGCGCTGCTCCAGCGCGTTGTAGAACACGCGGTTCCACTCGTTGAGCAGCACGTTGATATAGACGATGCCGAGGTTGAGCACGACCACCAGGGCCAGCAGGCCAAGCCCGGCGACGCGGTCGTCGGATTTCCAGTAAGGCTTGATCAGTGCCCAGGTGGCGGCCATGCGCAGCCGGCTCTGGATCTTGAGGGCCCGGGCAGGGACGGCCGGGCCCGGTACGGTGACGGAGGTCGGAGTGGAGGACATAGCGGCAGCGCTTGGCCCGTCAGCGGATGCCGGCCGGGCTTGTTGTTCTGGATACCGTGGCGGCAGGCCACGGCGGCAACAGCATTCAGACGGTCACGGCCAGGCGTGGGTTCCGCGCACCACTCAGGCGTCGCCGGCTTCGAGCAGCGAAAGCGCCGTACGCAGCGCCGGCAGCCGACTGGCCAGCTCCTGCACGCGCACGGCATCCGCCGCGCGTTGCGGCGCGGCCCAAATCGCCTCGGGGAAATGGGTGTCCCAGCGGTAGCGCGGGATGATGTGCCAGTGCAGGTGCGGCACCATATTGCCAAAGGCCGCCAGATTGACCTTGTCCGGCGCCATGACCTCGCGCACCACCCGTTCGACACGTGCGACCAGCCGCATCAGCCAGGCCTGGTCGGCATCGTCCAGGTCGCTGAGCTCGGCCACGTGGTCGTTCCAGACAATGCGGCAGAAGCCAGGGAAACGGTCATGCTCGACCAGGATCAGCCGGGCGCGGTCGCCCATCCAGACCAGTTCGCCGCCGTCGGTCTCGCAGAGCGGGCAGTTGGGAGCGCGCGTCATGGCGTTGGCTTACACCAGCACGCGTTCGATGCCGCCGGCATTGGCCTTGGCCACGTACTCGGGCATCCAGTTCTCGCCCAGCAAATGCTTGGCCATCTCGATGACGATGTAGTCCGCCTGCACCGAAGCATCTTCCTTGTAGCGCGACAGCCCCTGCAGGCACGACGGGCAGCTGGTCAGGATCTTGACGTCGCCGGTGAAGCCGTCGGCGCGCAGCTTGTCTGCGCCCTTGGTCATTTCCTCTTCCTTGCGGAAGCGGACCTGGGTCGAAATATCCGGACGCGTCACCGCGAGCGTGCCCGATTCACCGCAGCAGCGCTCGTTCTTCTCGATCTTGCCCAGACCGGTGTTCCCGCCCATCAGGTCGTTGACCAGCTTGGTCGGGTCCATGGTCTTGATCGGGGTGTGGCAGGGATCGTGGTACATGTAGCGCGTACCGGTCACGCCTTCCAGCTTCACGCCCTTCTCGAGCAGGTATTCGTGGATGTCGATAATGCGGCAACCCGGGAAGATCTTGTCGAATTCATAGCCGGCGAGCTGGTCGTAGCAGGTGCCGCAGCTCACTACCACGGTCTTGATGTCGAGGTAGTTCAGCGTGTTGGCCACGCGGTGGAACAGCACGCGGTTGTCGGTGACGATCTTCTCGGCCTTGTCGTACTGGCCGTTGCCGCGCTGCGGATAGCCGCAGCACAGGTAGCCCGGCGGCAGCACGGTCTGCACGCCGACGTGCCACAGCATCGCCTGCGTGGCCAGCCCGACCTGCGAGAACAGCCGCTCCGAGCCGCAGCCCGGGAAGTAGAACACCGCTTCCGATTCCGGCGTGGTTGCCTTCGGGTCGCGGATGATCGGCACGATCTCGTTGTCTTCGATGTCGAGCAGCGCGCGCGCGGTCTTCTTGGGCAGGTTGCCCGGCATCTTCTTGTTGATGAAGTGGATCACCTGCTCGCGCACCGGCGCCTTGCCCACGGTCGCGGGCGGATGCGCGGTCTGCTTCTTGGCGAATTTCTTCAGCACGTCGTTGCCGAGGCGCTGCGCCTTGTAGCCCCAGTCGATCATGACCTTGCGGGTCAGGTTGATGGTCTCGGGGTTGGTGGCGTTGAGGAAGAACATCGACGCCGCGGTGCCGGGGTTGAACTTCTTCTGCCCCATCTTGCGCAGCAGGTTGCGCATGTTCATCGACACGTCGCCGAAGTCGATCTTGACCGGGCACGGCGTTACGCACTTGTGGCACACGGTGCAATGGTCGGCCACGTCGGAGAACTCATCCCAGTGCTTGACCGAGATGCCGCGGCGGGTCTGCTCTTCATACAGGAAGGCTTCGATCAGCAGCGAAGTCGCCAGGATCTTGTTGCGCGGGCTGTACAGCAGGTTGGCGCGCGGCACGTGGGTGGCGCACACTGGCTTGCACTTGCCGCAGCGCAGGCAGTCCTTGACGCTCTCGGCAATGGCGCCGATATCGCTCTGCTGCATGATGATCGACTCATGCCCCATCAGGCCGAACGACGGCGTGTAGGCATTGCGCAGGTCGGCGCCGGGCAGCAGCTTGCCCTTGTTGAAGCGGCCCTGCGGGTCGACCTTGGCCTTGTAGGCACGGAAGTCGCCGATCTCTTCCTCGGTGAGGAATTCCAGCTTGGTGATGCCGATGCCGTGCTCGCCCGAGATCACGCCGTCGAGCGAACGCGCCAGCGCCATGATGCGGGCCACCGCGCGGTGCGCGTCCTGCAGCATGTCGTAGTCGTCGGAGTTCACCGGGATGTTGGTGTGCACGTTGCCGTCGCCGGCGTGCATGTGCAGCGCCACGAAGACGCGGCCGCGCAGCACCTGCTTGTGGATCTTCTGGGCCTCGTCCAGGATCGGCTTGAACTCGCCGCCGTTGAAGATCTTGCGCAGCTCGGCGCGGATCTCGGCCTTCCAGGACACGCGGATGGTGCGGTCCTGCAGCAGGTGGAACACGGTGGCGTCAGGCTGCTGCTGCAGGCGCGCGTCGAACTCCTGCCCCAGCAATCCCAGCCCATGCCCGATCAGCGAGGCCTTGGCCTGCGTCAGCGGCACGTCCATGTGGTCCTGCAGGTAGCGCCAGCGCGCACGGATCTCGCGCAGCAGCGTCAGCGCGTGCTGCACGCGGTCTTCCAGCAGCTCGGCGCTGGGGATTTCGTTGGCGTCGTCGCTGCGGCCCAGCGGCAGGTTGCCGCGCGCGAAGAACGCTTCCAGCGTGTCGACCAGCTTGAGCTTGCTCTTGATCGACAGCTCGATATTGATGCGCTCGATGCCGTCGGTGTACTCGCCCATGCGATTGAGCGGAATCACCACGTCTTCATTGATCTTGAAGGCGTTGGTGTGCTTGGCGATGGCGGCGGTACGCGACCGGTCCAGCCAGAACTTCTTGCGCGCCTCGGGGCTGACGGCGATAAAGCCTTCGCCGCTCTTGCCGTTGGCCATGCGAATCACTTCCGAGGTGGCGCGCGCCACGGCGTCTTCATCGTCGCCGACGATATCGCCGATCAGCACCATCTTCGGGAAGGCGTTGCGCTTGCTCTTGGTGGCGTAGCCGACCGCGCGCAGGTAGCGCTCGTCCAGGTGCTCCAGGCCGGCCAGGATGGCGCCGCCGGGCTTCTTCGTCTCCGCATCAAGGAAGTCCTTGATCTCAACGATGCTGGGGATGGCGTCGCGCGCCTGGCCGAAGAACTCCAGGCAGACCGTGCGGATGAACTTCGGCATGCGGTGCAGGATCCAGCGCGCGCTGGTGATGATGCCGTCACAGCCTTCCTTCTGCACGCCCGGCAGGCCGGCCAGGAACTTGTCGGTGACATCCTTGCCCAGGCCTTCCTTGCGGAACTTGCGGCCTTCGATCGCCAGCGTCTCGGTGCGTAGCACCTTCTCGCCCGGCGCACGGTTGCCGTCCGACCACTTCAGTTCGAAGGTGGCCACCGGCACATCGTGGATCTTGCCCAGGTTGTGGTCCAGCCGGGTGATTTCCAGCCAGTTGCCCTCCGGGTCAACCATGCGCCACCAGGCCAGGTTGTCCAGCGCGGTGCCCCACAGCACGGCCTTCTTGCCGCCGGCGTTCATGGCCACGTTGCCGCCGATGCACGAGGCATCGATCGAAGTCGGGTCGACCGCGAACACCAGGCCGGCCTTGTCGGCCGCATCGGCCACGCGGCGCGTCACCACGCCGGCTCCGGAGAAGATGGTCGCAACCTTGTGCGACACGCCGGGCAGGTCGGTTTGCTCGACCGGGTCGAGCTGCTCCAGCTTCTCGGTATTGATCACCGCGCTCATCGGCGTCAGCGGCACGGCGCCGCCGGTATAGCCGGTGCCGCCCCCGCGCGGGATGATGGTGAGGCCGAGCTCGAAGCAGCCCTTGACCAGGCCGGCGATCTCTTCCTCGGTATCCGGCGTCAGCACCACGAACGGATATTCCACGCGCCAGTCGGTGGCGTCGGTCACGTGCGAGACGCGCGACAGGCCGTCGAACTTGATGTTGTCCTTCTGCGTGACCTTGCCCAGCACGCGCTGGGCGCGCTTGCGCAGGTCATAGGCGGCGGCGAATTCGTTCTTGAAATCCTCGATCGCCTGCTTGGCGAAGGCGACCAGCTGCTCCACGCGGTGCGAGCGGTCCTCGGCGGCGGGCTCGGCGTGCTCGGCACGGTCGGCCGCGCGGCGCTTCTCGATCTCGTTCAGGCGGTGGTGCAGCGCGCTGACCAGCATCTGGCGGCGCTTGGGATTTTCCAGCAGGTCGTCCTGCAGGTAGGGGTTGCGGCGAACCACCCAGATATCGCCCAGCACCTCGTACAGCATGCGGGCGGAGCGGCCGGTCCGGCGCTCGCTGCGCAGCTCGTCCAGGATGCGCCAGGCTTCCTCGCCGAGCAGGCGGATGACAATCTCGCGGTCCGAGAAGGACGTGTAGTTATAGGGGATTTCACGCAGGCGCGGCGGGGCGTCCTGCGCGGCGAGCTTGGCGTCGAGCACGAGTGGGGCGTTCATTGGGGGACCGCTTCCTGCTGCGCACGAGGACTGTGCGCGAATCGTTCATTAAAGCGCGATTGTACTGCAAGGCCCGGTTTCGCCGCACCGCAACATCGAGGAATCCTTGTTGGAACAAGGGATTAGGCGACATTTAGGCGGTGGCACCGGCGCCCTGCGGTGGTGCCGGCGGCGCACCGGATCAGAACCAGGCCTTCCACATTTGCGCAATGTTGTGCCAAAAGCTGTCCGGGATCCACAGCAGGCTGGCGGTCATGAACAGGTAGCGGATGAACTTGCCGACCGCCATCCAGGCCAGGCTGGGCCAGAACGAGAGGCGCAGCCAGCCGGCTAACGTGCACAACGGATCACCTATGCCGGGCAGCCAGGAGAACAGCAGCGTGGGCGGCCCGAGCCGGCGCATCCACCGGAAGTAGCGCGCATCGAGCTTGGGCTTGGGCGGCTTGCGCATATGTTTGCGGTGCTCCAGGTGCTCAAGGTCGTGCTCACGCGCCCGGCGCCGCTTGTGGTAGCGCACCAGTGCCAGCTTGGCGGCATAGCCCAGCCACCAGTCGATGGCACCGCCGACCGTGTTGCCGAGCGTGGCCACCAGGATCGCCGGCCAGAACATATGCGGGTTGAGCTTGACGTAGCCGAACACCGCCGGCTCCGAGCCCAGCGGCAGCAGCGTGGCCGAGATCAGGCTGACCACAAAGATCGCGGGCAGGCCCACCTTGGGCAGGGCAATGGTTTCAAACAGCCAGTCGAAGAAGGCTTCCATGTAAGCGTGGCGGGTGCCAGTGGGCGCTGCTCATTCTAGCTGCTGTGCCCCGAACGGGGCGCGGGCAAACCACATGGCAGCGCCCCACGATTTGTGATTAACTGTTAGAGCCTGTTGTGGCCAATCGTTCGCCGGCCGCAGCATTCGCGCCAGCATTGAAGCCGCTCGCCGCGTGCGCTGGCGCACCTACAGCAGTTGTAGCGGCAGCACCAATATCACGAATTAGCCGTCCTATAGCCGTCTTAAGCGGCAGTACCGCGTCGTGGCCAGTCCCACGCAGTTCGTTCGGGATTTCGGGCAATTGGTCATGCGCGTCCACCCCACATGGAGACAAGCATGGCGATTCCGATCCGCCTGACGGTCAACGGCAAGTCCGTTGACGCGCAGGTAGAACCCAACACCCTCCTGGTCCAGTTCCTGCGCGAACAGCTGCGCCTGACCGGCACCCACGTCGGCTGCGACACCGCGCAGTGCGGCGCCTGCACGGTCCACCTGGATGGCCGGGCGGTCAAGTCGTGCAATATCCTCGCGGTCCAGGCCGACGGCGCCGCCGTGACCACCATTGAGGGCCTCGCCGCTCCCGGCACGCTACACCCGATGCAGGAAGCCTTCCGCGAATGCCACGGCCTGCAATGCGGCTTCTGCACGCCCGGCATGGTGATGAGCGCCACCGCGCTGGTGCAGGAACACCCCGGCGCCGACGCCGCCACCATCCGCGCGCACCTGGAAGGCAACCTGTGCCGCTGCACGGGCTACCACAACATCGTGCGCGCAGTGCAGCAAGGCCAGGCGGCCATGCAGGGCACCGCCGCCAGCGCGGAATAAGGGGGAACGGCCATGAACGCACCCGAAAGCCAGCGCCTGGTAGGCGCGCCGGTCAAGCGCAAGGAAGACTATCGCTTCCTGACCGGCAACGGCCAGTACACCGACGACATCGTGCTGCCGCAGCAAAGCTACGCGTACTTCCTGCGCTCGCCGCACGCGCATGCGCGCATCCGCTCGATCGACAAGACCGAGGCGCTGGCCGCGCCCGGCGTGATCGCCGTGCTGACCGGCGACGAACTGGCGGCCGACAAGGTCGGCGGCCTGCCCTGCGGCTGGCTGATCCACAGCATCGACGGCTCGCCGATGAAGGAGCCGCCGCACCCGGTGATTGCCCACGACAAGGTCCGCCACGTCGGCGACCAGGTCGCGCTGGTCATCGCCGAGACCCTGCAGCAGGCGCGCGACGCCGCCGAGAAGATCGACGTCGACTATGAAGAGCTGCCCGCCGTGGTCAGCGCTGCCGATGCCGCCAAGGCGTCCACCCTGGTGCATGACGACGTGCCCGCCAACACCTGCTACACCTGGGGCCACGGCGACAAGGCCGCCACCGACGCCGCCTTTGCCAAGGCCGCCCACGTGACCACGCTGGACATCGTCAACAACCGGTTGATTCCCAACGCGATCGAGCCGCGCGCGGTCAACGCCAGCTATACGCGCCAGGACGACAGCTATACGGTCTACGTGGCCAACCAGAACCCGCACGTCGAACGCCTGCTGATGGGCGCGTTCGTGCTGGGGCTGCCCGAATCGCGCCTGCGCATCATCGCGCCGGACGTGGGCGGCGGCTTCGGCTCCAAGATCTTCCTGTACCCGGAAGACGTGGCGCTGACCTGGGCTTCGAAGAAGATCGGCCGCGCGGTCAAGTGGACCGCGGACCGCTCCGAGTCCTTCCTGACCGATGCGCACGGCCGCGACCATGTGACCAGGGCCGAGCTGGCGCTCGACGCCGACGGCAAGTTCCTGGCGATGCGGGTGCATACCACCGCCAATATGGGCGCCTACCTGTCGACCTTCGCCAGCAGCGTTCCGACCATCCTGTATGCAACGCTGCTGGCGGGCCAGTACGCCACGCCCGCGATCTACGCCGAAGTGCAGTCGGTCTTCACCAACACCGCGCCGGTGGATGCCTACCGCGGCGCCGGCCGGCCCGAGGCCACCTATGTGGTCGAGCGCCTGGTCGAAACCGCCGCGCACGAGCTGAAGATCGACCCGGCCGAGCTGCGCCGCAAGAACTTCATCCGCCAGTTCCCGTACGCCACGCCGGTGGGCCTGACCTACGACACCGGCGACTACGAGCCGTGCTTGGCGCGCGCGCAGGAGCTGGCCGACGTCAAGGGCTTCCCGGCCCGGCGCGACGAAGCGAAGCAGCGCGGCAAGCTGCGCGGCCTGGGCTATTCCTGCTATATCGAGGCCTGCGGGCTGGCGCCGTCGAATATCGCCGGCGCGCTGGGCGCGCGCGCGGGGCTGTTCGAGGTGGGCGAGATCCGCGTGCACCCGACCGGCACCGTGACCGTGTTCACCGGCTCGCACAGCCATGGCCAGGGGCACGAGACCACCTTCGCGCAGGTGGTCGCCGACCGGCTCGGGCTGCAGCTGGACCAGGTCGAGATCGTGCACGGGGACACCGGCCGGGTGCCGTTCGGCATGGGCACCTATGGCTCGCGCTCGCTGGCGGTGGGCGGCTCGGCCATCGTCAAGGCGCTCGACAAGATCGAGGCCAAGGCCAAGAAGATCGCCGCGCACCTGCTGGAAGCCGCCGACACCGACATCGAGTTCAGCAACGGCGTATTCCGCGTGGCCGGCACCGACCGCACCAAGACCTTCGGCGAGGTCGCGCTGTCCGCCTACGTGCCGCACAACTATCCGCTCGACAAGCTGGAGCCGGGCCTGAACGAAAACGCGTTCTACGACCCGACCAACTTCACCTACCCGTCCGGCGCCTATGTGTGCGAGGTGGAGGTCGATCCCGATACGGGCGAGTCGCAGGTGGTCAAGTTCACCGCGGTGGACGACTTCGGCAACATCATCAACCCGATGATCGTCGAAGGCCAGGTCCATGGCGGCATCGGCCAGGGGCTGGGCCAGGCCATGCTGGAGCAGTGCATCTACGACAACGACAGCGGCCAGTTGCTGACCGGCTCGTACATGGACTACGCCATGGCGCGCGCCGGCGACCTGCCCGACTTCACCGTCGAGACCGCCACCGGCACGCCCTGCACCCACAACCCACTGGGCGTGAAGGGCTGCGGCGAAGCCGGCGCGATCGGCTCGCCGCCGGCGTTCATCAACGCGCTGGTGGATGCGCTCAGCCCACTGGGCGTGAAGGACATCCAGATGCCCGCCACGCCGCACCGGGTCTGGCAGGCCATCCAGGCCGCCCGGCCGTGACCCACGCACACCGCAAAGGAAACCGACATGTACGCATTCAATTTTGAACGCGCCGCGGATGCCAAGGCGGCCGTGGCCACGCTAAAGGCCGATCCCGACGCCAAGTTCCTCGGCGGCGGCCAGAGCCTGCTGGCCGCGATGAAACTGCGGCTGGCCGCGCCCTCCGTGCTGGTGGACGTGGCGCGCATTCCCGGCATGGCCGACATCCGCGTCGAAGGCAATGAGATCGTGGTCGGCGGCGCCGCGCGCCATGCCGATGTGGCCGAGCATGCCGAGGTGCGCCAGCGCATCCCGGCGCTGGCGGCACTGGCCGGCGGCATCGGCGACCGCCAGGTGCGCGCCATGGGCACCATCGGTGGCGCGCTCGCCAATGACGATCCCGCTGCCGACTACCCCGCGGGTGTGCTGGGGCTGGGAGCGACCGTGGTCACCGACCGCCGCACCATCGCCGCCGACGACTTCTTCAAGGGCCTCTATGAAACCGCCCTGGAACCGGACGAGCTGATCACCGCGGTGCGCTTCCCAATCCCGGAGCAGGCTGCCTACGCCAAGTTCCGCAACCCGGCCTCGCGCTTTGCGCTGGTGGGCGTGATGGTGGCGCGCACCGGCAACACAGTGCGCGTGGCGGTGACAGGCGCGGCCGACAGCGTGTTCCGCTGCCAGCCGCTGGAGCAGGCGCTGTCGGCCAGCTTCACCGCGCAGGCGGCGCGTGGGGTGAAGGTCAATGCGTCGAAGCTGAACGCCGACCTGCATGCGTCGGCGGAGTACCGGGCGCATCTGATCCCGGTGCTGGCGGCGCGGGCGGTGGAGGCGGCGGCGAAGGGGTAGCGCGAGTTTTACCTCTCCCCATTGTGGTCTCCCCTCTCCCGCCACCGCGGGAGAGGGGTCGGGGGAGAGGGCCGGCGCTTGAATCAAGCGTTATCGCGCGCGAACCTCCTGCCCTCTCCCCCGCCCCCCCGCCGTGCGGGAGAGGGGAGCAAACCGTCGGCGTGCGAGGCATGCCGGCACAGAAAGAATCTCATGCTTCCCACCTCCATCGACGACACCATCGCCCAGCTGGAACGCCAGCAATACTTCGCCGACCGCGAGACCGCCACGGTGCTCTATCTCGCCATCCGCATGCAGCGGCCGCTGTTCCTGGAAGGCGAGCCCGGCGTCGGCAAGACCGCCATGGCGCATGCGATGGCGGGCGTGCTCGGCACACGGCTGCTGCGGCTGCAATGCTATGAAGGGCTGGACGCCGCCAGCGCGCTGTACGAATGGGACTACCCGCGCCAGATCATGGCGCTGCGCCTGGCCGAGGCACGCGGCGAACGTCCCGAGGCGCAGTCGCTGTACCACGACGACTACCTGCTCAAGCGCCCGCTGCTGGAATCACTGCTGCCCGACCCTGCCGCACCGGACGTCCCGCGCGTGCTGCTGATCGACGAGATCGACCGCGCCGACGAACCCTTCGAAGCCTTCCTGCTGGAGGTGCTGTCCGAATTCCAGGTGTCGATCCCCGAAATCGGCGTGATCCGGGCCGAGCGTCCGCCGCTGATCGTGATCACCTCCAACCGCACCCGCGAAGTCCACGACGCCCTCAAGCGCCGCTGCCTGTACCAGTGGATGGGTTACCCGGAGCGCGACCGCGAACTGCAGATCGTGGCCGCGCGCGCCCCCGAGGCCGCCACGGCGCTGCAGGCCCAGGCCATCGACTTTATCCACCGGCTGCGCGGCATCGACCTGTTCAAGGCGCCGGGCATCGCCGAGGCCATCGACTGGTGCCGCGCGCTCTCCGCGCTGGGCGCGACCGAGCTCGATCCGCAGTCCGTGCGCGACACGCTGGGCGTGCTGCTCAAGTACCAGGACGACTTGGCGCGCGTGGACGGCCCCACCGTGGCCGAGCTGCTGGCGGGTGCCACGCCGGGAGGCTGAAGATGGCCACGCTGCACGCCGCTGTACGGCCTGCCGCACCGGCCCTGCCGGTGCTGGCGCGCAACGTCACGCACTTCATTCGGCTGTTGCGCGACGGTGGCTTCGCGCTGTCGCCGGCCCATGCGGTCGATGCGCTGCAGGCGCTGCGCCATGTCGATATCGGCCAGTGCGACGAGGTGCGCGCCGCGCTGGCGGCGCTGGTGCTGTCCGGCCCCGACCAGCGCCCGCTGTTCGATGCCGCCTTCGACCTGTTCTGGCGCGATCCCGATTGGGAAGGCAAGCTGCGCGCGCTGCTGCTGCCGCGCGTCGACAGCGGCGCGCCGCCGCCCAAACGCAGCAACCGGCTGGCCGATGCCCTGGCCGCGCGCCAGCCCGAAACGCCATCGCGGCCCGCGCAAACCGAAGCCGAGCGCATCCACGTGCCGCTGACCTTCTCCGACCAGGAACGCCTGGCGCAGCGCGACTTTGAAACCCTGACCGCGCAAGAGTGGCGCGCGCTGCAGCACCTGGTGCGCACGCGCCGCGCCCATCTCGCACTGCAGCGCACCCGCCGCCTGCGCGCAGCCACCTGCGGCACCCATGCCGACCTGCGCGCCAGCGCGCGCCTGGCGGTGCGCCAGCATGGCGAGTGGCTGCGCTGGAAATTCCGCAAGCACGCCGAGCGCAAGCCGCCGGTGGTGCTGCTGCTCGACATCTCCGGCTCGATGAGCCAGTACTCGCGCGCGGTGCTGTACTTCTGCCATGCGCTGATGCAGTCGCGCGAGCGGCTGTCGGTGTTCCTGTTCGGCACGCGACTGACCAACATCACCCGCTCGCTGCGCGAACGCGACCCGGACGAGGCCGTCGCGCTGATCACCGGCCAAGTGCGCGACTGGGCCGGCGGCACCCGCATCGGCGCCGCGCTGGCCAGCTTCAACCGCCACTGGGCGCGGCGCACGCTGTCCGGACGCGCCACCGTGCTGCTGGTCACCGACGGCCTGGACCACGAGCACATCGAACTGCTCGGCGACGAAATGGCACGGCTGCGCCGCTTTGCGCACCGCATCGTCTGGCTCAACCCGCTGCTGCGCTACCCCGGCTTCACCCCGCAGGCGCGTGGCGTGCAAGCCATCCTGCCGCACGTGGACGCACTGCGCCCGGCCCATAACCTGGACAGCCTGCTGGCGCTCGAGACGCTGCTGTCCGACCATGGCGGCCCGCCCCGGGCCGCCACCCCTGCCCTCGCCAGGCACAACAAGGAAGCCCCGCCATGGAAATGAACCAGAGCCAGCGCCTGCCGGTCCCGCAGCAGGTGGCATGGGAAGCGCTCAACGACACCGAGCTGCTCAAGCAATGCATCCCGGGATGTGAGAGTATCGAGCCCGACGGCGACAACGCCTACCAGCTGGCCCTGACGGCCGCGGTAGGCCCGGTCAAGGCGCGCTTCAAGGGCCGCATGGCACTGGAAGACATCCAGGCCCCCGACAGCTACACCATCCGTTTCGATGGCCAGGGCGGCGCGGCGGGCTTCGGCAAGGGCAGCGCCCAGGTCCGGCTGGAACCAGACGGTGACGAGACCGTGCTGACCTACACCGTCAACGCCCACGTGGGGGGCAAGATCGCACAGATCGGCTCGCGGCTGGTGGACGCCGCGGCACGCAAGATGGCAGATACCTTCTTTGCGCGCTTCACCGAGGCCGTCACCCCAGACGCCACCGACGACACGCCAGCGGCCGACGGCGCCCCCGCCGCAGCCGCCGGCGACAATGAACCAACAGAGGAACCGAAGCGGAAACGATCATGGACAGCGTGGATCTCGAAGTCCTGAAGAACAGTGTGCAGTGGCAGCAGCAAGGCCATCGCGTGCTGCTGGTCACGGTAGTGCGGACCTGGGGCTCGTCGCCCCGGCCCGAAGGCGCGATGCTGGCCGTGCGCGACGACGGCCTGGTGGTGGGCTCGGTCTCGGGCGGCTGCATCGAGGATGACATCATCGACCGCGTGCGCCGGCAAGGCATCATCGCCGACCACCCGGAAGCGATCAAGTACGGCATCAGCGCCGAGGAAGCCCACCGCTTCGGGCTGCCATGCGGCGGCACCATCGAGCTGCTCACCGAACCGCTGACCCCGGCCAGCGGCATCGCCGAGCTGCTCGACGCCGTGGAAAACGGCCGCTTGGTCGCGCGCACGCTCGACATGGCCACCGGCACCGCCACGCTGGGCCCGGCCAACGCCACCGACGGCCTGGTGTTCGACGGCAAGACCCTGCTGACCATCCACGGCCCGCGCTACCGCATGCTGGTGATTGGCGCCGGGCAGCTGTCCAAGTACCTGTGCCAGATCGCCGTGGGCCTGGGCTTCCAGGTCACCGTGTGCGACCCGCGCGAGGAATACACAGAGACCTGGGACATCCCCGGCGTGACCATGGTGCGCACCATGCCGGACGACACCGTCACTGACATGAAGCTGGACGAGCGCTGCGCCGTGATCGCGCTCACGCACGACCCCAAGCTGGACGACCTGGCGCTGATGGAAGCGCTGCGCACCAAGGCCTTCTATGTGGGCGCGCTGGGTTCGCGCCGCAACAACCAGGCGCGCCGCGAACGCCTCAAGGAATTCGACCTGACCGAGCTGCAGCTGGCGCGGCTGCATGGCCCCGTGGGCATCTACATCGGCAGCCGCACGCCGCCCGAGATCGCCATCTCGATCCTGGCCGAGGTGATCGCGGCCAGGAACCACGTATCGCTGCCCGACATCCTGCAGGTGGAAGGCGCCAAGGCCGCGCGCGAGATGGCTGCCAGCACCGGCAGCAGCTGCGACGTCGCGCCTGACCCCACCTGACGACTTCGCGAGTGCGCCCGCCATGACTGCCGCCCCCAACGCTCCCCTGCTCCGCACCGACCTGCCCACCGGCATCCTGCTGGCCGCAGGCTTCGGCCGCCGCTTCGACGCCGCCGGCAAACGCAACAAGCTGCTGGAGGTGCTGCCCGGCGGCCGCTCCGTGGCCTGGCGCAGCGCGCGCACGCTGGCCGCGGCGCTGCCGGAATCGATCGCCGTCATTCGCCCGGGCAACCCGGCACTGGCGGAGGAACTGCGCCGCGGCGGCTGCCGCGTGGTGGAGTCGGCCGACGCCGAAGCCGGCATGGGCGCAGCCCTGCGTGCCGCCGTGGCAGCCACGCCCGAAGCGCGCGGCTGGGTGGTAGCGCTGGCGGATATGCCCTGGCTGCCGATGGAACTGATCCGGGCGGTGGCATTGACGATCACCACGCCGGATACCATCGCCGCCCCTTGGCGCAACGGGCAACGTGGGCATCCGGTGGGTTTTGGCGCAGCCTGGCGTGAGGAATTGCTGAAGCTGGACGGAGATGAGGGCGCGCGGGCGTTGCTGAAGGACAAGCCTGTGACGCGGATCCTGACTGAGGATGAAGGGGCGTTTCGCGATATTGATACGCCTGGGGATTTGAAGTGACCCTCATGAACCTCACCCGATCCCCTCCGCCAACTCGCTCGTCTTCACCGCCATGATGAAATCATTCCGGTGCAACCCCTTGATCTTCTTGGTCCGCCACGACACCGTGGCATGCCCCCAGCCAAAGCTGATCTCCGGATGATGCCCCTGCGCCTCGGCCAGCTGCCCGACGCCGTTCACGAACGCCAGCGCCTGCGCGAAATTGCCGAAGGTGAAACGCCGTTCGAGCCGCGTCGCGCTATCGACCAGCTCCCACCCCGGCGCCTGCTGCAGTAAATCCTCGGCCTCAGCCGGCGTCAACGGCGGCACGCCGCCACGGCAAGGCGTGCACGATTGCGCTGCCAGGTCTTCGCTCATGGTCATGCTCCCCGACCGGAAGAACAGCCCGCGCCTCAGGCCCCTTCGGTCTCAGTCAGTGCGCGCAGGAACTCGCTGCTCCACCAGTGCACATCCTGCGCGCGGATGCGCTCCAGCAGTTTCTGGTGCCGCTGCTGGCGCTCGGCCAGCGGCATGTGCAGCGCCTGCTGGATCGCCTGCGCGGTGGCGCGCGTGTCGTACGGATTGACCAGCAGCGCCTCGCGCAGCTGCTCGGCGGCGCCGGCAAAGCGCGACAGCACCAGCACGCCCGGGTCCTCCGGGTCCTGCGCGGCGATGAACTCCTTGGCCACCAGGTTCATGCCGTCGCGCAGCGGCGTCACCAGCGCCACGCGGCTGGCGCGGCACAGGCCGGGCAGCCGCTTGCGCGCGGTGGTGCGGTGGATATAGCGCACCGGCATCCAGTCCAGCTCACCGAACTCGCCGTTGATGGCGCCGCTCAGCTGCTCCATCTCGCGGCGCAGGTCGACGTAGGCATCCACCGACTCACGCGACGGGGCAGCGATCTGCACCAGCGTCGCGCTCGAGCGGTTCTCGGGATACTCGGCCAGCAGCCGGTAGAACGCCTTGAGCCGCTGCGGCAGGCCCTTGGAATAGTCGAGCCGGTCGATGCCCAGCAGCAGCCGGCGGCGCGCGTACTGCGCGCACATCATCTCGTAGGTTTCCTGCGCATCCGCGCCGCGGCCCAGCTCCATGAACTCGTCGACGTCGATGCCGATCGGGAAGGCCTGCGCCCGCACCGTGCGGTGGAAGGCGCGGTAGCGGTGCTCGCCCATGGGCTCGGCCTGCGCTTCGGCCTGCACGTAGCGCGAGAAGTGCTCGACATCCGCATGGCTCTGGAAGCCGAGCAGGTCGTAGGCAAACAGTGCGCGCATCAGCCACTCGTGCTGCGGGATGGCGGCCAGAATCAGCGGCGGCGGCAGCGGCACATGCAGGAAGAAGCCGATCTTCTGCCCGCAGCCGATGGCGCGCAGCTCTGAGGCCAGCGGGATCAGGTGGTAGTCATGGATCCAGATGATGTCGTCGGGCTGCAGCAGCGGCGCCAGCTTGCGCGCGAACAGCTGGTTCACGCGCCGGTATCCATTCAGGAAGTTGGAGTCGAAATCCGCCAGGTCCAGCCGGTAGTGGAACACCGGCCACAGCACGCCATTGCTGTAGCCCAGATAGTAGGCGTCGTGGTCCTCGCGGCTCAGGTCGACGGTGGCCAGCGTCACGTTGCCGGCCTGCTGCAGGTGCAGGTCGCCTTCACCCGGCGTGCCGCCCTGGGCGGTTTCCAGCGCCTTGCCGCTCCAGCCGAACCACATGCCGCCAGTCTGGCGCAGGGCTTCGGATAGCGCCACGGCGAGGCCGCCCGCCGCCACGTTGCGGGGATCGGCGACCCGGTTGGATACCGCTACAAGTCTTGGCATATGTTGTTCTTGGAGTCCTCTGTTCTGGATGCCGTGGATGCCGTGGGCGGTTCAGATCACCGTGTCCCACGGCGCCGACAGCCGCATCGCGCCATTGATCAGCCCGACCATCGAGTACGTCTGCGGGAAATTGCCCCACATCTCGCCGGTCACCGGATGGGTATCCTCGGACAGCAGCCCCAGCGGATTGCGCGCGGCCAGCATCGATTCGAAGATCTCGCGCGCTTCTTCGCGCCGGCCGATGCGCGCAAGAGCATCGATGCGCCAGAACGTGCAGATATTGAACGCGGTCTCGGGCTTGCCGAAATCGTCGGGCGCCTCGTAGCGGCGCATATAGGGGCCGTCGCACAGCGATGCCTCCAGCGCCTTGACGGTGGCGATGAAGCGCGGATCGCGCGGCTCGATGAAATTGACTTCGGCCATCAGCAGCACGCTGGCATCCAGCTCGCGCCCGCCGAAGCTTTCGGCAAAGGCCTGGCGCTCTTCGCTCCAGGATTCGGCCAAAATGCGCTCCTTCATGCGGTCGGCATGGTCGTGCCAGTAGGCGCCGCGCGCCTGCAGCTGCAGCTTGTCCGCAACCTTGGCCAGGCGGTCGCAGGCGGCCCAGCTCATCAGCGCCGACGACGTATGCACGCGCGCCCGCGTGCGCAGCTCCCACATGCCGGCGTCGGGGGTGCCGAACACTTTCACCGCCTGTTCGCCCACCTCTTCCAGCCGGCGGAATTCAGCGGGGCCGCCGCGGTGCAGCAGCCGGTGGTCATGGAAGGCCTGGGCCGCGCCCAGCACCACGTTGCCGTAGACGTCGTGCTGGAAGTGCTCCTGCGCCTGGTTGCCCACGCGCACCGGGCCCATGCCGCGGTAGCCGGGCAGATGGTCGAGCATGCTTTCAGGCAGCTCGCGCTCCAGGCCGATGCCGTACAGCGGCTGGATGTGCCCGTCCTGCGATTGCATCACCACGTTGGACAGCCAGCGCAGGTAGTCCTCCATGGTGCCGACCTCGGACAGGCTGTTGAGCGCGCGCACCACGAAGAAGGCGTCGCGCAGCCAGCAGAAGCGGTAGTCCCAGTTGCGGCCGCTGCCCGGCGCCTCGGGGATGCTGGTGGTCATCGCCGCGACGATGGCGCCGGTCTCTTCGAACAGCGACATCTTCAACGTGATGGCCGCGCGGATCACCGCGTCCTGCCATTCGCACGGCACCGCCAGGCGGCGGCTCCACAGGCGCCAGTAGGCGGTGGTTTCCTGCTCGAAGTCGCGCGCGGTTTCTTCCACGCCGTGCGCGAGGGTCTCGTCCGGGCCCAGGATAAAGTTGTAGCCGCGCGTGACCAGGAACGGCGTGTGCGACAGCACGTAAGCCATCGGCGCGTCGGTGGTCATGCGCAGGGTCATGTCGTCGCCGATAAATCGCACATGGCTGCTGCCGCGCGTCATCTCCGGCGCCTTGCGGCCCCATTCGAAGCGCGGCGCCACCACCACGCGCACGCGCGGCGCGCCGCGCACCGGGCGGATGCGCCGGACCAGCGCGGTCGGGCGGAAATATCGCCCCAGCCGGAAGAAGCGCGGCGCAAAGTCGGTGATTTCCAGACAGTTGCCATGGCTGTCCGTCAGCCGCGTGCGCAGCACCGCGGTATTGGGCTCGTACCATTGCCGCGACGACTGGAAGTCCTCGATCTCGATCGAGAAATGGCCGGCGTTCTCGCTCGGGTCGAGCAGGGCGTTGAACACCGGGTCGCCGTCAAAGCGCGGCAGGCACGACCAGACAATGCGCGCGCGGCAGTCCACCAGCGCAGAGATGGCGCAGTTGCCGATCATGCCAAGCGACAGCGACGGATTGGCAAAGCGGCTGCCGCCGTCCACGGTCTTGTGCACGCCTTCGGTCGGCGGCTGGCCCGGTTCGCTCGGGCTGCTCGGATTGGTCACAGCGATACCTCCCTCAGGATGTCGTTGTGCGCCGGGCCGGGCCTGGCTCGGCCTCATTCGGCACGGCGCGCGGCTGGCCGCCGGCGCCTTCCAGCGCGCGGGCCGAGCGGTGCAGCCAGCTGCGCAGCGCGGCCGGCCCGGACACGCTGACGCTGGCCACGGTCTCGCGCTGGCCCACCAGCACGCCCAGCCCGCCAAGCTTGCGCACGGCGGCAAAACCTGGCTCGTCGGTCAGGTCGTCGCCGGCAAAGAGCGGCACGCGCTCGGCGAAGGGCGCAGATTTCATGAATGCGGCGATGGCGTCGCCCTTGTCGACGCCGGCCGGCTTGATCTCGACCACCATCTTGCCGGGCAGCGCCTCCAGTCCGACAGCATGGCGCAGCACTTCGGTGACCGCGGCATCGACCACGCCGGCCAGTTCAGGCGCCTGGCGGTAGTGGATGGCGACGGCAACGGACTTGCGCTCCAGCCGCAGGGCGGGATAGGCGCGCACCAGCGCTTCCAGGTGGGGGATCAGCGGTTCCAGGCCGGGGGCGGAAGTCTTGGATACCATGCCGCCGTCGGTGCGGAATTCAGCACCGTGCACGCCGGCGGCCGGCAGCCGCAGGGGCTGCAGGAAGTGGTCGAGTTCAGAGATCGGACGCCCGGAGATGACAGCCAGCGCGCCATTCAGACGCTCGAATAGCGTGTGCAGCGTGCCGACCAGTTCGGGTTCGACCTGCACCAGTTCCGGGCGCGGGGCCAGGTCGGCCAGGGTGCCGTCGAAGTCGAGAAACAGGGCGGTATTGGGTTCGATTAGCGGTAGTTGTGGCATCGCGTTACACCGTAACACGTCGTTTTGACCGGCGTCCACCGGGCGCCGTCCTACATGGCGCCCACGCAACCCCGCCCCGACGCAAGTCCGGGCCAGGCGTCCGCGGCCCCACTGCGCCTTGGCTCGCCGCGCCCTCGCGAGTGCATCGTCATCCACACGAGAAGCGCCCTCCGCGCGGCACGGGCCGCCCTGCCCGGGCGGCGGGGGCCCCGCCCGGGCAGGGTGGAAGTCGCCGCCATCCTTTATCATTGACGGTTTCCGCCAGAATTTCCGCCTTTTTTTGCGCCGCCCCACGGCCCGCCCGAGACCATGACCCGCATGTCCGCCGCCAGACCCGACTACCTCAAGAAGATCCTGACCGCCAAGGTCTACGACGTGGCGCAGGAGACCGAACTGACCTACGCGCATCAATTGTCGGCGCGCACCGGCAATGCGGTCTGGTTCAAGCGCGAGGACACCCAGCCGGTCTTCTCCTTCAAGCTGCGCGGCGCATACAACAAGATGGCCTCGCTGACGCCGGAAGAACTCAGGCGCGGCGTGATCGCCGCCTCGGCCGGCAACCACGCGCAGGGAGTGGCGCTGTCCGCGGCGCGCCTGCAATGCAAGGCCATCATCGCCATGCCGGTCACCACGCCGCAGGTGAAGATCGACGCCGTGCGCGAACGCGGCGGCCAGTGGGTGGAAATCGTGCTGCACGGCGAGTCCTACAGCGACGCCTACAACCATGCCGCGGAGCTGGAGAAGAAGCACAAGCTGACCTTCATCCACCCGTTCGACGATCCCGAGGTCATCGCCGGCCAGGGCACCATCGCCATGGAGATCCTGCGCCAGCACCCGGGCCCGATCCATGCCGTGTTCGTCGCCATCGGCGGCGGCGGACTGATCTCTGGCATCGCCTCGTACATCAAGGCGGTGCGCCCCGAGATCAAGGTGATCGGCGTGCAGACGGTGGACTCTGACGCGATGAAGCGCTCGGTCGACGCCGGCAAGCGCGTCGAGCTGAAGGAAGTGGGGCTGTTCTCTGACGGCACCGCGGTCAAGCTGGTCGGCAAGGAGACCTTCCGCATCACGCGCGAGCTGGTCGACGACATCATCCTGGTGGATACCGACGCCATCTGCGCGGGCCTGAAGGACGTGTTCCAGGACACCCGCAGCATCCTGGAGCCGGCCGGCGCGCTGGCCGTGGCGGGCCTGAAGGCCTATGCCGAGCGCGAGAAGCTCAAGGGCCAGCACCTGGTGGCGATCGCCTGCGGCGCCAACATGAACTTCGACCGCCTGCGCTTTGTCGCCGAGCGCGCCGAGGTGGGCGAGGCGCGCGAAGCCGTGTTCGCCGTGACCATCCCGGAAGAGCGCGGCAGCTTCAAGCGCTTCTGCGAGCTGGTCGGCACGCGCAGCGTGACCGAGTTCAACTACCGCATCGCCGACACCAGCATGGCGCATATCTTCGTCGGCGTGCAGATCGCCAGCCGCGCCGAGAACGACAAGATCGCCGCCAGCTTCCGCAAGCACGGCTTCGACACGCTGGACCTGTCCAACAACGAACTGGCCAAGCAGCATATCCGCTACATGGTGGGCGGGCGCTCGGCGCTGGCGCATGACGAGCTGCTGTTCCGCTTCGAGTTCCCGGAGCGCCCGGGCGCGCTGATCCGGTTCCTGTCCAGCATGAGCCCGAACTGGAATATCAGCCTGTTCCACTACCGCAACCAGGGTGCGGATACCTCCAACATCCTGGTCGGCATCCAGGTGCCGAAGAACGAGAAGCGCGCCTTCCGCGCCTTCCTTTCAACGCTGGGTTACGTACACTGGGACGAGACCGACAACCCGGTGTACAAGCTGTTCCTGTCCTGACACCTGCTGAGCGCCCCATGAGCCTCCCTGAACACTCGCCGCTGGGCAAGCCTTCGGCCTACAAGACCGAATACGACGCCTCGCTGCTTTTTCCGATCCCGCGTCAGCCCAAGCGCACCGAGATCGGCCTGCCCGAAGGCAAGCCGGTGCCGTTCTTCGGCGTCGATATCTGGAATGCGTACGAGCTGTCGTGGCTGAACCTGAAGGGCAAGCCGCAGGTGGCGCTGGCCAGCTTCATCATCCCGTCGGACACGACCAATATCATCGAGTCCAAGTCGTTCAAGCTGTACCTTAACTCGTTCAACCAGACCAAAATTGCTTCACCCGAGGCGCTGCAGCAGCTGCTGCACCACGACCTGTCCGAAGCCACCGGCGGCACCGTGCAGGTGCGGCTGGTGACTGAAGCGGACCTGGGCAAGCAGAAGATGGGTGAGCTCGACGGCCTGCTGCTGGACCGGCTCGATATCGAGGTGGACCGGTATGAGCCCGCGCCTGAGCTGCTCAGCGCGGACCAGGAAGAAACCCCGGTGGAAGAAACGCTGGTGTCGCACCTGCTCAAGTCCAACTGCCTGGTCACCGGCCAGCCGGACTGGGGCAGCGTGCAGATCCGCTACGTGGGTGCGCCGATCAACCAGGAAGGGCTGCTCAAGTACCTGATCTCGTTCCGCAACCACAACGAGTTCCACGAACAGTGCGTGGAGCGGATCTTCATGGACGTGATGCGCGAGTGCAAGCCGGTCAAGCTGGCGGTGTATGCGCGCTATACGCGCCGCGGCGGGCTCGATATCAACCCGTTCCGCACCAACTTCAATACGGCGTGGCCGGACAACAAGCGCAACGCGCGGCAGTGAGGCAGGCGGGGAGGATCAGAACTCCCCGTGAAACCGTACCCCGTAGAACTTGACCGGGCCGCGGTCGCGGTTGTAGCCGGGGTTGCGCACGTACTGGAAGTCCGGGCTGATGCTCAGGTACTTCACCGGCTGGAAGCTGTAGTAGATCTCCAGGATCTGCTCGGGCCCGTAGCGCAGCGCACCGTCGCCCAGGAACGCGCCCAGCCCGCCCGCGGCCAGGTAGTTGCGGTGGTTTGGGCCCAGCATGTTGATCGCCACCGCCACGCCCAGCGCATCGCGCGCCCGTCCCCACGCATCGCCCTTCAGCACGCCGCCCGCCGACACCTGGCGGCCGATCTCCGTGAAGGCGTAGGTCTCGGTCTTGTCGTCGGACAGGCTGGCGCGCGCGAATATCCCCAGTGAATCGGTAACCTGCTGCACCAGTGTCACGCCCACACCGCTCTTGGCGTGCTCGCGCCGCACGTCGGCGACGTCCGGTGTGCTGTTATTGGCCATGCCGAAGCCGATGGCATCGCTGAACGCGCCCATGCGCGCCTTGTTGCGGAACCACAACAGCCGCGCGGTGCCGGGGCGGCCGGCCAGCTGGTAGCGCTTCTCCACTTCGATGATGTCGCCGTAGTGCTCGAACATGCGGGTGTCGAGCTGCAGCCCGTTGGATTCCAGCGGCTGCAGGAAGCGCCCGATGCGCGCCGACCAGCCGTCGCCGATATATTCCAGCGACAGGCCCCAGCTATAGCCGCGCGCATCGGCCGGATAGTCGAAGGCGCCATGTGTCATGAACGACCAGTTCATGAATTGCGTGCGCGGGTCCGAGCCGAACTCGTTCTGGTCGAAGACATCCAGTACGCCGAAGTTGCCCGCCGTCAGCACCACGCGCTGCTGGTCGACGGTGCGCGCAAACTGGTTGAAATCCGCTTCCAGCGCTTCGCTGCCGCCGCCCAGGCCCCAGGTCTGCCGCACAAAGGCGCGCGCGCGGTAGAACACCGGGTTGGTGCTGGCGGCCTTGCCCAGTTCACCGTTGGACAAGCCGCCCAGGCCGTGCAGGCCGGAAAACGGCACGCCTTGCGTGACTTCCGGGTTGAAGTGGAACTCCGCGCCTTGCCACAGCTTCAGTCCCAGATCCAGCGTCGCGCTGAACGAGTAGCTCTTGGCCCGTTCGGTACCCAGGCTATTGGGGCCGGAGTATGCCGCGCCGAATGATGGCTTGCGCTGCCAGATGTAGGTGCTCTGGCCGTGAAAGGCGAACGGGCTTTCCGCTTCAGCCAGGCCTTGCACCGGCTCCGCTTGCTGCGCCATCGCTGGCAGGCACGCACAACAGGCCAGCGCCGCCAGCACACGGCGAAAACGGAGCGCTCGACGAACGGGAGCGGTGGCAAGTGGCGGAAACGGCATCGGCAGAGGCGGTCAGCAAAAGAAGTGCCGGAGACGGCGCGTTCCGGCGCCCGCAGCATAGCCAAGCGCCCATGACATGTCTACCTGCCAAAGGGTGTGCCGGAAGGCCGACGTTGTAACCGCCCTTGAATTAATTAACGCAAAAATTAATATTCACTGGAGACCGCTTGCATCCGTTTGCCCATGCCGCGCCCGCCCGCCAAACCGAAACCTTCCGCCCGCCGCAGCCCCGGGCGTCCTGCAGCCGGCCAGCCCGGCCAGCGCGAACGCATCCTCGATGCGGCCACCGACCTGTTCTCGCGCCAGGGCGTGGCCGGCACCGCGGTCAAGGCGATTGCCACCCAGGCCGGCGTGACGCCAGCGCTGGTCCATTACTACTTCAGCGACCGCGAATTGCTGCTGGACGCCGTGGTCGAGGAAAAGCTGCAGCCGCTGGTGGCCAGCGTCTTCGCTGCCGCCGGGGATGCCGAGCCGATGGCCATGCTGATCGGCATTGCCGGCCAGCTGATCCGCACCGCGGCCGCCACGCCCTGGTTTCCCGGGCTGTGGATCCGTGAAGTCGCCAGCGCCGACGGCGCCCTGCGCGAGCGCGTGCTGGACCGCTTCGCGCTGCAGCGCGCCGGCGCACTGAGCGCGCCGCTGGCGGCCGCGATCGCGCGCGGGCAGCTCAATAGCGGCCTGGAGCCGGCGCTGGTGATGCCGTCGCTGATCGGCCTGACGCTGCTGCCGCTGGCCACCACCCATATCTGGCGCAGGCTGCCCGGCGGCGAAGCGGTTGATACCGACACGCTGGTGCGCCACGTATCCGCGCTGCTGACGCACGGGCTGGCACCGGCGTCCGACGCCGGCAAGTCCAGGCTTTCTCCGGAGTCATCATGAACCCCGCCCACTCCACCCGCCCGCAACTGCCGGCAGCGGTGCTTGCCACCTTCGCGGCGGTGCTGCTGGTCGCCGCCTGCAGCCGTGAACGCGCCGACACCTGGCAAGGCTATGTCGAAGGCGAATTCGTCAGCGTGGCCTCGCCCTTCGCCGGGCGCCTCGACACGCTGTCGGTGCAGCGCGGCCAGCAGGTCGGCCAGGGCGCCGCGCTGTTTGCCCTCGAATCCGACGACGAGCGCGCCGCGCGCCAGCAGGCCGAAGACCAGTTGCGCGCGGCCGAGGCCCAGCTGCAAGACATGAAGACCGGCAAGCGCCCGGTCGAAGTCGAGGTCAGCCGTGCCCAGCTGGCGCAGGCACAGGCCCAGGCGCAGCGCAGTGCCGCGGCCTTGCGGCGCGACCAGCGCCAGTATGAGATCGGCGGCATCGCGCAGGCGCAGCTGGACGAATCGCGCGCGCAGGCCAACAGCGACGCCGCACGTGTGCGCGAACTGCAGCGCGATATCGACGTGGCCCGGCTGCCGGGCCGGGATGCGCAGCAAGCCGCGCAGGCCGCGCAGGTGGCCGCCGCGCGCGCGGCGCTGGCGCAGGCCGAGTGGAAGCTGTCGCGCAAGACCGTGGCCACGACCCAGGCGGGGCTGGTCTACGACACGCCCTACCGCCTCGGCGAGTGGGTGCCGGCGGGCAGCCCCGTGGTGCGCATGCTGCCGCCGGGCAACGTCAAGGTGCGCTTCTATGTGCCGGAGACGGTGGTGGGCGCGCTGCGCAACGGCCAGGCGGTGCAGGTGCGCTGCGACGGCTGCGCCGCGCCGGTGGCGGCCACCATCAGCTACGTTGCCAACGAGGCCGAATACACGCCGCCGGTGATCTACAGCAACGAGACCCGGCGCAAGCTGGTGTTCCTGGTCGAAGCGCGCCCGGCGGCTGCCGATGCGCCCAAGCTGCGGCCGGGCCAGCCCGTTGAAGTGGTACGGCAATGAACACGACAATCAACGGCGGCGCGGCCGGGCTCGCCATCGACGTGCGCGGTCTGAACAAGCACTTCGGCGACAAGCACGTGGTCAACGACCTGAGCATGCAGGTCGCGCGCGGCGAGATCTTCGGCTTCCTCGGCCCCAACGGCAGCGGCAAAACCACCTCGATCCGCATGATGTGCGGCCTGCTGACGCCCGATTCCGGCACGGGCACCTGCCTGGGCTACGACATCCGGAGCGAGTCCGACGAGATCAAGCGCCGCGTCGGCTACATGACGCAGAAGTTCTCCTACTGGGACGACCTGTCGATCCGCGAGAACCTGGACTTCGTCGCGCGCGTCTACGGCATGCCGAACCGGCGCGAGGCGGTCGACCGCGCACTGGAACACCTGGGCCTGGCCACGCGCTCGGCGCAGCTGGCCGGCGCGCTGTCGGGCGGCTGGAAGCAGCGGCTGGCGCTGGCGGCCTGCCTGCTGCACGAGCCCGAGCTGCTGCTGCTGGATGAACCCACCGCGGGCGTGGACCCCAAGGCCCGGCGCGACTTCTGGGAGCAGCTGCACCAGCTGGCCGCGCGCGGCATCTCGGTGCTGGTCAGCACGCACTACATGGACGAGGCCGAGCGCTGCCACAAGCTGGCCTATATCGCCTACGGCAAGCTGCTGGCGCAGGGCACCGCCGATGAAGTGGTGGCCAGCCAGAATCTGTCGACCTGGAGCGTGGAAGGCGACGACCTCGCCGCGCTGTCGGAGCAACTGCAGGGTGCGCCGGGCGTGGAGCAGACCGTGGCCTTCGGCACCGCACTGCATGTGACCGGGCGCGATGCGCAGGCGCTGGCCGATACGCTCGCGCGGCTGGCCGGACCGGGCCGGCGCGTCGAGCAAACCCAGACCAGCCTGGAAGACGTGTTCATCCACATGATGAGCGGGGCCGAAGACAATATGGCGGCCCGCAAGGCCAGGGAGGCGTCATGACAGCCGCCGCCCGCAAACCGGCCGCGCAACAGCGCTTCTCGCTGCAGCGCTGGTGGAGCATCGTGCTCAAGGAGTTCCTGCAGCTGCGGCGCGACCGCGTCACCTTCGGCATGATCATCGGGCTGCCGATCATGCAGCTGCTGCTGTTCGGCTTTGCCATCAACACCGATCCGCGCCACCTGCCAACCGCCGTGATTGCCGCCGACCAGAGCGAATTCACGCGCTCCTTTATCGCCAGCATGGAGCAATCGACCTACTTCAAGCTGGTCGGCACGCTGCCCGACGAACAGGCCGGGCGCGAGGCGCTGATGAAGGGCGAGGTGCAGTTCGTGCTGACCATCCCGCCCGACTTCACGCGCCGGCTGCTGCGCGGCGAACGGCCCGCGCTGCTGGTCGAAGCCGATGCCACCGATCCCTCCGCCACCGGCCAGGCCATCGCCGCGCTGCCCCAGCTGCCCTACCGCGTGGCCACGCATGACCTGAAGGGACCACTGGCGCCGCTTGCCGGCGGCAAGCCGCCTTTCGACGTGCAGGTGCAGCGGCTCTACAACCCCGAAGGCATCACGCAATACAACATTATTCCCGGCCTGATGGGCGTGATCCTGACGATGACCATGGTGATGATGACCGGCCTGGCCATGACGCGCGAACGCGAGCGCGGCACCATGGAGAACCTGCTGGCCACGCCGGTGCGGCCGCTCGAGGTGATGACCGGCAAGATCGTGCCCTATATCTTCATCGGCCTGATCCAGTCGACCATCGTGCTGCTGGCCGCGCGCTGGATCTTCAGCGTGCCGTTCGTCGGCTCGGTGCTGGCGGTGTACCTGGCGGCGCTGCTGTTTATCGCGGCCAACCTGACGGTGGGCATCACGCTGTCGTCGCTGGCGCAGAACCAGTTGCAGGCGATGCAGCTGACCTTCTTCTACTTCCTGCCCAACATCCTGCTGTCCGGCTTCATGTTCCCGTTCGCCGGCATGCCGGGCTGGGCGCAGGCCATCGGCAACATCCTGCCGATGACGTATTTCCACCGCATGGTGCGCGGCATCCTGCTCAAGGGCAACGGCTGGGTCGAGCTATGGCCCAATGTGTGGCCGATGGCGCTGTTCATCGTGGTGGTGATGGCGATCGCGGTGCGCTTCTACCGCCGCACGCTGGATTGAAGGGGTTCGCCATGTCTCGACTCACGCCTGTCTTTGTCGCCGCGGCACTGTTGTGCGGCTGCGCCGTCGGTCCCGACTTCCGCGCGCCCGCGCCGCCCGATGACGCCGGCTACGTGCCGGGCCCGCAGCCAGTGGCAACCGTCGCGGCCGACGCCGCGGACGCGGGCGGGCAATCCCACGCGCAAACCCTGGCCGCCGGCGCCGATGTGCCCGCGCAGTGGTGGGCGCTGTTCCGCAGCCCGGCGCTGGACGCCACCATCCGCGGTGCGCTGGATGCCAGCCCCACGCTCGCACAGGCGCGCGCCCGGCTGCGCGAGGCGCAGGAGAACCTGGCCGCGCGCACCGGCGCCACGCGCTGGCCCGCCGTTGACGCAAAGCTGAACACCACGCGCCAGCAGGTCGATTTCCAGTCCCTGGGCATCACCGCGATCCCCAGCCCCGGCCCGTTCACGCTGTACGGCGCCACGGTGCAGGTGTCGTACGTGCTCGACCTGTTCGGCGGCCAGCGGCGCGAACTGGAGGGACTGCAGGCAGCGGTGGATTACCAGCGCTATGAACTGGAAGCCGCGCGCCTGGCGCTGACCGCCAACGTGGCCACCGCGGCCATCCGCGAAGCCGGCCTGCGCGCGCAACTGGCCGATACGGCCGCCGTCGCTGCGGCCCAGCAGCGGCAGCTTGGCATCACCGAGGAGCGCCTGCGCGCGGGCGGCGTCGCCCGTGTCGACGTGCAGCGCCAGCGCGCCGAACTCGCGCAAACCCAAGCCCTGGTGCCGGCCCTGCAACGCCAGCTCGATGCCACGCGGCACCAGCTCGCGGTGTACACGGGCCAGACCCCGGCCTCGGCCACGCTGCCCGAATTCCGCCTCGACGAACTGCAGCTGCCCGACACGCTGCCGGTCAGCCTGCCGGCCACGCTGGCACGCCGCCGGCCGGACATCCGCGCGGCCGAGGCCCTGCTGCACCAGGCCTCCGCCAATATCGGCGTAGCCACCGCCAATCTCTATCCACAGATCACGCTGAGCGCCAACGGCGGCACGCAGGCCACCGCGGCGCGCGACCTGTTCAGCAGCCTGAACGTATGGAGCCTGGCTGCGGGGCTGGTGCAGCCTGTATTCCGCGGCGGCGAGCTGCAGGGCCGCAAACGCGCGGCGGAAGCGGCCTATGAGCAGTCGCTGGCCGCGTATCGGCAAGCCGTGTTGCAGGGCCTGCAGAACGTGGCCGATTCACTGCGCGCACTCGAAGCCGACGCCGCGGCGCTGCGCGAACGCGCCGACAGCGCGCGGCAGGCGCGCGATACGCTGGCAGTGGTGTCGGAGCAGTACCGCCTGGGCGGCGTCAGCCAGCTGGCGGTGCTGGATGCCGAACGGCAATCACGGCAGGCGTCGCTGGAACTGGCACAGGCGCGCGCCGACCGGCTGGCGGATTCGGCGGCGCTGCTGCAGGCGTTGGGGGGTGGGTGGTGGAAGGAGGAAGGCGGCGCTGTGGCGGCAGCGCCGCGGTGACGGCGGCGGCCGGCTACTTCTTGTCGCTCTGGGTGTACCAGTAGGTGCGCTTGCGCTTGCCGATCCCCGGCGGCGAGATCTTCTGCGCACCGAGCGACGAGGTATTGTCGCCACCGCCCGGCCCGTTCTGGTTGCCGCCGCCGATCAGCACCGGCACGTTGCTGGTGTTGCCCTGGGCATCGCTCACCGCCACCACGCCAAACACCGGCGACGGCGGCAGGCCGCCATTGTTGAACTGGACATAGCGGTTGTCGTTAAGACCCTTGCCCGTCAGGAACGACACCGCGTAGCCCCTCGCGATACCCAGGTCCGGATAGCAGGCCCCTGACTTGGGCACGCTGGGGGTATTGGTGCCGAAGTAGGTGTAGCCGGCCACAGTCAGCGGCGCGTTAACCACCTTCTCGCCGGTACCCAGCGTCAGGTAGAAGCCCTTGCCGGTACCCGAGTCGGCATACACCGTGGCGGTGGCGTTGAACAGGCTGCTCTCGGTCAGCGGCGTCCATGTCGCAGGCAGCCCGCCGGTGAGCGCGGTGTCCTTCAACATGTAGAAGCGGTTGGTGACGTTATAGGCCAGGCCCGCCGCGTTGCTGGTGGTGTATAGCGGATGCTCGCGGTCGCCGCTGCCGATCATCACCGCGTCATAGGCGCCGGTGGTGATGACATCTGGTGGGTACATGAACTTGCGCGCATCGTTGCTGGTCTGCGCGCCGCCCAGCGCGGCGAACTTGCCCAGCGTCCAGGCCGCCGGGCCCGTGCCGGCAGCCGTCTCGAAATCCAGCCGCCAGACATTGCCGCCCATGTCGCCGACATAGCCCTTGTCGATCAGACCGTCGCCGTTGCGGTCCACCACCGCGACGTCTGACGGGATGGCGCGGTTCAGGCCGGCGGGTACCGAGCAGATGGTGGCGCCGAGGCCGGTGCAATCGGCCAGCCACGCCCGCACCACAGTGCCCGTGAGCGCATCGAACACGATCACGCCGCGCCCCTGCCCCGTCGCGCCGCCGCCCTGCGACGGCTCGGCGTCTTCGGCTGCGTCGTAGCCGGCGCCCATCACCACCAGGGGGTTGGTGTAGCCCTTGACCCGGATCACGCGCGGCTGCGACCAGGTCTGGCCCAGTTCGGCGATCTGGTTGCTGTCGGACTTCCAAAGGAACTCGGGCGCCACCGGGTTGGTCACGTCCAGCGCATAGACCAGCCTGCCGCCGCGCCGCGCGGTCAGGTAGATCACCACGCGCGGATTGGCCGGATCGCGCAGGTCCTGGAACACCGTGGTGGTGCCGTCGAAGAAATAGTCGCGCGGTTTGGCGCCTGAGCCGGTCGGCGAGCCGCTCAGCTGCACCTCGGGCGTGTTGGTGTAGAGGCGGCCGAGCTTGCCATAGAACTCCGGCGGCACGAAGCCCCACAGCTCCCCGCCGGGGCGCACCCCGTTGATGCCGGTGGTCTGGTTGCCGTTGACCGCATGGAAGACGCCGTCGTTGGCACCGTAGAAGACCACCACGCCGGTGGTGCCGCCATAGTTGATCACCACCGGGCGCGAGTGCAACACATCACCGTGCACCGAGCCGCGCACCGTGACGCTACCGCCGGGGCCCTTCTGCTGCTCCGTGCCGGCCACGGTGCTCTCGCCCAGCGCCTGCACGTCGCGGCCGCGCACCCAGTTGATCAGGTTCTTCACGTCGGCAGCGCTGCTGTTCAGCGCCGTCTGCCCGGTGGTGTTGGTCAGCCAGGTGTTGGCGGTATCGAACGACGCCAGGGCCTTGGTGGTGCACGCTCCCGACGGGCAGGTGTAGAGCTTGCGCGCGTCCTGGTCGGTGACTATTTGCGCGCGCAGCATTTCGCCGGCGCCGCCCTTCTCGACGATCTCGCCGTCGCCACCGGTGACGCCAGCGGCGCCGTCCGCAGAGTCCAGCGCCCCGGCCGCGCCCGAGGGGCTATTGACCCAGAAGCCCTTGGCGGGCCAGCCGGTGACGGCACTGCCGGAATAGCTGCTTCCGCTGAACGCCAGCGGCGGCTCCGCGGTCCAGAAGCTCTTGGCGTTGGGCGAGATAAAGCCCGTGCCGGCATTGCTGATCGCGCTCTGCTGGTTGGGCCCGCTCGGATTCGCATCCAGCACCACAATCTGCTTGCTGCTGTCGTAGCCAAGCTTGTATTGCTTCAGATTGCCCATCCAGCGCGGCGCCGCGGTGGCGTCAGGACGAAACATGCCGATGTAGATCTGATTCAGGTACGAGCCCTGCCCGTTCACGCTGACCGGCAGGCTCACCGACGAAAACACGTTGTTGACGGCCTGCATCTCGTTGAAGATCTGCAGCAGCGCATCGACCAGCGCCTGCACGTCGCCCAGCTTCACCACGTAGCGCTTGCCGCCGCCGTTGTCGCCCATGCTGCGGGTCGACTCGACATAGTCCGGGTTCTCGTCGTCGGTGACGGCGATGGTGTAGGTGATGATGTTCTGGTTGTTCTCGACATTGCCGTTCACGTCCGTCTGGTACATGAACCGCGCCCATTCATCACCCCAGTTGCTCTCGTACTTGTTGGCGGCCGGATTCAGCTTGAGCGTGGTCAGCTGCGTCGCGTTGGCCCCGGCCGCCACCAGCGCATCCTTGGCATCCGTGCCGGTGTCCTGCGGCTTGCCGTTGTTGACCGCATTGGCGATGTAGATGACGAAATTCTTCTGGCACGGGTTGGTGATCGGCGACTTGTACTGCGTGCCCGACAAGCCCTTCTTACCCGCGAAGAATGCCCACGCCTCCTGCATGCCGCCGCCCACCTGCGAGTTGTTCGAGTTGTCGCGCAGGCGGTCGATGCTCTTGATGTACTGAAGGAACGCGTTACCGTTGGTGGCATCCATGGTCGGCAGCGTATAGGGCGCCGCCGACGGATAGCGGAAGATCCCGCCAGTGTTGGTGCTGGTGCCGAACATCATCAACCCCATGTTGATGTTGCCGGCGAGCTGCGGATTGGTCACGAGCGTGTTGACCGCCCGGTACAGCGCGCACTGGATCGCGCCGACATCGGTGCCGGCATTGTTGGCGCTGACCACATCGGGAATGTCGCAGCCCTTGATCGTGGTGCTGGCGTTCCAGGTGGACGCGTTGTCCAGCAGCAGCAGCACGTTGGGCTTGGTGCCGGCGTTGGTCTGCAGACCGGTGAACAGGTCGATGTCCTCGGCGCGCGCGCGGTTCACGCCCGCAAAGGTAAGCAGGGCGATTGCGAAAGCCGCAAGGCGGCGCTGCCGGCAGGCGTTGGTCGTCATGCTGGTTCCCGTCCGATCGATGGTGAAGAGGTCGTAGTGTCCTGCGCGGTCACGGACAGGCCGAACCGGTCGGCATGCGCACCGCCACGCCCTGGTGCACGGTTGCAACGGTGCCGGTATTGGCGGCATCGTTGACAGTGGCCGCCACATCCCATTGCGTGGCATTGCACAGCGAATTGCCGCCGCTATTGCCTGCAGTCACGATCCCGGTGTTCTGCACGCCGCTGCCGATCAGGCAAGACACGTCGTCGGCATCGCTCAGGTCGAGCTCAACGTTCTTCATTGGCTTGCTTGTCACGCACTCTGGCTGCGCCACCTGTGCCACGTAGTCCGCCTTGCCGTCGCCGCTGACGTCCACCGGCACCGCAACCGCGGCCGGCGCCTTGGTGAAATCGTTGCTGATCACCTGCTCGATCGCCTGCTGCGCCACGTCGCGCGCCTCGGCGGTGTGCTGCTGGTTGGCGGCCACTTTCACGTTGACCAGCCCGGAATTGACCATGGCCATGGCGATCAGCAGGAACAGGACCATAAACACCAGCGTCACGACCAGCGTGACCCCGTCCTGCCCGCGGCGCAGTGGCCGGCCCTGCGGTTGGCGACCCGATTGCTTGATCATTGCTTGCTCTTTGCGGGGTGAGGTCATTGCTCGCGCAGTCCGGCCACGTTGACCAGCCGCGCCACCTGGGCGTACACATGGCGCTTGAAACCGTCGTTGAACGGACCGCTGGCGGCGGCGCGGCCCACGTCGTAGGTGCGGTTGTCGGACTGGCCGCCCGAGGGCTTCAGCGTGCGCGCCAGCAGGTTCACGCGCACGGTGGTGACGTTGCGCCAGTTGGCGAGCGCGTTGGTCCAGTCATAGCCCGGCACGGTGGCGCAGGCCGCGGCGTTGTTGGCGCCGGGGTCGGCCACGTAGCAGTCGGCCGAGCCGTTGCTGTCCAGGTCCACGCCGTACTGCAGGTGCATGTCCTGCACGCCCTGCGCGACCGAGCGCGACTGGAACGCGCCGCCCACCAGCTCGGCCATCTTCAGCGTGGGGATGCCGTCGCCGCCGTTGCTGCAGCGGTCGCAGCCCGCCAGGTAGAACACGCGCACCACGGCCTGTCGCAGCGCGGCCGGCTGGGCGGAATCGCAGGCCTTGGTGCGCAGGCCGAAGGCCGCCGCGGCGCTGGCGTCGAAGACGAAGGAGTTGGTATCCTGCGCGCAGGCCGAGACCTGCAGATAAGGCACGCCCGGCGTGGGTGCGGCCACCGGCGTGGTCGATACGCGCCGCACCACCAGCACCTCGGAGGTGGCCGCCAGGTCAGGCAGGCATGCCGCCGCCACCCCGGGGCCGTAGCCCGTCAGCGCCAGCGGCACGGTCAAACCCGCCGCGGAGAAGCCCAGCGCCGCCGGGTCTGCCGCGCACAGCGCTGGCTCGGCCACGGTAGCGCCGCGCGCGATGCTGCCGGCGCCGAAGAACCCCGCCAGCTCCACTTCCCGCCGGATCTGGTCCAACGCGTAGCGCCCGTTCTCCACCTGCTCGGCTGACTTGACAAACTCTGTACGCGACAGGCTGTTGGCGTAGTACAGGCTCGCCAGCGCGGTCAGGAGCACCAGGCCGATGGTCATGCCGATCATCAGCTCGATCAGCGAAATGCCGCGCTGGCGGCGCGCGGACAGGCGCAGGGGGCTCATGACACGGTTCCGAGGGTGCCGACGCGGATCTGCGTGCTGACCGCGCGGCGATAGGCATCGTTGCCGTACTGGTCCTTGCCGCAGCCCAGCGCGGGCGCGCCGGTGGTGGCCAGGCCCTGCCAGGCCACGGTGATGCGGTAGATATTGTTGACGGCGTCCACGGTCTCGATGCAGCCGCGCGCGCCGATCATGGCGCCGACGGCCTGAGCGGCATCAGCGGCGCTGGCCCCCGGGCGCTTCTCGGCACTACCCAGCAGCGCCGTGTTCCAGGCCTGCAGGTCCGCATCGGCGGTAGCTTTCTGCGCGGCGGTGCCCTGCGTGCACGCCGCCGGCGGCGCCGCCGCGCTGCCCAGCTGCATGCCGGTCGCGCCGTTGGCATAGCACGATGCCACCTGGCGGTTGGCGTTGAGGCGCGCAACCATGTCCTGCAGCAGCGCCAGCGCCTGCACGCGCTGGTAGGACTCCATCTCGGTCTGCCCCGAGCGCGCCACTAGCCCGGCGGTGCCAAGCAGCGCGACCAGCAGGATCACCACCGCCACCAGCACCTCGATCAGCAGGAAGCCGCCCTGCGTGCGGCGGCCAGGCATGCGCGGCCGCAGCCGCGGGGTTCTGTGCTTCATGAGCAGGCTCCCGTGGCGGAGGCGACGCGGCCAGTCTCGCTGACCTGCACGCAGACGCGCGACGCCGCTGCCGTATCGCCGTTGGGTGCCACTTCGAAAGTCATGGCCGCGCCCGTGAGCCGGCCGTCGTTGCCAAGCGCAAGGGCCCCGGCAGCGCTGGGCGTGATGGTCAGGCCGCCGTAGGGCCCGAAGCTGCGCACCGTCTCGGGGCCTGCGGTGACCGCCCAGCCGGCGGTCCAGGCGGCACCGGTGGCTGCCAGCGTGACCGTGGCATTGCGCTTGACCGCCTCGCTGCGCGCCAGCAGCAGCGCCGAGGTCAGGTCAAGCGAGGCGCCGCGCACGCGCTGGTTGGCGATCAGTGAAGAGAACGACGGCGCCGCCACGACCGCCAGGATCGCCAGCACCGACATGGCGCACAGCAGTTCGACCAGGGTGAAGCCGCGGCGGGTGGGCCGGCCGGGCGAAGACGGCGTGAACGTGGCGCGCCGCATGGTCAGTTCCAGCAGTCGGTGCCTGAACCAGACGCGGATTTCGCGCCGGCACTGGTCAGCGTCAGCGAGCCGCAGTCGGCGTCGCCGGCAACCTGGCTGCCCTTGGGCGTGGCCACGATGCTGTAGCCGGGCGGCGGCGCCGCGTTTGGCGTCACGGCGACGTCGTAGCGCGTTGCCTGCGCGGCCGGTACCGACATGCCCAGCGTGCCCAGATTGGCGGCGTAGGCGCGGTTGTCGACCAGGTAGCGCTCCTGGGCGCCCGAGACCTCCAGCATGAAGGACTCGATTGCGGCCCGGTGCGAGCGCACGACGTGACGGCTGTAATTTGGAATGGCGACGGCGGCAAGAATGGCAATGATCGCCACCGTGATCATCACTTCGATCAGCGTGAAGCCATGCGCTGCCCTGGCGCCGCGCAGGCGCCGGCCCCGGCATGGATTGCCGGTTGCCCCAACTTCCCCAATGACCCGAAACGACGAGTTGACCCTCCCGCCGTGTCGCACTGCCGGGCTTCTATGTCCCATGCTCGCGCTCCGATACCAATTATGTTCCGGTTGACCGAATTCCGGAGGTTATGGCGCGGAGTGTAAGTCACGATCCGCCAAGTGGGTAAGGAAAATATGATGCCGGCTGGCCGGCGTTGTAGCGAACAGACAGTGGCGTTACGGGATCTGCACAGGGCATACAGCCAAGGCATGCGGCAGACGTTATCCGGCAGTGAGGGGGAACCCTGACCCGCCCTGGTTCGACTGGCCCGATGCGCGCCCGGGTGCACCTGTGCAACAATCGTTACAAACACCGAATCCGGAATGCCCATGCCGCCCGACAGCCCCACCCCATCGCCGCAAGCGCCGCCGCAGGACCTGGACGCCCTGATGGCGCTGCTGCGCAGCAACTTCCCCACCCTCAGCACGCAGTTCCAGGGCGGGGCGCGCTACCTGCTCGACCATCCGCAGGACGTGGCGGTGCTGTCGATGCGCAAGATCGCGGCCAGTGCCGGGGTGCAGCCTGCCACCCTGGTGCGGCTGTCGCAGCATCTCGGCTTCGAGGGCTGGCAGGGGCTGCGTGAGTTGTTCGTTGATGCGCTGCGCGGCGGCAGCCAGCCGTACGCGCGCCGCGCGCGCAAGGTGGTGCGTGAAAGCAGCGCCAGCCGCATGCTGGGCGAGATGCTGGACGCGCAGCACCACAACCTCGACATGATCGCCGCCAACAATGAGAAGACGCTGCAGCAAGCGGCAGAACTGTTGTCGCATGCGGCGTGCGTGCATGTGGCGGGTTTCCGCTCGTGCTTCCCGATCGCGTTCACCTTCCACTATGTCTACCGGCTGTTCCGCAGCACCGTGCACCTGATCCGCGCCGATGCCGGCACGCTGGAGATGGAGCTGCGCGGCCTGGCGCCCAAGGATGCGGTGCTGGTGGTCAGCTTTGCCCCCTACTCGCAGGAAAGCATCCGGGTCGCCGCGGCCGCGCGCGAGTGCGGCTGCAAGGTGATCGCGCTGACCGACAGCACGGTCGCGCCGATCGCGCTGGCGGCAGACTGCACGCTGCTGTTCTCGGTGGAAAGCCCATCGTTCTTCCCGTCCGTCACCGCCGGCGTGGCCATGGTCGAGGCCCTGGTCGAGCAACTGCTTGCACGCAAGGGCAAGGGCGCAATCCGCGCGCTGGAGCAGGCCGAGGGCGAACTGCACCGCACCGGCGCCTATGTGGCGGCCGGACGCGGCTGAGCCGGCCCGCCGCGCTTAATCGAAGGCCTCGTCGTTGGGGTTGGCGTAGGCCTTCTTCAGCGGTTCGCTCATCGGCAGCTCGAAGTTCACGTGCTTGGGCGGCACCGGTGCGGCAAACCATCTGGCGTAGAGCTTGTTGATCTCGCCGCTGCGGATCAGCCCCGTGATGGCACCGTCGACCATCTGCTTGAAGCCAGGGTCGTCCTTGCGCATCATGAACGCGTAGGCCTCGAATGACTGCGGCGTACCCACCACCGCCCACTCCGCGGGATTGGGCGCCAGCGTGCGCGCGCCGGACAACAGCACGTCGTCCATCATGAATGCCGCCACCCGCCCGGACTGCAGGATCAGGAATGACTCGCCATAGTCCTTGGCGCTCTGGACGGTGATATTGGCCTGCTTCTCGTCGTTGAGCCGGCGCAGGATGCGCTCGGAGGTGGTGCCGGCGTTGGTCACCACCGCCTTGCCCGACAGGTCGGCGAAGTCGCGCACCGGACTGCCCTTCTTCACCAGCAAGCGCGTGCCCGCAACAAAGAAGGTGGTCGAGAACGCCACCTGCTGCTGGCGCGACTTCAGGTTGGTGGTGACGCCGCATTCCAGGTCCACGGTGCCGTTCTGCACCAGCGAGATCCGGTTCTGCGAGGTCACCGGCACCATGCGCACCTGCAGGCCGGGCACGCCGGTCTCGCGCTTCACTGCATCGATGACGCGATCACAGATGTCCTGCGAGAAGCCGATCACCTTCTGGTTGGCGTCGTAGTACGAAAACGGGATCGACGAGGTGCGGTGGCCGATGGCGATCGTGCCCGACGACTTGACCTTGCTGAGCGTCGGGCTGGCCGCCACGTCGGCAGCACCCGCCGTGCCCGCGAATAACGCCAGTACGGCGGCGGCAAGTGGCTCCGCCAGGGGACGCTGCGAACTGCGCGGACAGGTGACTTGTGCTGCTTTCATACCAGGCTCTCCTTGGGTAGCGTTCACGCGATGCGCCTTTGCACCGGAATGCTAGGCAAAGAGCAACAAGTGTTCCATCATGGATAACCATGAAACATATGTATTTTTACCCGGCGTGGTGAAACAGACGCGTCCGGCGGCAGGCGGTTGCGTAGCTATGGGGCAGCCATGCGCCGCGCAGGTGCATGACGAACGATCTGTGTTGGGAGGACGGGCCGGAACGGCCTGGGGAAGGAAAAGGCGGAAAAGGCAGCGGGCGACTGTGGTGCCGCCCGCGGTGTATTGCCGGCTGCGGCCGACCGCGCGCGGCTTACTGCGAGCACTTCTCCCGGTACGCCTGCTGCAGCGACTTCTTCGGCCGGTCACGCTCCAGTTCCGGGATCATGCGGCCCTGGGCGGTCTCGATGGCTGGCTGGGTGGCGCGGTATTCGCGCTTGGGCGCTTCGGCAATCTGCGCGGCCAGGGCGCGGCATTCGTCCGACTGGATGCTGCCCGGCGTTGCCGCCGGGTCGGGACGGTAGGGCGTGGTGCCCTGCTGCACCGCTTCGTTGATGGCCGCGGCGGCGGCACTGTCCCCGTCCGGCCTCTGCGCATGCGCGCTGCAGGCCATCGCCAGGGCAGCGATGGCGGCAATGCGGATCAGGGTTCGCTGGCTCGGCATGATGACTTCTCTCCTGTGGCTGGATGAATTTATGCAAAGGCTGCCAGCTTAATCGTTCGCGGCCTGCCTGACATTACCGGCATTTTCAGCATTTGCGGCGTCGATGCCACCTGCGACGGCTCCGCTGCCCTCCTTGTCTGCCCGGGTGCGCGCGGCCTCGCGCCAGCCCCGGCGCTGGCGCCGCATCTGCCCCAGCGCCATCCGGGTCATGCTGGCCCAGCCGGACGGCCGCGGATCGGCCAGCATGCTGAGCGCGCGTGCGTAGTCCAGCGTCAGGCCGGGCGTCCAGGCCATGGTCTTGGCGCGCTTGCGGATCTGCGCCGCCACCCACAATTCTGGCGTGGTCAGCAGGCGCCAGAGCGGCCGCCAGCCCCGGGCCTGACGCCAGACCCGGGCCGACGCGCCTTCCAGCGCCGCTTCCAGCGCGTGCGAGACGGTGCTGGAACAGTTGCGGTCGGTCAGGTTGTAGGTGGTGTTCTGGCGGTAGGCGCTCCAGAAGCGGCCCAGGCGCTCGGGGTCATAGTTGCGGATGCGCACCTGCACCGTCGACGGGCACCAGGCGCGCGATTCGGTCTGGTAATCCGGCTGGAACTTGCCGCCCACGTCGTTTTCGCGGGTGGCGCGCAGGATGCGGGTGAATTCGTCTGGCGAGCGGTCGATTTCCTCGGCCGGGTACAGGCTGATATAGATACCCTCGGGCGATTCCAGCGCGGCATGGCCGGTGGAGATCACGCCGTCGCAGTCCACCGCGGCGATATAGCGGTCGACCAGCGGCTGGCGGCGCGCTTCGCCGCGGGCGGACCCGACCGGGGTCCAGACATGCACGGTCAGCACATGCTCGCCGGGCTCGGGCGGGCCGTCCCAGAGGGTCATGTCGGGTGCATCGGCAGCAGCAGCCGTATCGGTTGCCGGGGCGGCGGCGGCGGGAGCGGCCGGTTTGGCATCGGCTTCGTCCATGCCGGGGTTGTGGTCCAGCCGGCGCAGGCGTGAGGCCAGCAGCAGCATGTTCCAGCCGCCGAAGATCAGCCCCAGGGCCAGGCAATAGGGCACGGTGCCCACATAGTGGGTCGGGTACGGCTGGTAGAAGAAGATGGCCAGCGCGATCTCGAACATGCCGACGGCTACCGCCAGGCGCCAGGTGCGGAACCGTACCACGCGGGCCGAGACGATCTGCAGCAGCCCGTCGGCCAGGAACAGCGTGCCGAAAATCATCGACAGCACGAAGTTGCCGTGATGATGGCCGGCCAGGATCAGCACCGCGGCAAAGCAGAACGACACACCCTTGACCTGCCGCAGCGTGCGCTGCCCGCCGATGCCGGTGCGCGCCACCACCAGCGTTGCCAGCCCTTCGAGCAGCAACACCACCGCGAACGGCGTCATCGGGAAATAGATGGCGTTGTCCAGCGCATCGACAAACATGGCCACCCCCAGCAGCACGCTCAGGCAGCCCAGCCGCAGCAGGCCGCGCCAGCGCGTGCGCAGGTAGTCCACGCCCAGCAGGATCATCACCAGTCTTGCCATGTCAGGTCGTCCTCCTTCCGTTGCCGGGCCGCCGCTGAGCGCGGCCCGTGGTGGGGTCACATGAGCGGTGATTCCGCTAGGGAGCGCGGCGCCCGCCTCCTTCGTCGCGCTCAAGCTCCCAGTCGCGGCGCATCATCACATAGGTGAACGAGGTGGACCAGCCGATCAGGATCAGGCCGACCAGCGGCTCGATGCTGGCGATCAGGCGGCTGGCGCCCACCGGGACGATGTCGCCCAGGCTCTGCGTGGTGAAGGTCTCCAGCGCAAAGTAGGCGTAGACCAGCGCGCCTGGTTGCGTGTGCACGCCGGACACGCCGGCACTGCCCATCGCGGTCAGCCCGCCCAGGCCCAGCACGTGGTCGGCGAACCAGAAGCCCAGCGCAAACACCAGCGCTTCCAGGCAATGGACCACGATGATGCAGACGATCAGCACGCCGATGTTCATGCGCCCGCTCCAGCGCCGGGGATGTATCGCCGACAGCAGCCGCAGCGCCTCGTAGTGGATGCCGACCACGGTCACGGTCAGCACCGCGGCGCACAGCAGGGCCAGCGAATAGTGTTCGGCGGAGGTTTCCATGCGCAGCGGCAGAGCCTGGTCGGTGTCCGGGAGGATCGGGAACAGCGCGGGAAAAAAAAGCGCCCTCCAAAATAGCACTGGAAGGCGTTCAGGAAAACCAGGGAGCGGGGTGCGGCTGGCGCGCGGCCGTGCTCGTAGCCCTGGCAGAGGGTTGGTGGCGGCCGGGTGGCCGCCGCATGGATCAGCTGCTGCTCTTGCAGGAAAGACTGACGTACAGCGCGCCGCCCCATTTGAAGTTGCGGTTGCCACTGACCTGCACCTGGACAATGTCGTTAGCCGCCACCGTCGTCGTGGCCGGCGCCGAGCAGGTCCGCACGGTGGCTCCGAGCGAGCAGGCGGACGCGTCGGTGATGGCAAGCGGGGCGATCGTTTCCAGCGCCGCGCCGCTGGCGACACGGTATGCCGCCAGGGTGTACTTGACTTCGTCATCGGGCACGGCGCCTGCCAGGCTCGCGTTCAGGGTCAGGCCGCCGCTGCAGCCCACCGGCATCACCGCGCCGAAATTCGGATCGATACTTTGGCGGTCCAGCCCGGTGCCGGTCATGACATAGGTGCCATTGCCATCCGGCGAGTTGTACACAGCGAAGTTGGCCGTGTAGATCGTCGCTCCGGCGCCGCCATTCCCGCCTGCCTCTCCTTGCTGGCCCTGGGGGCCGGTGGCGCCAGTCTCGCCGGTATCACCCTTTTCGCCCTTTTCGCCCTGCGGACCTTGCGCCCCGGCCGCGCCGTCGGACCCGGCCGGACCCGCCGGCCCGACCGGACCGGTCAGGCCGACCACGGAGACCCCGGCCGGCCAGCCTTCCGCCGTCTTCGGGCCGAACAGCGTGTTGGTGGTCGTATTGAGGTAGAAGCTGCCTTCGCCGCCATCGGCAGCGGTGGGATCTGCCGCGCCGTGCAGCAGCACGGCGCCGGGCGCGCCGGCTACGCCCTGCGGGCCGACCAGCGACACGCCGGCAGGCCAGGCCCCGCCAGCCTTGGGCCCGTAGAGCGTCGAGGTCGTGGCATTGAGGTAGAAGTCGCCGTCCGTGCCAGCGTCCGCCGTGGGCGCATTGGTGCCGGACAGGATGGTCTTGCCGTTCGCGCCGGCCGGGCCGGCCACACTGGCGGATGGCGCAGCGTTGGCCGGCGCGGAATCGCCGCCACCGCCACCGCAACCGGCGAGCAGGATGGCGAGGCAGGCGAGCGGGATCGCCGCAAGTCTCAGGTCAATGTGTTGCACGATGGAAGCCCCCCGGTTTCTCATTAACGGCATGCCCGGATCCGTGCCGGGTGAGCCCAATCTAGAGATCGCGGCGATTCCGATAAATCGTGCATTCGCACGGGCTGTTTCATTAATGAAGCGCGTTCCCGGAGCATCGGAAAACTGCTCCCGCTTCAATAGCGCCAACGCCCGTTTAAAATTCAGGTGACTCGGGATAATGCTTATGAAAATACCCGGATTGCCGCGCCTGGCGGTGACACGAAGGCTGCCCGGCCCAATTCAGAGCAGGCGGATTCAAGCATCATGCGACCGCATCCGTGCGTGTCGGCGCGACCAGAAAATACCGGCAATATCTCGCCCAAATGGTTGAGTTCCGGATGAGACGGCGTGACTCCGGGTTGTTCAAAAGCGAAACGAATAATCGCCATTTACCCCTTCGTGGGGGGATATGCGCATCACCGGCAAAACCAGCCGATTCATGCCGCACCCGGCCAGGTGCGGGACGGCGCGGCGATGGACTATGCTGGAAATCCCAACAGCGTCTTCGTGGAGGCCATCGTGCGCAAATATGTTCTTGTCCTTATGGCACTGCTGCTGGCCGGCGCCCCCGGCCTGGCGCTCGCCCATAACTGCCCCAATGAGATGAAGGCCATCGACGCCAAACTGTCGACCAGGCCGGCGCTGTCGCCAGAGGATTCCGCCAAGGTTGCCAAGCTGCGCGCCGACGGCGAGGCCTATCACAAGGCCGGCAAGCATGACGAAGCGATGAAATCGTTGCTCGAAGCGAAGAAGATCCTGGGGATCTGAGACCGATCGCAAAAGAAAGAGCCGCCACGCGCCCCGCGTGGCGGCTTTGTTTCTTTTCCCGCGGTCGTCGCCGCAGCAGGCTGGGTCAGGAACCCGATCCGACCTGCTGGACCACGCCGTTGGGCGCCACCAGGTAATATTCCGCGCCAATCCCGACCCAGCGCGTGCCCTTGCGCGGCGCGGGCAGGTTGTATTGCTTGTAGTCGTCGATCACATACTGGCGGTCCCTGAACTCGGTGGGCAGCCGGTCACCCTTCTTCCACTGCTGCACCTGCATATAGGGCGAGTTCTGCGCCGCCGGCGCGGAGGCGGCCATGGGATCCGTCATCGGCTTGGGCTTGGACTTGGCACCGCCCTGCGCCATCGCAAACGGCGCCGCCAGCACGCTTGCCGCCAGCAACAGCGCCGGCATCGCTTTCTTGGTCTTCATCGTGATCTCCTTGCGTACGGGAAAACCGAACTGCCGGAGGATCCGGACAGCATCTACCAGATTAGTCACAAATACGGACAACTGCGGCATCCGCCATCCATGGCGACGACGCTTCATATGACTGATGATGCATTCGGCTTGGCAGATTGTTCACAATTGTTTGCGGGCTGGCGCCCATTGGGGGGGAGCCGCTAACGTCACCCAAGACTAGAATGGGTCCTGACAGAAACAATTTGTTACGGGCGGCCGCTACGCAGTCTGTCAGCGGGCCGTGGCCCCGCGGCCCCGCCGCTGCGGGCGCGCACCGCCCGCTATGTTCCCTGGCTCACGCCCTGTTCACGGCGCTTCGCACGCGGGCACCCGTCCCTGCCAGAGAACCATAAAAACAGGGGACTCTCCGTGTTGCACGATGCTGGTCAATTCCTGGCCCTGGTCAATCCCGCCATTGCCATCCTGCTTTCGCTCTGCTTCCTGCTGGCCTGGAACCATGAGCGCACGCGGCACTATCTGCTGCAGCTCGGTGCCTGCTATTTGCTGTACGCGCTTGCCGTCGCCCTGCAGATCGTCTGGGTGCCGCGCAACGGCGGCGGCAACGCCACGGTCACCGGTGCGCTCTACCTGGGCAGTGCCGTGCTGATGCTGCGTGGCATGCTGGCGCGCATCGGCGCGCGCGTCGATACCTGCGCGCTGGTGTCGCTGCCGCTGGCCCTGTTTGCGGCGCTTGCCTGGTTTGATTTCGTGCAGCCCCAGCTGGTCGCCCGCATTTACATCCTGAATATCGGCATCGCGCTGATCCTGCTGCTGGGGATCGCGCCGCTTGCCCGCCTGCGCACGGGCAGCACCGCAGACCGGGTGCTGTTCTGGGTCTTCCTGTTGTTTGCCCTCCATTTCCTGCCGCGCACGGTACTGACCATTGCTCCGGCCACCGGACAGGACGCTGCCGCCTTCACCCGCTCGGCCTATTGGCTGTGGCTGCAGGTCACGCTGGCATTGCTGCTGCTCACGCTGGCGCTGGCGCTGCTGGCGGCAGCCATGCAGGACGTGATCGACGGCCTGCGGCATGAACGCGACACCGATCCGCTGACGCAGCTGCACACGCGCCGCAGCCTGGAGGCGCTGGCCGCGCGCGAAATCCCGCCACCTCAGGGCAAGCCGCTGAGTGTGCTGCTTTGCGACCTCGACTTCTTCAAGTTCATCAACGACAACTACGGCCACAGCGCCGGCGACGCGGTGCTGGCGCAAATCGGCCGGATCATCGCCGCCGGCGTCCGCCGGCGCGATATCGCCGCGCGCCTGGGCGGCGAGGAGTTCGTCGTGCTGTTGCCCGATACCCCGCCCGATGCAGCCTTGCACCTGGCCGAACGGTTGCGCCAGACGCTGGAGAGCTCGGAAATGGACGTGCTGCCGGGCATGCACTCGGTGACCGCCAGCTTTGGCGTGGCCACACTGCGGCCCGGCGAAGACCTGGAAGCACTGCTGATGCGCGTGGACAACGTGTTGTATGCGGCCAAGAACAAGGGCAGGAATTGCGTGGAGTGGGAACGGGAGGCCGGCATGCCGGTGCTGGCATGATGCTGCCGTGCCTCCCGTCCGGCGGCGGCTATGCAACCGCAGGCGCATCGCCCACAGCAAACTCGGGCCCGTCATAGCCCTCCGCCACGGCCACGCCGCCATCGAGCAAGCGCTGGCTCCAGTGGTCGATTGCCGCGCGCGCGGCCGTGCTGACATCACGGCCCAGGGCGAGCCGGACGGCCGCCGGCGCTTCCAGCCCGAAGCTTTGGGTGGTTCCCCATGCGATCCGGTCACGCTTGAAATCCCCGATCGCCAGCTCGACGCACAGGCCGCTGTCGGCCACCGCGGAAGCCAGGAAGACATCGGGATGCCTGCTGGTCCAGTCGAGCACGTTGCCGATCTGGCGGATGCCCGCGGCACGGCAGGCGGCGATGGCACCGTCGCGGCCACCGTCGATCATCGCAAATACGATATCGGCGCCGGCGCGGGCCTGCGCGGCAACCGCGCCGCCGGCCAATGCCGGATCGTGCTGGTTGCCGCAGAAGGTCGTGAGTGCCGGCAGGCCAGGCACCACGCTGCGCACGCCATGGAGAAACGCCGCGCGCCCCTTCAGCCCGGGGCACACCTTCTCGCCCGACAAATGGGCAACCACGCCGGTGCGCGAATCCATCGCCGCCAGCACGCCCGCAAGGAAGGCGGACTGTTCCTGCAACACCGCATAGCTCGCGGTGTTGGCGCACAGCACGCTGCCCTGCGTGACCACGAAGCGCCGGGCGGGATGGCGAGCCGCGGCAACCGAAACGGGATAGTCCCCCTGTCCGCCATGCGCAACGATCAGGTCCGGACCGGTCTCGCACAGCGCCAGCAGCGCTGCGGCACGCGCCTGTGGATCCGGATCGGCAATCCACGTCACCGCCAAGTCGTGGCCGGCATTGCGTGCGCGCATGGCGCCGACATGCCCGGCTTCGTTGAAGCTGCCGCGTCCTTCGGGTCCGAACAGCACTACCTGGATGCGCGCGCTCATGACAGCGTCGCCCCGGTTGCCGCGACCACAGGACCCCAGGCCTGCGCCTGCTGGCGTACGTAGGCGGCGAACTCATCGGGCCGGCGCTCGGCCAGCACAAAGCCCTGGGCCTCCAGGCGGCCGCGCAGGGCCGGTTGTTGCAGGATGACCTGCAGTTGTTGATGCAAGCGTTGCACGATGTCCTCGGGCAGGTTGGCCGGCGCGGAGACGCCGACGAAGTTTTCGGCCACCAGGCCGGGATAGCCGGCTTGCGCCACGGTGGGCAGCTGGGGCGCCTGCGGCACGCGTTGCGCCGAGGTCACCGCCAGCAGGCGCAAGGCGCCGGACTGCAGCAATGGCAGGTTCTGCGGCAGGGCATCCACCGCAAACGGGATCTGTCCGCCGAGCAGGTCGGCGCGCATCGGACCCGCGCCCTTGTATGGCACGTGCGTCAGCCGTAACCCCGCCTGCTGGCCAAACAGCTCGCCGACGATATGCGCCACCGACGCCGCCCCGCCACTGCCGAACGGCACGGGGTCGCGCTGCGCGCGGATCCACGCCGCCAGCTCCGCGAGGTTGCGCGCCGGCACCGACGGATGCACGGCAAAGACCGTCGGCACCGCGCCGATGTAATGCACGTGCGTGAAGCTGCGTACCGGGTCGTAGGCGGGCCGCCTGAGCAGGAACGGCGAGATGCTCAGCGCCGCCGAGTTCGACATCAGCAGCGTGTAGCCGTCATTGGGTGCCGCGGCGACCGCTGCCGCGCCAATCGTCGATCCCGCCCCCGGCCGGTTGTCGGTCACGAATGGCTGCCCCAGCTTTTCCTGCAGCACCGGTGCCAGCAGCCGCGCCACGATGTCGCTGGACCCGCCCGGCGGGAAGGTCACCACCAGCCGTACCGGATGGCGCGGCCATGCCGTGGCGCCGCTGTCCGCGCGCGCCGGCATCCCCGGCAATGCCGGCGCGGCCAGCGCCGCGGCAAGGAACTGTCTTCTCGAAATCACGATGGCCCTCCGGCTTTACAAGCGATGGCGCAGGCCGACGCCGCCGCCGAACTTGTTGCCACGCACGCCCATGAAGGCGGGCAGCGCATAGCTGCCGCTGATGCGGTTGAAATCGGCTTCCGCATAGACGCTAGTGCGTCTGGACAAGCTGTACTCAGCCACGCTGGTCAGCATCAGCCGGTGGCCGCTGGCGGCGGTCTGCCGGTCATAGCCGGCCGCCAGCGACAACGCCAGCGCGGGCGTTGCCTGCACCGTGGCGCCGCCGGTCAGCACATGATTGCGGGTCGGGCTCAGGTGATAGCGGTTGTCCAGGTAGCCGAGCGCCAGCTTGACGCGCCCCAGCTGGCTGCTGCCGCCGATGCCCCAGATCGTGCGCTTCTCTTCGTTCGCCAGGGCACTGGTGCTCTGGAACAGGGCGCCCACGTCGATCCGTGCCGTGATCCAGGCCAGCGCCAGCCCCCGGCTGCTGCTGGCCGCCGCATCGCCCGGCACTTCGCCGAAGGTGTAGTGCGCCGTCGCCGAGAATGCGTTCCACTGGCCCGCGTACTTCGCCATGTTGTCTTGCCGCGGACCGGTATAGCCGTTGAGGATGGCCACCGCATCGAGATTGGGATGGCCATAGGGCTGGAAGCGGAAGGTCGCGTCATAGGCCGTGGTGAACTGGCGGCCGACCGTCAGCTTCCCCCACGCCAGGTGCTCGATCCCCAGGTACGACTGCCGGCCGAACAGCCGGCCTGTACCCTGCGTGCCGACCTGTCCGTAGTTCGACGCCGCAGTGCCTTGCAGCGAAGTGCCCGTAGCCAGGTCGAAGCCGCTTTCCAGGTTGAACAGCGCCGACCATCCCGCACCCAGCGCCTCATTGCCGCGCACGCCCCAGCGCGAGCCGCTGAAGTAGCCCTCGCTCAGTTCAGCCAGGCTCTGGTCCCCGCGGTTGTTGTCCGAGTATCGGACCATGGTGTCGATCAGGCCGTAGACCGATATGGAAGTCGATACTGATTGCGCCAGCGCTTGCTGCGCAACGCCGCAGATCGCCCCCGCCAGCACGCCCGTGAGCGCCATGGCGTGACTGCGCCTTGTGTTCCCCACCTTCACGCACCACCCTCCATTTTGCATACAAATTAAGAATGCAAAATATAGGGGGTGGCCGCACATCCGCATACGAATGTGTGCGCATGAGGAAATGCGGTTTGCGCGGAGAATGCGGGCGCAAAAAAGCCCGCGTAGCGGGCTTTCGGGGTGATGCGTGAAGCGAGGTAGGAATCAGAACGGAATATCGTCGTCCATATCCTCGAAACCATTCGAGGCCGGCTGCTGCGGACGGCGTGCCGCGCCACCGCTCTGGCCGCCACCCTGGGCACCGCCCTGGCCGCCGCGGGCGCCACCGCCGTAGCCGCCGCCCGACGCTTCGCGGCTGTAGCCACCGCCGCCTGCGCCGCCACCGTAGCCGCCTTCGTCACCGCCACCGCCGCCGCCCTGGCGCGAACCCAGCATCTGCATCTGGTCGGCAACGATTTCAGTGGAGTACTTGTCCTGGCCCGACTGGTCCTGCCACTTGCGCGTGCGGATGCGGCCTTCGATATAGACCGACGATCCCTTGCGCAGGTACTGGCCGGCGATTTCGGCGATCTTGCCGAAGAACGAGACGCGGTGCCATTCCGTGGCCTCCTTCATCTCGCCGCTCTGCTTGTCCTTGTAGCGATCGGTGGTCGCCAGGCGGATATTGGTCACGGCGTCGCCGCTGGGCAGGTAGCGGGTTTCCGGGTCTGCGCCGAGGTTGCCGACGAGAATGACTTTGTTGACCGATGCCATGTGAATGTTCTCCAAAAGCCACGCGCTGTGTTGAAAAGCGTGGCAATACGATGACGGTAAAGCGGATGTAGTGTGACGCGATACTGCGGTGACGTAAACGAACATCGCGCCCCCGGCCAGACGTCGGGTGGCGCGATCATGCTAGCCCTTTTCCAGGCCGGATTCTTTACGATGTGATGCAGGTCAGGCCGGCGTTGCCGGTGCAGCTTCCTGCCCGCGCGCCGGCGGCGCCTTCATGCTCCAGGCGATTATAAGCCAGAGCAACAGCACCACCGCGCAACCGACGAACACGGCGCTGCGCCCCTCGTGCTTGAGCAGCCAGCCACCAGCCGCGCCGCCCAGGAACAGGCCCAGCGCCTGCGTGGTGTTGTAGACGCCCAGGGCCGCGCCGCGCGCGGCCGCGGCGTAGCGCGACACCAGCGACGGCTGCATCGCCTCCAGCACGTTGAACGCGACGAAGAAGAGCAGCAGGACGCCGACGATGGCCCACAGCCCGTGCACGGCGGCAAACAGCAGCTGCACCGCGGTCATCAGCGCGACCGCGCCCAGCAGCACCGGGCGCACGCGGCCGTAGCGCTCGGCCGCCATCATCGGGCCCAGCATCAGCACGAAGGACACCAGCACCACCGGCAAGTAGACCTTCCAGTGCTGGTCCAGCGGCATGCCGGCATCGGCCAGCATGGCGGGCACCACCATGAACATGGCCACCTGCGAAGCGTGCAGCGCCAGCACGCCGACATTCAGGCGCGCCAGGTCGGCGTTGAGCAGCACCTTTCGGAACGGCAGGCGCACCGGATGCGGCGGCGGCGGGGTCGGCACCAGGAACAGCGTCACGCCGATGGCCACCAGCCCCAGCACCGACATCAGCCCGAAGATGCCGGACATGCCGATGCTGTGCAGCAGCGGCGAGGCGATCACCAGCGACAGCGCGAAGGTCAGGCCGATGCTGCCGCCCACCATTGCCATCGCCTTGGTGCGATGGCGCTCGCGCGTCAGGTCGGCGATGCACGCGGTGATGGCCGCGGAGATCGCGCCCATCCCCTGCAGCGCGCGGCCGGCGATGATGCCGCTGAGCGTGTCGGAGAAGGCGGCCACCAGCCCGCCGGCGATGAACAGCAGCAGCCCGGCCACCATCACCGGCTTGCGCCCGATGCGGTCGGACAGCCAGCCCAGCGGGATGTGCAGGAATGCCTGCATCAGGCCATAGATGCCCATGGCCAGGCCCACGCGCTGGGCGTCGTGCCCGTCGGGCAGGCTGTGCGCGAATTCGGCAAAAACGGGCAGGATCAGGAACAGGCCAAGCATGCGCAGCGCGAAGATGCTGGCCAGCGACACGGCGGCGCGCAGCTCGGCGCGGGTCATGCGTTCGCGGGCGGGGGCCTGGGATGCGTCAGCGGCACCCGCACCCGGGGAGGAAGACTGGATCGACGGCATTGCGATCGTGGGATCGTGGAATCTGTCAGGCTGGCTGCCGGTGCATCGCAACGGCAGTTTCGATCGGGATCGCGGGGGGAAGTTGCCGCCCGGAACCCGGGGCCGGCGGCGGCTTCGCCGGGCGCCTGCATGGCGCGGGCAACCCCGGAAACCGAAGTTGGGTATATTAACAGGTTTGCTCCTTCGCGCTTCCCGGGTCACCTGGCCATGCCAGCTGGCCCCCGGGCGTGTGCCCGGGCGCGCATTCCGGCCGTCGCCAGCGGTCGGAAGTGCCAAATACGGTACTTGTTTCTGGGTTTTGCGATTCCTTCAGACAGCCTTGCCAACCCCGGCAGGGCGGCCTGTCTGGCGACGACTTTTCGGCATATGGAAGAAATCAAGATCCGTGGGGCGCGTACCCACAACCTGAAGAACATCAATCTCGACCTGCCGCGCAACCGGCTGATCGTGATCACCGGCCTGTCGGGCTCGGGCAAGTCCTCGCTCGCCTTCGACACGCTCTATGCCGAGGGCCAGCGCCGCTACGTGGAGTCGCTGTCCGCCTATGCCCGCCAGTTCCTGCAGCTGATGGAAAAGCCGGACGTGGACCTGATCGAGGGGCTGTCGCCCGCGATCTCGATCGAGCAGAAAGCCACCAGCCACAACCCGCGCTCCACGGTCGGCACCGTCACCGAGATCCACGACTACCTGCGCCTGCTGTATGCGCGCGCCGGCACGCCCTACTGCCCCGACCACAACCTGCCGCTGCAGGCGCAGAGCGTGTCGCAGATGGTGGACGCCGCGCTGGCACTGCCGGAAGACACCAAGCTGATGATCCTGGCGCCGGTGGTGGCCGACCGCAAGGGCGAGCACTCGGACCTGTTCGACAGCATGCAGGCGCAGGGCTTCGTGCGCTTTCGCATCCGCTCGGGCGGCGGCGCCGCGCACGAGGCCGAGGCCAAGGTCTATGAGGTCGATGCGCTGCCGAAACTGAAAAAGACCGAGAAGCACACCATTGAAGTGGTGGTGGACCGCGTCAAGGTGCGCGCCGACATCAAGCAGCGCCTGGCCGAGTCGTTCGAGACCGCGTTGCGCCTGGCCGATGGGCGCGCGCTTGCGCTGGAACTCGACAGCGGCAAGGAGCATATGTTCAGCTCCAAGTTTGCCTGCCCGATCTGCTCGTATTCGCTGCAGGAGCTGGAGCCGCGGCTGTTCTCGTTCAACAACCCGATGGGCGCCTGCCCGAGCTGCGACGGGCTGGGCCAGATCACCTTCTTCGACCCAAAGCGCGTGGTGGCCTTCCCCAACCTGTCGCTGGCCTCGGGCGCGATCAAGGGCTGGGACCGCCGCAACCAGTTCTACTTCCAGATGCTGCAAGGCCTGGCCGCGTACTACGACTTCGACACCGAGACGCCGTTCGAGGAGCTGCCGGAAAACGTGCAGCAGTCGGTGCTGCACGGCTCGGGCGAGCAGGAGATCCCGTTCACCTATATCAACGAACGCGGCCGCACCACCGTGCGCGAGCATGTGTTCGAAGGGATCATCCCCAACCTGGAGCGCCGCTACCGCGAAACCGATTCGGTCGCCGTGCGCGAGGAACTGGCCAAGTACCAGAACAACCAGCCCTGCCCCGCCTGCCACGGCACCCGCCTGCGCACCGAGGCGCGCCACGTCAAGCTGGGCGAGGGCGAGCAGGCGCGCGCGATCTTCGAGATCAACGGCTGGCCGCTGCGCGACGCGCTGACGTACTTCCTGACGCTGGACATGCACGGCGCCAAGCGCGAGATCGGCGACAAGATCATCAAGGAGATCTCGGCGCGGCTGAACTTCCTGAACAACGTCGGGCTGGACTACCTGTCATTGGAGCGCAGCGCCGATACGCTGTCGGGCGGCGAGGCCCAGCGCATCCGGCTGGCTTCGCAGATCGGCTCGGGACTGACCGGCGTGATGTATGTGCTGGACGAACCCTCGATCGGCCTGCACCAGCGCGACAACGACCGCCTGATCGGCACGCTCAAGCACCTGCGCGACATCGGCAACTCGGTGCTGGTGGTCGAGCATGACGAGGACATGATCCGCGCCTGCGACTACGTAGTCGACATCGGCCCGGGCGCCGGCGTGCACGGCGGCATGATCGTGGCCGAGGGCACGCCGCGGCAGATCGAGGAGTCGCCGGCATCGCTGACCGGGCAATACCTGTCCGGCCAGCGCCGCATCGAGGTGCCGAAGGAACGCGCCGCGCCCGACGATGAGCGCCTGCTGCGCATTGTCAACGCCAGCGGCAACAACCTGCGCAACGTCACCGCCGAGGTGCCGGTGGGCTTGCTGACCTGCATCACCGGCGTGTCCGGCTCGGGCAAGTCGACGCTGATCAACGACACGCTCTACCACGCGGTGGCGCGCCACCTGTACGGCTCAACGCCGGAGCCGGCGCCGCATGACCGCATCGAGGGGCTGGAGCATTTCGACAAGGTCATCAACGTCGACCAGAGCCCGATCGGCCGCACGCCGCGCTCCAACCCGGCCACCTACACCGGCCTGTTCACGCCCATCCGCGAACTGTTCGCCGGCGTGCCGTCGGCCAAGGAGCGCGGCTACGATCCGGGCCGCTTCTCGTTCAACGTCAAGGGCGGGCGCTGCGAGTCCTGCCAGGGCGACGGCGTGCTCAAGGTCGAGATGCACTTCCTGCCGGACGTCTATGTGCCCTGCGATGTCTGCCACGGCAAGCGCTACAACCGCGAGACGCTGGAGGTGCTGTACAAGGGCAAGAACATCTCCGAGGTACTGGACCTGACCGTCGAACAGGCGCATGAGTTCTTCAGCGCCGTGCCGGTGGTGCGGCGCAAGCTGCAGACGCTGCTGGACGTGGGCCTGGGCTATATCCGGCTGGGGCAGTCGGCGACCACGCTGTCGGGCGGCGAGGCGCAGCGCGTCAAGCTGTCGCTGGAACTGTCCAAGCGCGATACCGGGCGCACGCTCTATATCCTGGACGAGCCCACCACCGGGCTGCACTTCCATGACATCGAACTGCTGCTCAAGGTCATCCACAAGCTGCGCGACCAGGGCAATACCGTGGTCATCATCGAGCACAACCTGGACGTCATCAAGACCGCGGACTGGCTGATCGACATGGGGCCGGAAGGCGGCGCCGGCGGCGGGCAGGTGATCGCGCGCGGCACGCCGGAGGATGTGGCCAGGAGCAAGGCCAGCTTTACCGGCAAGTACCTGGCGCCGCTGCTAAAGCGCGCATAGGGGTGTGCAGGCGCATGCGGGCCGGTGGCGCCGCGCCGCTTGCATTCACCACCCCGCGCCCTACCATGAACCCGATGGCGGCAAGCCCTGCGGCCATTCGGGAGCCTGTCATGGAACTGTCGGTCGTGTCGGTCACCAAGCCGGAAGCCACCAACTTCATCTTCGGCCAGTCGCATTTCATCAAGACCGTGGAAGACCTGCACGAGGCGCTGGCCGGCACCGTGCCGGGCATCCTCTTCGGGCTGGCGTTCTGCGAGGCCTCGGGCAAGCGCCTGGTGCGCTGGTCGGGCACAGATGAAGACCTGATCGACCTGGCCTGCGAAAACGCCCGCGCCATCGGCGCCGGGCATACCTTCCTGATCTTCCTCGGCGACGGCTTCTTTCCAGTGAACGTGCTGGCCGCGGTGCGGGCGGTACCGGAGGTGTGCCGCATCTTCTGCGCAACGGCCAACCCGACCCAGGTGATCATCGCCCAGACCGATGCCGGGCGTGGCGTGGTGGGCGTGATCGATGGCGCCTCGCCGCTGGGGATCGAGACCGATGCCGATGTGGCCGAGCGCAAGGCGCTGCTGCGGAAGTTCGGCTACAAGCTCTAGCGTCGCCGCTCAGTGCTGCGCTGCCTGCACGGTCGACACCGTCGGCAGGTCGTCTTCCTTCATCCGGCTGCGGTTGAGCACCCCAGCCTGCTCCAGCACCGGATAAGCCGTCGCACAGAACAGCGAATTCAGGCGCTTCAGTTCGCTGATCACATCCAGGTGCAATGAGCTGGTCTCGATGCTCTCGGCGGTCTGCACCGCCACGCGCTGCAGGTGGGTGCGCGCGTACTTGCGCTCCAGCTCGCGGAAGTTCGCTTTCTCGGCCATCAGCGCCTGCGCGCTCTTGAGGTCGCCGTTGAGGAACACCGACAGGCCCAGCCGTAGGTTGGCGACCAGGCGTGCGTGCATCTCTGCGATCTCCTGCATGCCCGCCTCGGAGAACATCAGGTTGTGGGCGATCTTCTTGTCCTTGGTATCGAGCAGGATGCGCTCGATGATGTCGCCCGCGTGTTCCAGGTTGATGGTGAGCGAGATGATCTCGGTCCAGCGCTGGCCGTCACGCTCGTCCAGCGCTTCCAGGCTGATGCGGGTCAGGTAGAGCTTGATCGCGGTGTAGAGGTCGTCCACCTCATTGTCGATGCGGCAGGTGGCGTCGGCCAGCTTGGCGTCGTTGGTGCGCAGCACGCGCAGCATGTTGTCCAGCATCTGCTCGACGCGGTCGCCGATGCGCAGCACTTCGCGCGCGGCGTTGGCCAGCGCGAGCGTGGGCGTGGTCAGCGCGGCCGTATCGAGGTGGCGCGGCGTGACCTGGCTGTCGCCGGTGTTGCGCCCGGGCAGCACCTTCTCGCACAGGCGCGCCAGCGGCGCGGTGGCGCCCAGCAGCAGCACCGCCAGCGCGACGTTGAACAGCAGGTGGAAATTAACGATCAGCCGTTGCGGGTCATGGTCCAGCAGCGCCAGCAGCTCTTCGGCCTGGCCCAGCAGCGGCAGCGCCACCAGGCAGCCCAGCAGGCGCGACAGCAGGTTGCCCAGCGTCACGCGCTTGCCCGGCTGGTTGTTGCCCGAGGTGGTCAGCAGCGCCGAGATGCCCGAACCCAGGTTGGCCCCCAGCACCAGCGCCAGCGCCACGTGGATCGACACCACGCCGGCCGACGCCAGCGCGCCGCAGAACAGCACCACGGCCAGGCTGGAATAGCACAGGATGGTCAGGAAGGCACCGACCAGCATGTCCAGCCCCGAGTCGCCGGTCAGCGAGGCGAACAGCACCTTGACGCCGGCGGCCTGCACCACGGGACGGGTGGCGATGGAGATCAGTTCCAGCGCCAGCGTGATCAGCCCCAGGCCGATCAGCACGCGGCCGACGTGGCCGGGCTTGCTGCCCTTCCAGGTCAGGTGGCAGATCACGCCAACGAAGATCAGCAGCGGCGACAGCCATGACAGGTCCAGCGAGAACACCTGCACCATCAGCGCGGTGCCGACGTTGGCGCCGAGCATGATGGCCAGCGCCGGCGCCACGGCGATCAGGCCCTGGCCGACGAAGGAGCTGACGATGACCGCGGTGGCGTTGCTGCTCTGGACCAGGCCCGTGACGCCGAGCCCGGCAAGGAAGGCGGTGAAGCGGTTGGAGACGCTGGTCGACAGGACATGGCGCAGGTTCGCACCGTAGACGCGCAGGATGCCGACCTTGACGATGTTGGTGCCCCAGACGAGCAGGGCAACGCCTGATAGCAGGTGAAGGAGTACGCCCATTGTGCGCCTTTGTGTGTCCAGTGCCGACAAAACCCTGGAGGCTCGGCCCGGTCATCGTGTAGTTGTCAATGGGGCATTATGCGCCCGCCACCCGACAGCGGCAACGGCACGGGTGCGGCGTGCGGGCAACGGGCAACACCGGCAAAGCATGCCGCAACGAGCGCCCGGGTGCGCGCCAGGCGACGGCGCTCAGGGCAGCGCGACCTTGATCCCCAGACCGACGAAGATCGCCCCGGCGGCGCGGTCCAGCCAGCGGCCGGTGGCCGGGCGGCGGCGCAGCCAGGCGCCCAGCCAGCCGGCGCACAGCCCGAACAGCGAGAACACCACCGCCGTCTGCAGCATGAAGACCACGCCCAGCAGCAGGAACTGCAGCCCCGGGTGCGTGGCATCGGCGCGCACGAACTGCGGCAGGAACACCAGGAAGAACAGTGTCACCTTGGGATTCATGATGTTGCCGAGCACGCTCTGGCGGAACACGCGCCCCAGCGGCACCGCATCGACATCACCGCCCTGCGCCAGCCCGCCCTTTGCGCGCAGCGCCTGAATGCCGATCCAGATCAGGTAGGCCGCGCCCGCGTACTTGATCAGCTGGAACGCCAGCGGCGACGAGCGCAGCACCGCGGCCAGCCCCACCGCCGCAATCACGGTGTGGAACAGGCACCCGACCGAAAAGCCCAGTGCCGCCACCAGCCCCGCGCGCCGGCCCTGCGCCATGCCGCGCGCCAGCACCTGCAGGTTGTCGGGCCCCGGGGCCACAGTCACGGCAATCGAAGTCAACAGGAACAGCAGCAGGTCAGGCATGGGGTCTCCTTGCGTGGAAATCTTGCGGGCCGGTCAGCGTGGCTCAGTGACCTTCAAACTTGCACACGGTGAACAGCGGCAGCCCGCCGTCCTGCAGCAGCTTCGAGCCGCCCAGTTCGGGCAGGTCGACGATGGCGGCGCCCTCCACCACCGTCGCGCCCAGGCGCTCCAGCAGCTTGCGCCCGGCCATCATGGTGCCGCCGGTGGCGATCAGGTCGTCGACCAGCAGCACGCGGTCGCCGGCCTTGCAGGCGTCGGCATGGATCTCGACGGTGGCGCTGCCGTATTCCAGCTCGTACTCCTCGGCCACGGTCTGGAACGGCAGTTTGCCCTTCTTGCGGATCGGCACAAAGCCCAGGTTCAGCTCATACGCGACGATCGCGCCCAGGATAAAGCCGCGCGCGTCGATGCCCGCCACCAGGTCGAGCTGCGCATCCATGTAGCGGTGCACAAAGACATCGATCAGCACGCGCAGCGTCTTGGGATTCTGCAGCAGCGGGGTGATGTCGCGGAACATCACTCCCGGCATGGGCCAGTCCGGCACGGTGCGGATGCGCTCGCGCAGGTAGCCGGTGACGTCGCCGAGCTCGGGGGACTGGATGATGGAATCTGCCATAGGGGTCTGGAGACGGTAGGCGCGCAGCGTGGCGCGCACCAGTCAGAAAGGGGTCGCAGTGGGTCGCGGCAGGGGTGGCCGCCGGCGCGGTAACCAGTTACCACCCGCGCCACCGGGGCGGCCAGCACAATGGCCCTGCCGGCCCGGTTGGCTAGCCAAGGGGCCGGGCTGCCGCGTCCGGCACCCGCCGGACACCCGTAACCATACAGGAGACCGCGATGGCAAAAAAGATTCTGATGCTGGTGGGCGACTACGCCGAAGACTACGAAACCATGGTGCCGTTCCAGGCACTGCAGATGGTCGGCCACACCGTCCACGCCGCCTGCCCGGACAAGCAGGCGGGCGACGCCTGCGCCACCGCCATCCATGACTTCGAGGGCGACCAGACCTACACCGAGAAACGCGGCCACAACTTCACCCTCAACGCGACCTTTGCCGGGATCGACCCCGCCAGTTACGACGCACTGGTCATCCCCGGCGGCCGCGCCCCGGAATACCTGCGTCTGAACGCGCGCGTGCTGGAGATCGTGCGCCACTTCGCCCAGGCGGACAAGCCGATCGCCGCGGTCTGCCACGGCGCCCAGCTGCTGGCCGCGGCAGGCGTGCTGGAAGGCAAGACCTGCTCAGCCTACCCAGCCTGCGCGCCCGAGGTGAAGCTGGCCGGCGGCACCTATGCCGATATTCCCGTCGACCAGGCCCATACCGACGGCAACCTCGTCACCGCCCCGGCCTGGCCCGCGCATCCGGCCTGGCTGGCACAGTTCCTTGCCGTGCTGGGTACGCGGATCGTACATTAGAGCTTTCCGCACGCGGCGCCCCCACGCGTGAAGGCACGGCCCGCCCCCCTGCGGCGAGCCGTGCACATGCCCGCCGGCCGCGCCGCCCGCACGGGAGCATCCATGTGTGAAATCTTTATCCGCGCCAATCCGGCGTCGTACCAAAGCCAGTCGCGCTCGCTGCGCCTGCATGGCGTGGCCACCAGCATCCGGCTCGAGAGCCTGTTCTGGGAAGTGCTGGAAGAACTGGCGCGACGCGACGACATGACCGTCAACCAGCTGATCACGCGCCTGCACGATGAACTGACCGAACATCGCGGCAGCGAGGCGGTGGCGGGCAATTTCTCGTCCTTCCTGCGTGTGTGCTGCCTGCGCTACCTGATGCTGCAAGGCGAGGGCCGCATCCCGGCCGATACCAGCGTGCCGATCCGCTCGCTGGACGCACGCGCCGTGCTCGACAACCTGCCGGAATCCTGGGTCGAGGCGCGTCCGCACTGACGCATCCGGCGGCCCCGCTCAGCCGTTCAGGATGCGCGTCTCTGCCGCTTCCAGCGCCTCGGGCGGGCCGCGCAGCACTACGATGTCGCCCGGTTCCAGCACTGTCTCGGGCTCCGGGTCGAAGGCGCGGATGCCGCGCCGGCGCACCGCGGTCACTTCCACGCCGATGCGCTCCAGCCCCAGCACGCCAAGGCGCCGCCCCACCGCCGTGGATTGCGGCCCGAGCGACACGGAGTGCAGCCGCACCGAATCGCGCTCGACCATGTCCTCATCATCGTCGCGGCCGTGGAAATAGCCGCGCAGCAGGCTGTAGCGCGCGTCGCGCGCCTGCTGCACGCCGCGCACCACCCGGCGCATCGGCACGCCCAGCAGCACCAGCGCGTGCGAGGCCAGCATCAGGCTGCCCTCGATGATCTCGGGCACCACTTCGGTGGCGCCGGCCTTCTGCAGCGTGTCGAGCTCTGAATCGTCCACCGTGCGCACGATCACCGGCAGCGCCGGCGCCAGCTCCTGCACGTGGTGCAGCACCTTAAGCGCCGATGGAGTGTTGGCATAGGTGACGATCAGGGCGGCGGCGCGGTGGATGCCGGCGGCGATCAGCGCCTCGCGCCGGCCGGCGTCGCCGTAGACCACGGTATCGCCGGCCGCGGCGGCCTCGCGCACGCGGTCGGGGTCCAGGTCCAGCGCCACGTAGTTGATGCCCTCGCGCTCCAGCATGTGCGCCAGGTTCTGCCCGCTGCGGCCGAAGCCGCAGATGATGGCGTGTTTCTCGGTCTGCAGGCTCTGCGCGGCGATGCGGGTCATGTTCAGCGACTGCATCAGCCATTCGTTGGCGGTAAAGCGCAGCACGATGGCGTCGCTGTACTGGATCAGGAATGGCGCGGCCAGCATCGACAGCAGCATCGACGCCAGGATCACCTGGATCAGCACCGGGTCGACCAGGTTCAGGCCGTCGATCTGGTTCAGCAGCACGAAACCGAATTCGCCGGCCTGCGCGAGCCCCAGCCCGGTGCGGATGGCCACCCCCTGGCGCGAGCCGAAGACCCGCGCCAGCAGCGCGATCAGCACCAGCTTGAACAGCACCGGCACCACCAGCAGCGCCAGCACCAGCCATACGTGATCCAGCACTACGCGGATATTGAGCAGCATGCCGATGGTGACGAAGAACAGCCCCAGCAGCACGTCGCGGAACGGCTTGATGTCCTCTTCCACCTGGTGGCGGTAGGGCGTCTCGGAGATCAGCATGCCCGCCATGAAGGCGCCCAGCGCCATCGACAGGCCCAGCCGCTCGGTCAGCGCCGCCATGCCCAGCGTCACCAGCAGCAGGTTCAGCATGAACAGTTCCTGCGAACGGCGCGCCGCCACCACGTGGAACCAGCGGCTCATCAGGCGCTGGCCGAGGAAGAAGATGGCGCCCAGGGCCACCACGATCTTGACCGTGGCCAGGCCCAGCGCCACCATCAGGTCGCCCGGATCGCGCGACAGCGCCGGGATCACGATCAGCAGCGGCACCACCGCCAGATCCTGGAACAGCAGGATGCTGATGATATTGCGGCCGTGCTCGCTTTCCAGCTCCATGCGCTCGGACAGCATCTTGGAGACGATCGCGGTGGAAGACATCGCCAGCGCCCCGCCCAGCGCCACCGACGCCTGCCAGGACAGCGGGAACAGCCAGTTGAAAGCCCAGCTGGCCGGCACCACCGCCAGCATCGACAGCACCACCTGCGAGCCGCCCAGGCCGAACACCAGCCGCTTCATCGAGCGCAGCTTGGTCAGGTTGAACTCCAGCCCGATCGAGAACATCAGGAAGACCACGCCGAATTCGGCCAGGTACTTGGTCTGCGCGGTGTCGCTGGCCAGCCCCAGCGCATGCGGGCCGATCAGGATGCCAACGGCCAGGTAGCCCAGCATCGGCGGCAGCTGCAGCATGCGGAATGCGACCACGCCGAAGACGGCGGCGGCCAGCAGCACCAGGGTCAGTTCCAGCGGAGAATGCATCAGGCGGTCTGGGTGACCGGCCAGGCGCGCGTCCGACCCGGCACGGGCACCCTGCCGGCAAAATACGGCGAGCACGGCAAGCACGACGTGCGCCATGGGTCGGGCCAGGCGCCATCGCATTCGTTGGTATACTTCGTCGCCATGATAGCCAATTTCGATGCGGATCGAGCACTCAGACTCGCCCGCGACACTCTCCAGACCGAAGCCGATGCGGTTTCCGCACTTTCCGGACGCCTGAACGGCGACTTTGCCCGTGCCGTGCTGCTGATCCTGCAATGCACCGGGCGCGTGGTCGTCTCGGGCATTGGCAAGTCCGGCCATATCGGACGCAAGGTCGCGGCCACGCTGGCCTCTACCGGCACGCCGGCGTTCTTTGTGCACCCGGCCGAAGCCAGCCACGGCGACCTGGGCATGGTCACGCGCGACGACGTGCTGATCGCCTTCTCCAATTCTGGCGAGACCGGCGAGCTGCTGTCGATCATCCCGATCGTCAAGCGCATCGGCGCGCGGCTGATCTCGGTCACCGGCAACCCCGACTCCAACCTGGCCAAGCTGGCCGACGTCCACCTGGACGCGGCGGTCGAGAAAGAAGCCTGCCCGCTGAACCTGGCGCCGACGGCCAGCACCACCGCGGCGCTGGCGCTCGGCGATGCACTGGCAGTGGCGGTGCTGGACGCGCGCGGCTTTGGCGAGGAAGACTTCGCCCGCTCGCACCCCGGCGGCGCGCTCGGGCGCAAGCTTCTGACCCATGTGCGCGACGTGATGCGCACCGGCAACGCCGTGCCCGAGGTGCGTGAGAACACGCCGCTGGCCCAGGCGCTGATGGAAATCACCCGCAAGGGCATGGCCATGACCGCCGTGGTGGATCCGGACGGACACGCCATCGGCGTCTTCACCGACGGCGACCTGCGCCGCCTGCTGGAAACCCCGCGCGACTGGAAGACCGTGCCCATCGGCGAGGTCATGCACCGCAACCCGCACGTGGTCAACGAGAACCAGCTCGCCGTCGAGGCGGTGCAGGTGATGGAAGCCAACCGCATCAACCAGCTGCTGGTGGTGGACGACGACGGCCGCCTGACCGGCGCGCTGCATATCCACGACCTGACCCGCGCCAAGGTCATCTGAGCGGGCGCGGGCCCGGCACAACCGGCACAACGCCAAGGACACCATGCAGGCACTCCTCGCCTCCCTCAGCGGCATCGTCATGCGGCTGCTGCCGCTGCTGCTGATGGCCTTCGTGGCGGGCAGCACGTTCTGGCTGGTCCAGATCAACTCCCCCAAGGAAGACCTGGCCGCGCAAAGCACCAAGAAGCATGAGCCTGATTACTTCATGGACCGCTTCTCGGCCACCGAGCTGGCGCCGGACGGCAGCACCAAGATCCGCTTCACCGGCGAGCGCATGGTCCATTTCGAGGACGACCAGACCTACGAAGTGACCCGGCCCGCCATGCGCGCGTACGAGCCGGACCGCCCGCCGGTCACCGCCCGCGCCGATATGGGCCGCATGAACGCCGAGGGCTCGGTGATCGACCTGTACGGCAACGGCTTCGTCATGCGCCAGCAGGGCGTGGACGTGTCCAAGGACCCGCAGCTGACCGCCGCATCCAGTTATTTCCAGCTGCTGATCAATGACGACATCGTCAAGACCGACAAGCCAGTCAAGCTGACGCGCGGCCCGTCGGTGATGACCGCCAACGGCCTGATCTTCAACAACGTCACGCGCGAAGTACAATTGCTCGGCAATGTACGCGGCACCATCATCACCGGGCCGTCCCCAGGCCGCGCGCCGGGGTCCTGAGCCCCGGCCCGGGGGCCGCACCAACCCGCACCAACGTACCCAGACGCCCTCAAGCAACCCCTGCCAACATGACTGCTTCCCTGACGACATCGTCCCGTCGACGCACCGCCCCGGCTCTGCTCGCCCTGGCCATGGCCTTCGGCCTGCTGGCCCAGCCCGCCCTGGCCGAGCGAGCGGACCGCGACAAGCCGATGGTGCTGGAGGCGGACAACGCCAGCTACGACGACGTCAAGCAGATCTATACGCTGACCGGCAACGTGGTGCTAACCAAGGGCACCATGATCCTGAAGTCCGACGCCGCCGAACTGCGCACCGACCCCGAGGGCTACCAGTTCGCGGTAGCCACCGCCAAGCCGGGCAAGCAGGCCTACATCCGCCAGAAGCGCGAAGGCGTCGACGAATACATCGACGGCTGGGGCGACCGCATCGAGTACGACGGCAAGCAGGAGTACTCCAAGCTGATCGGCAATGCCCGCATGGCGCGCCTGCAGGGCGCCAAGCAGGTCGATGAGATCCGCGGCGCGGTGCTGACCTACGACAGCCGCAAGGAGTTCTACACGGCCGCCGGCGGCGGCAGCGGCGACGCCGCGGCCGCCAATCCGTCCGGTCGCGTGCGCGCGGTGTTGTCGCCGCGCCAGGACCAGAAGGCCGGCGCCACGGGCAATGGCGGCTCGCCGCTGGACCTGAAGACGGCGCCCGCGCCTGCCAACAAACCCTGACGCCTGGCGCCGGCTTGCCTGCCCGCGCCAGAAACGCCTGAACGCCAGACCGTGCCAATGACCGATACCGCAACCATCGCCGACAAGCCTTCCGTCGAAGCCTCCACCGTCCTTCCCGGCGGCAGCACGCTGGTCGTGCGCCACCTGAAGAAGCGCTATGGCTCGCGCACGGTGGTCAAGGACGTCTCGCTCGACGTGAAGAGCGGCGAGGTGGTCGGCCTGCTCGGGCCTAACGGCGCGGGCAAGACCACCTCGTTCTACATGATCGTGGGCCTGGTGGCGCTGGACGAAGGCGATATCGTGCTCGACGGCGACCACATCAGCGGCCTGCCGATCCACGAGCGCGCGCGCATGGGGCTATCGTACCTGCCGCAGGAAGCCTCGGTGTTCCGCAAGCTCAACGTCGAAGAGAACATCCGCGCGGTGCTGGAGCTTCAGGTGAGCAACGGCAAGCCGCTGCCCAAGACCGAGATCGAGCGCCGCCTGGATTCGCTGCTCGACGACCTGCAGATCGCGCACCTGCGCAACAACCCGGCGCTGTCGCTATCGGGCGGCGAGCGCCGCCGTGTCGAAATCGCGCGCGCGCTGGCGTCGTCGCCGCGCTTCATCCTGCTGGACGAACCCTTCGCCGGCGTGGACCCGATCGCCGTGGGCGAGATCCAACGCATCGTCAGTTTCCTCAAGGCACGCAATATCGGCGTGCTGATCACCGACCACAACGTGCGCGAGACGCTCGGCATCTGCGACCACGCCTACATCATCAGCGAAGGCACGGTGCTGGCCGCGGGCCAGCCCGAGGAAATCATCGCCAATGACGCAGTGCGGCGCGTCTACCTGGGCGAGAACTTCCGCATGTGACTTAACGGCCTGCCCGCGAGCGGCAGGCCTCTTCGCGGGCGCGCGTGGGCCCTCCCACAGCCAGCGGCGATCGGACCGCATAAGCGATAGCAATTTCCGTTCCAACAACGGAAAGATGCGCATAGAATAGCTCGCATGAAACCGTCGCTACAGCTCCGTCTTTCCCAGCATCTGGCCCTGACCCCGCAACTGCAGCAGTCGATCCGGCTGCTGCAGCTCTCCACGCTGGAACTGCAGCAAGAGGTCGAACAGGCGCTGACGGAAAACCCGCTGCTCGAGCGCGAGAACGACTGGATCGAAAGCCCGCTGCGCGTGGCGGCCGACGGCTCGGTCAACCTGCAGAGCGCACCGGCGCCCGCCCCGGCTGAGCCCCAGGGCAATGGCGAGGCTCGCGCCGACGGCGCGGGTGACGACGACAGCTATGGCGACAGCGGCAACGGCGACGACTACGGCAGCGGCGACTGGAGCCTGGACGACTTTGCCCGCCGCCCCCAGGGCGACGAGGATGAAAAAACGCCGATGCAGCTGCGCGAGGCCGAGCCCACGCTGCGCGAGTACCTGATGGAGCAGCTCACGCCGCTGAAGATCTCGGCGCGCGACAAAGGCCTGGCCATCTTCCTGATCGAATCGCTCGACGACGATGGCTACCTGAGCGCATCGCTTGAGGAGATCTGCACGGAGTTGCCGGAAGAACTCGAGTTCGAGATCGACGAAGTCCACGCCATCCTCACGCTGCTGCAGAGTTTCGACCCGCCCGGCGTGGGTGCGCGCAACGCCGCCGAGTGCCTGGCCCTGCAGTTGCGACGCCTGACGCACCCGCAACGCGAACTGGCGCTGAACATCGTTAGCAATCACCTGGAGTTGCTCGCAGTACGCGACTACACGCGGCTGAAGAAGGCACTGCAGGTAGATGAAGTGGCACTGAAGTCCGCACACGAACTGATCCGCTCGCTGGCGCCCTACCCCGGCCATGCGTACAGCCGCCCGGAAGCGGACTTTGTGGTGCCGGACGTGTTCGTGCGCAAGGGTGGCGGCGGCTGGATCGCGCAGCTCAATCCGGATGTGATGCCGAGGCTGCGCATCAACGATATGTATGCCCAAATCCTGCGTGGCGCGAAGGGTGAGTCCGGCACGGCCGGACTGCAGCAAAAGCTGCAAGAGGCGCGCTGGCTGATCAAGAACATCCAGCAAAGGTTCGACACAATCCTGCGTGTCTCGCAGGCCATTGTCGAGCGTCAAAAGAACTTTTTCAGTCACGGCGAAATCGCCATGCGCCCCTTGGTTTTGCGGGAGATTGCCGATACACTGGGTTTACACGAGTCAACCATCTCCCGGGTGACGACCAATAAATTCATGGCAACGCCGATGGGTACTTTCGAACTGAAGTACTTCTTCGGCAGCCACGTGTCCACCGAAACCGGTGGCGCGGCTTCATCAACGGCCATCCGCGCCTTGATCAAGCAACTGATAGGAGCCGAAGACCCGAGGAATCCCCTTTCCGACAGTCGCATTGCCGAACTGCTGGGTGAGCAAGGCTTTGTTGTTGCGCGCCGCACTGTTGCCAAGTATCGCGAAGCCCTGAAGATCCCCGCAGTCAATCTCCGCAAGTCTTTGTAGCCGAGCCCACCGCCTGCCTGGTGAGGCTCTTTCAGAAGGAGAAGCGCTATGAACTTCAAGATCAGTGGACACCACCTGGACATCACGCCCCCTCTGCGTGAGTACGTGGAAACGAAGCTGGAGCGAATCGTCAGGCATTTCGATCAGGTCATTGGCGTTAGCGTGCTGCTCTCTGTCGACAACCACAAGGAAAAGGACCGGCGTCAGTACGCGGAAATTAATCTACATCTCAAGGGCAAGGACATCTTTGTCGAGGCGCATCACGAAGACCTATATGCAGCGATCGACGCACTCGTCGACAAGCTGGACCGTCAGGTGATCCGCTACAAGGATCGCGTGCAAGGCCACGACCGCGAAGCGGTCAAGTACCAGATGGCCGCAGCGCAAATGCAGCAATGACCGTGCCCGGCAGCCCCGCAGCGGGCTGCTGAATCAGGATTGAACAGGCAAGCCGCGCCACGAAGCGCGGCTTTTTTGCGCCCTTGCGTTCCGGGTTGCCGCCGGCATGCCGCGCCCGCACTGGCGGTGCGGCCCGGCTGTGGCGCCGGAGCCAACGCTTTTCACCCGAATGGGCAAGAGTGTTCGCAAGCGCAGCGCCAAGGTGTATGCTGCGCCATACAAAGAGAGGGAATCCTGGCCGCGCCCCGCATCGGTGCGCCGGCTCCCGGCCCGGAGGCACGATTGCATCACCATGTATCGTTCTGCACCGGCTTGCCCCGCTGCGCTGCACAATACGGGGGTAGTCGCTGCTCTATAATGGGCCGGACGCCTCCGGCCAGGCCAACGGCAGCCCGGAGCCAGCCCACTGCCCCGCGGAACGATCTGCCCGCTAACTGAAATCCTGCGCATCGCCCATGAATCGTTTGGCCAAATTGCTGCCACCCGGCAACATCACCCTGGACGTCAGCGTCACCAGCAAGAAGCGTGTGTTCGAGCAGGCCGGGCTCCTGTTCGAGAACAACCATGGTGTGGCGCGCGCCATCGTGACGGACAACCTGTTCGCGCGCGAGTCGCTGGGATCCACCGGCCTGGGCGCCGGCGTGGCGATCCCGCACGGCCGCATCAAGGGCCTGAAGCAGCCGCTGGCCGCCTTCATGCGCCTGGCCGAGCCGATTCCGTTCGAATCGCCGGATGGCAAGCCGGTATCGCTGCTGATCTTCCTGCTGGTGCCCGAACAGGCTACGCAGCAGCACCTGGAAATCCTGTCAGAAATCGCGCAACTGCTTTCCGACCGCGACATGCGCGAAGGACTGGCCACGCTGCCGACGCCCGATGCCGTCCATCAGCTGCTGATCGCATGGCATCCCTGATCCCCTGATCCCCCAGGCGGGCCGGCACCAGACCGGGCAGGCGCCAGGCGCTTCGCAAACCGCCCCACCAGTCATACCGCATGGAACTCACCGGCGTCACCTCCCAGTCCATCTTCGACGACAACGCAGCCGACATCAAACTCTCGTGGGTGGCCGGCCTGGAAGGCGCGGACCGCGCCTTCGACGTGGAGTTCGCCCGCGAAGCCACCTCCGCCGCCGACCTGGTGGGCCACCTGAACCTGATCCACCCCAACCGCATCCAGGTGCTCGGCAAGCCCGAAATCACTTATTACCAGCGGCTGGACGATGAGACCCGCAAGCGCCAGATGGGCGAGCTGATCCTGTTGGAGCCGCCCTTCCTGGTGATCGCCGACGGCATGGAGCCGCCGCCCGACCTGGAACTGCGCTGCACGCGCTCGTCCACGCCGCTGTTCACCACGCCGGTGTCGTCGGCCGCGGTGATCGACCACTTGCGCCTGTACCTGTCGCGCATCTCCGCGCCGCGCGTGACCATGCACGGGGTCTTCCTCGACATCCTGGGCATGGGCGTGCTGATCATGGGCGAATCGGGCCTGGGCAAGAGCGAACTGGGCCTGGAACTGATCTCGCGCGGCCACGGGCTGGTGGCCGACGATGCCGTGGACTTCGTGCGCCTGGGGCCGGATTTTATCGAAGGCCGCTGCCCGCCGCTGCTGCAGAACCTGCTTGAAGTGCGCGGCCTGGGCCTGCTCGACATCAAGACCATCTTCGGTGAGACCGCGGTGCGGCGGAAGATGAAGATCAAACTGGTGGTGCAGTTGGTGCGCCGCAACGACGGCGAGTTCGAGCGGCTGCCGCTCGATTCGCAATACCTGGACGTGCTGGGCCTGCCGATCCACATGGTCAAGATCCAGGTGGCGGCCGGGCGCAACCTGGCCGTGCTGGTCGAGGCCGCGGTGCGCAACACCATCCTGCGCCTGCGCGGCATCGATACGCTGCGCGACTTCATGGACCGGCAGCGCGCCGCGATGCAGGCCGATGCGGTTTCGCGCGGCCAGGGCCGCCTGCTCTGAGCCCCAGCGTTTTCATTTGCTTACAACGGCGTTGACGCAGAACGTCAACGTTCTTCAGGCATGCTCCGTTTTGTGCTGTAATGGGCATCGCGCCCGTTACGGAAGCTGCAACGCCGGCAATGGCGCGCGGCCATGAAGTTTTCCACATCCAGGAGAGCAAGCATGAAGAAACTGATCGCGATGTGCGCGCTGGTCACCCCGATGATCGCCGCCAGCGCTTTTGCACAGACCACGGCCACGCCGGCAACCCCCGCCACGCCAGCCAAGCCAGCGGCCACCGCACCGGCAACGCCGGCCATGCCTGCCACGCCCGCCACCCCGGCTACCCCGGACAAGCCCGCAGCCAACGCCCAGCAGGACAAGATGAAGGCCTGCAATACGCAAGCCGCCGGCAAGAAGGGCGACGAACGCAAGGCGTTCATGAAGGAGTGCCTGTCCAAGGGCGCGTCCAAGACCCAGCAGGAGAAAATGGCTTCCTGCAGCAAGTCGGGCAAGGGCAAGAAGGGCGACGAATACAAGGCCTACATGAAGGAATGCCTGTCCAAGGCAGCCTGAGCCGCACCCAGCGCCGCAAACTGACGGCAAAAGCATGGCGAACCGCGAGGTTCGCCATGCTTGCTTTGTGCGTGGTGTCATGACGCCTTCATCACGTGATGCTATGCTTCAGTTGCTATGCGCATCATCCTCATCACCGGCATATCCGGTTCCGGCAAGTCCGTCGCACTGAACGTGCTCGAAGACGCAGGCTACTACTGCGTGGACAACCTGCCGGCTCAGTTCATCCCGGAACTGACCCGCTACCTCGACAGCCAGGGCTATACGCACCTGGGCGTCGCCACTGACATCCGCAGCCGCGAGTCGCTCGACCAGCTGCCCGACACCGTGCGCGCGCTGGCCGCGGAGCACCAGGTCGAGGTGGTGTTCCTGACCGCCAGCACCGACGCACTGGTGCAGCGCTATTCCGAGACGCGCCGCCGCCACCCGCTGTCGGTGCGTACCGACGGCATGCCGGGCCCTGGCGTTGAACCGGCCTTCAACGACACCGCGCTGATGGAAGCGATCGAGATGGAGCGCGCGCTGCTGAGCCCGCTGGCCGAGGCCGCGCACCGCATCGACACCAGCAATGTGCGCACCAATACGCTGCGCAGCTGGATCAAGGAGCTGATCCGCGACGACAGCCAGCGGCTGACGCTGCTGTTCGAGTCGTTCGGCTTCAAGCATGGCGTGCCCAGCGATGCGGACATGGTGTTCGACGTGCGCTCGCTGCCCAACCCCTATTACGACCTGGCCTTGCGCCCGCTGACGGGGCGTGACACGCCGGTGATCGACTTCCTGCAGGCCCAGCCAATGGTGCTGGCAATGGCCGAGGATATCCGCGCCTATGTGGAAAAGTGGCTGCCAAGCTTCATTGCCGACAACCGCAGCTACCTGACCGTGGCGATCGGCTGCACCGGCGGGCAGCATCGCTCGGTCTATATTACGGAAAGGCTTGCCAACTACTTCCGGGCGCATGGTAATGTGCTGGTGAGACACCGAGAGCTCGCACCGGCGGGCTGACGCAGGCGGGACTGCCCACTGGCATCACTGGCATCTGCGCACCGCGTTGGCCGGCTGGCCCATTGCTGCGCGATACCCAAGCTGGCACTGCATGTCCTCGACCGACCTCTACCGTCCCACGGGATCAGAAGTTCCGCCACGGACGCTCGACAACCTGCCGCTGTTCCCGTTGCACACCGTGCTGTTTCCCGGTGGACGGCTGCCATTGCGCGTGTTCGAGGCGCGCTATGTCGACATGGTGCGCAACTGCTTGCGCGACAACACACCCTTTGGCGTTTGCCTGATCGAAAGCGGCGAGGAAGTGGCCCGGCCGGACCAGCCTACCGTGCCCGAGCTGGTCGGCTGCCTGGCGGAAATCGTCGACTGCAACATGGAGCAGCTGGGCGTTCTGCTGATCCGCGCGCGCGGCCGCGAGCGCTTCCATATCGTCAGCCATGACACCCGCGACGACGGCCTGCTGGTCGCCCGCGCCGAGGTGCTGCCCCCCGACATCATCGACTGCAAGCTGGAGCTGCTGGGCGAATGCCTGGATGCGCTGCGGCGCATTGTCACGCGGCTGCACGCCGAGCACCCTGACCGGCTGCCGTTCGACGAGCCCTACCTGTGGGACGACCCGAGCTGGGTCGCCAACCGGCTGTGTGAGTTGCTGCCGGTGCCGCTCAAGGCCAAGCAGATGCTGATGGCGCTGCCCGATGCCGGCATGCGCATCGAGATCGTGCACCGCTACATGCGCCAGAACCACATGCTCTAGGCGCGGATCCCCAACCCCAGACTTCAGAACAGCCCGCCGCGCGCCTGGTCCTCCAGCAGCCTGCGCACCGGCGCGGGCGTCCCCACCGCATCGAGATCGTCAAGCGAGATCCAGCGCTGCGCGGCTTCCGCGGCGCTGTCCTGCGCCATCAGGCTTGCGCCGTCCGCACTCACATCGACCCGGATGGCACGGATCAGCAGGCGGAAGTGCGTGAACACATGGGTCAGCTCGCCGGTCAGCGCGGCGCGCGCGGGCTTGCCGAAGGCGCTGGCATAGTCGAGCGCCGCCGCCTCGGCGGCTTCCGCGTCGAAGGGCACGCTGTCGACCGGCATCTCAGGCAGGCTCCACAGCCCGCCCCAGATGCCGCTGCCGGGGCGCAGGCGCAGCAGCACTTCGCGCTGGCGCCGCACCAGCAGCATCACCGTGCTGCGCTCGGGGATGGCCGCGCGCGGCTTGGGCGTGGGCAGCACGCCGGTGAGACCGTCGCGGCGCGCCACGCAGTCGGCCGACAGCGGGCACGCGCCGGCATCGGCCAGGCAGGCCGGCTTGCCGCGCGAGCATACCGTGGCGCCCAGGTCCATCAGCCCTTGCGTATAGGCGATCATGTCCTCGGCCTGGCGCGGGCCTGCCGCCGGCAAGGCCAGCTCGGCCAGCTGCCACATGCGCGTTTCCACCACGCGCTCGCCCGGATGGCCGTGGATGCCGAAGCAGCGCGCGAACACGCGCTTGACGTTGCCGTCCAGGATCGGCGAGCGCACGCCGGCGCTGAACGCGGCGATCGCCGCGGCGGTGGAGCGGCCGATGCCGGGCAACGTGGCCAGCAGCGCGGGATCGGTCGGGAAACGGCCACCGTGCTCGCTCACCACCTGCATGGCGCAGCGGTGCAGGTTGCGCGCGCGCGAGTAGTAGCCCAGCCCCGCCCATAGCGCCATGACCTGGTCGGCAGGCGCCGCCGCCAGTGCCTGCACCGTGGGCAGCTGCGAGACAAAGCGCTGGAAGTAGTCGATCACCGCGCTCACCTGGGTCTGCTGCAGCATGATCTCCGACAGCCAGATGCGGTACGGGTCGCGCGTGTTCTGCCACGGCAGGTCGTGCCGGCCATGCTGGCGCTGCCAGTCGACCACGCGGGCGCCGAAGTCGGGCGGCACGCGGATATCGTCGGGGATGGCGGGAACGGCACGGGGGGCTGGTTTGCGGGGCATCTGGGTGAAACGTTCTGAAGCGCGGGGGCACGGCGGCGCACCAAAGTAAATGGCGCCGCTCAGTGCGGCGCCACATGATATACCGGCTTCAGGATCTGGCTACGCCACCGCAAGGCTCGCGCTGTCGGCGGCGGCCGTCGGCCGCAGCAGCCGCTGCGCGTAGCCCTCGATACGGCCGCTGCGCTCGTCCAGGCCGTTGAGCACTTCCTCGAGCTCGGCAATGCGGCTTTCCAGCGTGTCGGTGGCCTCGTGGATGCGCTCGATCGAATCGACGCGCCGGCGCAGCTGCTTCTGGTGCTCGCGCACCTGCGCCTCCAGCGGCGTCATCACCGACTTGAGCCAGACCTCGATATCGCGGTTCAGGTCGCGGAAGTTCTCCAGCACGCGGCTGGCCATGGTGCTGAAGGCGCTCTGCACCAGCTGCGGGCGCGAGCGCGTCAGCATGCTGACCGTGCCGAAGTGCGCATGCACCAGGCGCAGCGTTTCCTCAAGCTCGGCCACGTAGCGCTCGGCAGTGAACTGCATCGGCGCGGGCAGCGTGAAGCCGTGCTCGGCGTTGAAGCGCCGGTACATGCTTTCGATCAGCTGGTGCAGCTGGCTGATCTTGTTGTCGGCATCGGTCACCAGCCTGGTCAGCTGCGCGAACAGCGCGTCCATGTCTTCGCGCAGGCCGCGCGAGAAGAAGCGCTCTTTCATCTGCTCGCGCGCGCTGCGCATGGTGAGGCGCACGTCGCGCAGCTGCAGGCTCTTGATGATGTCGGCACTGTGGCGGCCGAAGACCAGGCGCAGCGCCTGGAATTTGCTGATGCTCTGCTCGAACTCTTCCTTCTCGCCCTGCACGCGCATCAGCATGTGCTTGACCATCGCGTGGTTCTTGCCGCGCAGGCCGCGCAGCTCGAACAGCTGCTCGACGATATCGCGGCGGCGGGTCTGCAGCAGCTGCTGCGCGGCGCGCGCCATGTCCTGCACCAGGCGGTGCGCCTGGTCTGAAACGATCTCGCGCCGGCGCGGGATCAGCTGGTCGGACAGCACGTGCTCGAACTCGGGCAGGCCGCTGCGCGCCAGCAGCTCGTCGTCGTGCGTGACCTTGGCCACCAGGCCTTTCTGCGCCGATACCGGATAGACGCGCGACTGCTCGATACCCAGCACCTGCCCGGTGGTGGACACCTGCCGCGCAATCTCCTGCTCGATCTCGCCCGGCTCGCGCAGCGGATCCCACAGCCCGTCGATCTTGTTGAGCACCGCCAGGCAGCCGCGCCGGTGGCCGGCGCCGACATGGCTGCGCCACAGCTCCAGGTCGCTCTTGGTGACACCCGCATCGGCGGCCAGCACGAACACCACCACATGGGCGTCGGGGATCAGCCGCAGCGTCAGCTCGGGCTCGGTGCCGATCGCATTCAGGCCCGGCGTGTCCAGGATCACCAGGCCCTGGCGCAGCAGCGGATGCGGGAAATTGATGACGGCGTGGCGCCAGCGCGAGATCTCGACCATGCCCTCGGCATCGACCGCGTAGGCGGCATCGGGATCGTTCTCGTGGTATAGGCCCAGCGCCTCGGCCTGCGCGGGCGGCACGCGCACGGTCTGCACCACGTGCTGGAACGCAGCCAGCATGCCCTCGGGCGAAGACGGGTCCAGCGGCACCGAATGCCAGTGCGAAGCCGAGGTGCCGGCCTCCAGGAAGTCAGCGGTAGAGGCCTCCTGCAGGCGTGTCTCGATCGGCAGCAGCCGGATGCACGGCGGCTCGGCCTCGTCATAGCGCAGCTCGGTCGGGCACATCGTGGTGCGCCCCGCCGACGACGGCAGGATGCGGCGCCCGTAGTCGGCAAAGAAGATGGCGTTGATCAGCTCGCTCTTGCCGCGCGAGAACTCGGCAATAAAGGCGACCTTGAGGCGGTCGCTGCGCAGCACGCTCTGGATGCGCTGCACGCGGTCATCGGCCTGGGCGTCGTACAGGTCGTGCTGCTGCAGCCAGGACTGGAATTCGGCCAGTGACTGGAGGACCCCGGTTCTCCAGGCGCCGTATTGTTCGAATTGATGGGCGAGCGTTGTCATGGAGCTGTTCGGCTGACTTGGTTTTACCTCGGGGCACGCCGCTTTCGCGCTGCGCCCGTGTTCGCGCAATGCCGGCCCGACCACTGTCTACCCTGCAAGCGGTCGGGCCATTTTGTAACTTTTTATGACTGCACACACGATACAGGTTTCCACAGCGGTTTTGTGGAATTCACGTCCCTCGGTCATGGCTTGCACAAGGAGTGTTGCGCCGACCCATCGACAATCGCCGGCGGCGCGCATTGTGCGCCACACGGCGCCTGCCCGGGCGGCTGCCGCCGGGGCTCAGTGCTGGCAGTTCGGGCAGTAGAAGGTGGAACGCTGGCCCTGCACGATCTGGCGCACCGGCGTGGCGCAGACGCGGCACGGCTGGCCGGCGCGGTCGTAGACCAGGCAATCAAGCTGGAAATAGCCGCTGGCGCCGTCGCTGCCGACAAAGTCGCGCAGCGTGCTGCCCCCGCGCTCGATCGCCTGCGCCAGGGTCTCGCGCACCGCCTGCGCCAGGCGGTCGCAGCGCGCGCGGCTCAGGCGCCCGGCCGGGGTGGTCGGGCGGATGCCGGCGCGGAACAGACTCTCGGACGCATAGATATTACCGACGCCCACCACGATGCCACCGGCCAGCAGCACGGTCTTAATGGCGGCGCTGCGCCCGCGCGTGTGGCGGTGCAGCCAGGCGCCGTCGAAGGCAGGATCGAAGGGCTCGATGCCGAGCGTGCGCAGCAGCGGATGCGACGGCAGTTCGGCCTCGGGCAGCGTGCTCCACAGGATGGCGCCGAAGCGGCGCGGATCGCGAAAGCGCAGCACGATGGTGCCCGGTTGGGTGCCCAGCGCGGCGCCGGGCGCGGGGGCCAGCAACAGGTCCAGGTGGTCGTGCGCGCCAGGCGGCGGCGCATCGGGCAGCACCCGCAGCGTGCCGGTCATGCCCAGGTGGACCAGCAGCCAGCCGGCCGACTCGCCCGCCGCCTCGCTCACGCATTCCAGCAGCAGGTATTTGCCGCGGCGCTCGATCCGGCGCACCACGCGCTGGGCCAGCCGCATTTCCAGTTCCGGATCGACCGGCCAGCGCAGGCCGCGGTGGCGCACCGTGACCGCGGCGATGCGCCGCCCCACCACATGCGGCAGTAAGCCGCGCCGGGTCACTTCGACCTCGGGCAATTCTGGCATCGAACCTCTCCGTTGGTTACCGCTCAAAACTCCTGCGGCGCCTGTGGGCACCGGCCCGCGGCGCCAAGCAGCGCATTGTAGCGGCAGGCTACAATGGCCTCATCAATGCGTTTTCTCCCATCCTTCGCCAGCGCGCGCCGGAGCAATCACTACATGTCGGACCTCATGCCGGACCTGATGCCGGACTCCACGTTGCAAGCCACCGCGGGCGGCCTCCCGATCGCTTTTCCAGGCGCCGTTCCCCGCACAGCGCGCACGGCTGGCGCCCTGGCCCGGTTTTTCCAGGCGCCGCGCCGCCATGCGCGTGCGCTGGCCGCCTCGGCATTGCTGGCCCTGGCCGCCGGCGCCAGCCATGGCGCGCCGCCCGCGGGCGCCATGCCATTGCCATCGGCACTGCAGCTGGCCGCGGCCGAAAGCGAGCGCCCCGCCGCCGCCAGCAAGCCGGCACGCAGCGCGCTGCCGTCGCTGGAGCTGACCGACGACATCGTCTATATGGTGCTGGCCGCAGAGATTTCCATGCAGCGGGGCCTGGTCGGCCCGGCCTACCGGACCTACATGGAACTGGCCCGGCAGACCCGCGACCCGCGCTTCGCGCAGCGCGCCACCGAGATCGCCTTCAATGCGCGCATCCCGCAGCAGGCGCTGGACTCGGCGCGCCTGTGGAAGGAGATTTCGCCGACTTCACCCGCCGCAAATCAGGTGCTGTCGACGCTGCTGGTGCTCAACGGCCGCTGGGACGATGCCCGGCCCCTGCTGCAGCAACAGCTGGCGGCGGTGCCGGCCACCCATCGCGGCGAGGCCATCCTGCAGCTGCAGCAGCAGCTGTCGCGCACCAGCGATCCGGCCGGCGCGGCCACACTGCTGCAGGACCTGACCAAGAATGACACCAAGCTGCCTGAAACGCAGCTGGCCCTGGCGCGCGCCAGGGAAGTCGCCGGCGACGAGCCGGGCGCGCTCGCCGCGCTCGACCAGGCGCTGCGGCTGCGCCCGGACTATGAAGCGGCCGCGCTGATGGCGGCCGAGCTGCGCGCCGAGAAACAGCCCGACGAAGCCGTCGCGATCCTGAAGCGCTTCCTGGACAAGTCGCCCGATTCGGTCAACGGCCATATCACGCTGGCGCGGCTGTACCTGCTGCGCAATGACATGCAGTCGGCCCGGCAGGAGTTCGAGACGCTGCGCAAGGTAGCCCCGGGCGACCCGCGCGTGCCGCTGGCATTGGGCCTGACCAGCCTGCAGGCCAAGAACTACGGCGAGGCCGAGCAGTACCTGAAGGAATACTTGCAGCTGGTCGAGAAGCAGCCCACCGCCAACCCCGACATTGCCTACCAGTACCTGGCGCAGATCGCCGAGGAGCGCAAGGACTACGCCGGTGCCATCCAGTGGCTGGACCGCATCGAGGACATCCGGCTGGCGCCCGCGGCCACCGCCAAGCGCGCACAGTTGCTGGCGCGCATGGGCAAGCTCGACGACGCCCAGGCGCTCTTCGGCGAGATGCTCACCGACGCCGAGGACATCCCCGATCCCGGCCAGCGCACGCAGCGCGTGACCGCCATCCGCCAGGCCGAGGTGGCCACGCTGATGGAAAGCAAGGCCTATGACCGCGCCCGCAAGCTGCTCAACGACCGCGTCACGGCCGAGCCCGACAACGCCGACTGGATCTACGAGCTGGCCATGCTCGACGAGCGCCAGAAGCGCTACGACAGCATGGAAAAGGGCCTGCGCAAGGTGATCGCGCTGCAGCCGCAGCAGAAGCAGGGCTACAACGCCCTGGGCTACTCGCTGGCCGACCGCAACGAGCGCCTGCCCGAGGCGCTCAAGCTGCTGGAGCGCGCCTCCGAGCTGGGGCCGGATGATCCGTACATCATGGACAGCCTGGCCTGGGTCAAATTCCGCATGGGCGACCTGCGCCCGGCGGCCGACCTGCTGCGCAACGCCTATTCCAAGGCGCCCGAGGCCGAGATCGGCGCGCACCTGGGCGAGGTGCTGTGGCAGCTCGGCGAGCACGACGAAGCGCGCAAGACCTGGACCGAGGCCGTCCGGACCGATCCCGAGAACGAGACCCTGGTCGACACGCTGCGCCGCTACAAGGTCAACATGCAACTGTCCAAGTAACCCCGCCGCCGCGGCCCGCAGCCCGGGTCCGCGGCGCCGGATTCCCGTCAGCCGGCGGCCGCCGCCGCGCCGCCGTCCTCACGACCAAGCCCATGAACCGATCCCGACGCCTGGCGCTCCTCTGCCTTGGCGCCCCGCTGCTGCTGCAGGCGTGTGCCAGCGTGGCACCGTCGCGCAGCTTTGATGGCGACCAGGCCGCCGCCAGCCAGCAATACACCGGCCGCTTCTCCGCCAACTACGTGCGCTACGGGCGCGACGAAGGCGTGCAGGGAAGCTTCCGCTGGGAAGAGCAGGGCCGCAACGTGCGACTAGACCTGGTGTCCCCGCTTGGCCAGACCCTGGCCGTGGTGACCGCCACGCCGTCCGGCGCCACGCTCGACCTGCCCAACCAGCCGCCGCGCAACGCGCCCGAGGTCGACACCCTGATGGAAGAAGCACTTGGCTTTGCGCTGCCGGTGTCCGGCATGCGCGACTGGCTGCACGGCCGCGCCACCAAGGGCGCGCCCGCGCGCACCACGCGCGACGAGCAGGGCCGGCTGGCAACGCTGGCGCAGAACGGCTGGACCGTGCGCTACGTCGCCTGGCAGGAAGCGGCCGCCCAAGTGCCGCGCCGCATCGACCTGGCGCGCGACGCCGGCAGCAATCCGCTGTCGGTGCGCCTCGTGATCGATCCCCAGACGCCGTGAACCACGCCATGCACCGCAGCCAGCCCCTGCCCCCGCCCGAACTGCGCGACTGCCCCGCGCCGGCCAAGCTCAACCTGTTCCTGCACGTGACCGGCCGCCGCGCCGACGGCTACCACACGCTGCAGACCGTGTTCCAGCTGGTCGACTGGTGCGACACGCTGCATTTCCGCAGGCGCGATGACGGCCTCATCGCACGTGTCACCGACGTGCCCGGCGTGCCGGCCGACACAGACCTGACAGTGCGCGCCGCGCGCGCCTTGCAGGCTGCCAGCGGCACGGCCTTCGGCGCCGATATCGCCATCGACAAGGTGCTGCCGATGGGCGGCGGCATCGGTGGCGGCTCGTCCGATGCCGCCACCACGCTGCTGGCGCTGAATCACCTGTGGGGACTGGGCCTTGCGCGTGCCGAACTGATGCGCATCGGCCTCGCGCTGGGCGCCGACGTGCCGGTGTTCGTGTTGGGCCAGAACGCCTTTGCACAGGGCATCGGCGAGGACCTGACGCCAGTCGAGCTGCCCGACAGCTGGTTCGTAGTCATCCACCCGAAACAGCATGTCCCCACCGCTGAAATTTTTTCGGACGAGTGCTTGACAAGGGATACGCCGCTCTCCATAATTGCGGTCTTCGCTGCTCGCACAAACAAATTCGATTTCGGTCGCAACGACCTGGAACCGATAGCAACAGCGAAGTTCGGCGAAGTCGCCCGAGCCCTAGCATGGCTGAAGCAACACAATCAGCATGCCAGGATGACCGGTTCCGGAGCCTGCGTGTTTGCGCGTTTTCCCGACGCAGCAACAGCACAGCAGGTTTTGGAAAGGTTGCCCCCTGAATGGGATGGCAGGTGTGTGCGCAGTCTGGCACGTCATCCGCTCGCAGCGCTCGCGTAGCAAGTTTTCGTTCGGCGCGGTACGGCAGTCTGGTACCACGAAGAACGGCCCGGTTGTGTAGGGGAGTCGCCAAGTTGGTCAAGGCACCGGATTTTGATTCCGGCATTCGAAGGTTCGAATCCTTCTTCCCCTGCCATTACATTCCTATAGTGTCCTTACGGACCCTCTGTATCAGTCACCGGCTTTGCCGGTGACACCAAGCTCCCCCAGCAGCAAGACAGGTGCCCCGAATGAGCAGCGAAGGCTTGATGGTATTTACCGGCAACGCCAACCCCAAACTCGCGGAGGCTGTCGTACAGCACCTCGGCATTCCTCTGGGCAAGGCGTTGGTTGGCCGTTTCTCCGACGGCGAAGTTCAAGTTGATATCCAGGAAAACGTTCGCGGCAAGCACGTCATCGTGCTGCAGTCCACCTGCGCGCCGACCAACGACAACCTGATGGAACTGATGGTGATGGTCGACGCGCTCAAGCGCGCCTCGGCACGCAGCATCACCGCCGCCATGCCCTACTTCGGCTATGCCCGCCAGGACCGCCGCCCGCGTTCGGCGCGCGTCGCGATCTCGGCCAAGGTCGTGGCCAACATGCTGGAAGTCGCCGGTGTCGAGCGCGTGCTGACGATGGACCTGCACGCTGACCAGATCCAGGGCTTCTTTGATATTCCCGTCGACAACATCTACGCTTCGCCGGTACTGCTGGGCGACCTGCGCGAGAAGAACTACGGCGACCTGCTGGTGGTGTCGCCGGACGTCGGCGGCGTGGTCCGTGCCCGCGCACTGGCCAAGGAACTGAACTGCGACCTGGCGATCATCGACAAGCGTCGTCCCAAGGCCAATGTGGCCGAGGTGATGAACATCATCGGTGAAGTCGACGGCCGCAACTGCGTCATCATGGATGACATGATCGACACCGGCGGCACGCTGTGCAAGGCCGCCCAGGTGCTGAAGGAGCGCGGCGCGCTGAAGGTCTTCGCCTACTGCACGCACCCGGTGCTGTCGGGTGGCGCGGCCGCCCGCATCGCGGACTCGGCGCTGGACGAAGTGGTGGTATGCGACACCATCCCGCTGTCCGAAGAAGCCGCCAAATGCACCAAGATCCGCCAGCTCTCGACCGCCCCGCTGCTGGCCGAGACCTTCACCCGCATCGTCAAGGGCGACTCGATCATGTCGCTGTTTGCGGGTTCCTGATAGAATTTAGGGCTTTACTGCGTTGATCGCCGTTTTTCAGCGATCAACGTGACCTGATCGGCGCATCATTTTCTGTTTGCGCCGCAACGAGGCTGTCTGGTCGCGGACAGCCTTCTTACATTTGGAGTCATCATGAAAGTTGTCGCTTTCGAGCGTAGCGTACAGGGAACGGGTGCGAGCCGCCGCCTGCGCAATTCGGGCAAGACCCCCGGCATCATCTACGGCGGCGCCGCCGAACCGAAGATGATCGAACTGGATCACAACGCGCTGTGGCACGCCCTGAAGAAGGAAGCGTTCCACTCGTCGATCCTGGAACTGGAAGTCGCTGGCAAGTCGGAACAGGCCCTGCTGCGCGCATTCCAGATGCACCCGTTCAAGCCGCTGGTGCTGCACGTCGATTTCCAGCGCGTGTCGGCCAACGACAAGATCCACGTCAAGGTGCCCCTGCACTTCATGAACCAGGAAACCGCTCCTGGCGTGAAGCTGGGCCACGGCATCGTCAACCACATCGTGAACGACCTGGAAGTGTCGTGCCTGCCGGCCGACCTGCCTGAGTTCATCGAAGTGGACCTGGCCGCCGCCGAGCTGAACCAGACCGTCCACCTGTCGGACATCAAGCTGCCGAAGGGCGTGACCGTGATCACCCACGGTGACGACAACCCGGCTATCGCCAGCATCTCGCAACCGGCTGGTGCCGTGTCGGAAGCTGCCGAAGGTGGCGAAGCCGCTGGCGAAACGCCGGCTGCCTAAGCTGCAGCAGCGGTTGCGGCCTGCCGGCCGCGCCACGAAGAAACCGCCGCTTCTTGCGGCGGTTTTTTTTCGCCCGGCAGCCGTCTGCCGGTTTTTCGGTATCCTTGGCGCTTGTGGCGCAGCCTTGCGCGCCAACGACCCAGTCAAACGCATGATCAAGCTCATCGTCGGCCTCGGCAATCCCGGTGCGGAGTACGAGGCCACCCGACACAACGCCGGCTTCTGGCTGGTGGACCAGCTGGCCCGCATGGGCGGCGCCACGATGCGCGTGGAGGGCCGCTTCCACGGCCTGGCCGCGCGTGCGCGGCTGTGGGACCAGGATATCTGGCTGCTCAAGCCGTCGACCTTCATGAACCGCTCCGGGCTGGCCGTGGTGTCGCTCGCGCGCTTCTACAAGGTCCTCCCCGACGAGATCGTGGTCGCGCACGACGAGATGGACCTGCCGGCGGGCGCGGCCAAGCTCAAGCGCGGCGGCGGCGCGGGCGGCCACAACGGGCTCAAGGACATCTCGGCCCACCTGTCCACGCAGGACTACTGGCGCCTGCGCCTGGGCGTGGGCCATCCGCGCAACGCGCCCGGCGGCGCCGGCGCGGGCCGCGAGGACGTGGTCAACTTCGTGCTCAAACCGCCGCGGCGCGAGGAGCAGGAAGCCATCGATGCCGCCATCGACCGCTGCATCGACCCGCTCGGCCTGCTGGCGCGCGGCGATGCCGAACGCGCCATGGCGCAGCTGCACACCACGCGCTGACAAATACGCACATCCCTGCGACAACAGCATGAAAACGGGCCGCATCTGCGGCCCGTCGTCATTTGGCAGCCCAAGACTGCTGTTGCAGACAATATGTCATCAAAGTGCCATGGGCGGCACATACATTCCGTGGTTTCCAATCGCATCGGTATCGCATGGTGGCCGATGCGCATGACAACCCACAGGAGGAAGCCCATGTCGTACCTGACCGATGAAGCACGAGCCGCCAGCCGCGCTGCCAAGCCCGACGTTGAAGTGCCCGGCCAGATGCTTGAAGACATCGTAGCCGCCAATCCGGCCCGCCGCCGGGTGCTGCGCGGCGGCCTGGGCCTGTCGCTGGCCTCGGCGTTCGGCAGCGGCCTGCTGGCCGCCTGTGGCGGCGATGACGATCCCGCACCGGCACCGGCACCGGCCCCCGCGCCCGCACCCGCTCCGGCCCCCGCGCCCGCCGCGGTCGCCCCGAGCTACGACGTCACCTTCGAGCCGATCGCCAAGTCGACCGCCGATACCGTGGTAGTGCCCAACGGCTACAGCGTCGACGTGCTGTTCTCCGCCGGCGACCCGGTCGAAGCCGGCGCCACCGGCTATGCCGGCGCCTTCCAGTCCTCGGCCGAAACCGAGCGCCAGGCCGGAGGCAACCACGACGGCATGCACTACTTCGCGCTGCCGGGCGTCGATCCGCAGAAGGGCGGCCTGCTCGCGATCAACCACGAACTGCCGGACTACAACATCCTGTTCCCGACCGCCTACAACGCCGCCACCGCAAGCGCGGAGCAAAAGCGCATCGCCCTGTCGGCGGTGGGCATCTCGGTGATCGAAGTCGAACTGGCCGTCAGCGGCAAGTGGCAGGTCAAGCGCGACTCGATCTACAACAAGCGCTACACCGGCAACACGCTGTACCGCGTGGGCGGCCCGGCCGCCTCGGTGGTGGGCTCGACCGTGGTCGGCATGCTCAACAACTGCTCGAGCGGCTACACGCCGTGGGGCACCTACCTGACCTGCGAAGAAAGCACGGACAACTACATCGACCCGACCCAGGCCGAGAACGGCTACGGCTGGGTGGTCGAGATCGACCCGTACGGCACGCTGGGCGCGCCGGCCAAGCGCACGGCGATGGGCCGTTTCGACCATGAGAACGTCGCCTTCCTGACCGACGCCGGCAACAACGTCGCCTTCTATATGGGCGATGACGGCACGCCGGGCTGCATCTACAAATTCATCCCGAGCAAGGCCTTCGATCCGAACAACCGCGCCGCCAATGCCAACCTGCTGGACAGCGGCACGCTTTACGTTGCCAGGTTCAATGCCGACGGCAGCGGCCAGTGGATCGAGCTGACGCAGGGCAAGAACGGCCTGACCGTCGGCGCATCGGACCCGGGCAACTGGACCCAGTCGGCGGTCTCGCCGGCGCCGAGCACGGTCGACTTCACCAGCCAGGCCGATGTGCTGATCAACACCAAATCGGCCGCGCGCGCGGCCGGCGGCACGCTGATGGACCGCCCCGAGTGGATCACGGCCGCACCGGACAAGACGCTCTACTGCACGCTGACCAACAACAGCGGCCGCCAGCAGACCGACGCCGCCAACCCGCGCAAGAACAACCTGCACGGCCATATCGTCAAGTGGAACGAAGCCGGCAATTCGCCGCTGGCCACGACCTTCACGTGGAGCATCCTGCTGCAGGCAGGCGACCCGTCGCTGGCCACCGACAACCTGAAGGGCAATATCAACGGCGACACCTTCTCCAGCCCGGACGGCCTGCGCGTCGACCCCAAGGGCCGCCTGTGGGTGCAGACCGATTCCAGCACCAGCGCCACCTATACCGGCACGTTCGGCAACAACAGCATGTACTACATCTCGCCGACGGGTCAGTCCCGGCGCTTCCTGGCGGGCCCGACCGGCTGCGAGATCACCGGCATTGCCTACACGCCGGACCTGACCACCTGCTTCATCAATATCCAGCATCCCACCGGCAAGTGGCCGGACGCGGCCAAGCCGCCGCGCTCGTCCACCATCGTGGTGCGCCGTAGCGACGGCAAGCCGATGGGTGCGTGACCGCGCAGTGTTGTAGGTAGTAGCAGCAGTAACTGGGGAAAAGTTAAACCCCCGTCACCTTGCGGTGCCGGGGGCTTTTTTTGCCTGGCTGAAGCTGCGGGTCAGGCGGCGTGCTTTGCGGCCGTCAGCAGCCGGTAGCGCTGCATCAGGACCTCATGCGTTTCGACGCGGTTCGGATCCTTGGGGATACAGGCGACCGGGCAGACCTGCTGGCATTGCGGCTCGTCGAAGTGCCCGACACACTCGGTGCACTTGTTGGGGTCGATTTCATAGATCTCGGGCCCCATCGAAATGGCTTCGTTCGGGCACTCGGGCTCACAAACGTCGCAGTTGATGCAGTCGTCAGTGATCATCAGCGCCATGGTGTTTCCTTCCTGCGGACACGCCCGCGCCCGACTGGCCGCGACTCGACGTATCTGAGTCTGCTATTTTATTCCGGTTTGCCGATTTTCTCTTGCAGCCAGCGTTCCACCGACGGGAACACGAACTTGCTGACGTCGCCGCCCAGCACCGCGATCTCGCGCACAAAGGTGCCGGAGATGAACTGGTACTGGTCCGACGGCGTCAGGAACATGGTTTCCACGTCGGGCAGCAGGTAGCGGTTCATGCCTGCCATCTGGAATTCGTACTCGAAGTCGGACACCGCGCGCAGGCCACGCACGATCACGCGCGCATTGTTGTTGCGCACAAAGTCCTTGAGCAGGCCGGAAAAGCCTTCGACGCGCACATTGGGATAATGCCCGAGCACTTCACGGGCAATGCCGATGCGCTCTTCGAGCGAAAAGAACGGGCGCTTGTTGGGGCTGTGCGCCACGCCCACCACCAGTTCGTCGAAGATGTTCGACGCACGGCGGACCAGATCCTCGTGTCCCCGGGTCATTGGATCGAACGTGCCGGGATAGACCGCGATGACCATACTTCCTCCTTGATCTGCCCGCTGCCGGCCGTGGGCCGCCTCTTGCGCCGGCCGGACCGGCGTGGGTGCTGCGTCGCGAGCGTTGTGACAGCGGCGTAGTGTAACCCCAAATGCGCCACTTGGAAGTCGCCCGGCGCACCGTTTTGCCGCAGCGCAGCTAAGAACCCGTTTCCTATTGAGGAAGGGGACCTTCCTCATTGCGGAACAGGCCTACCCCGACAATCGCCCCAGCCTGGTGCATCAGGCCGCGCCGTTGCCCGGCACGCGATGCTGCAGCAGGTGGAAATGCACCGCGCCGGCGCGCGCGTGGCGCACGATTTCAAGCGATGCCGGCACCGGCGCGTCGGCACCGGTCAGCGCATGGTCGGTCTCGACATAGACTGCGCCGCCGGGCCGCGACAGCCGCGCCGCATGCTCCAGCGCCGGCCCGATCCAGTCCTCGGCAAAGGGCGGATCCAGGAAAACCACGTCGAAGCTGGCATCGGGCAGCTGCGCGGCAATGGCAAAGGCATCGCCCTGCATCACGCGCACCTGGGCCGCGTCGAGCCGGTACTGGTTGTCGCGCAGCTGCTTGGCCACGCGCGCATTGGACTCGACCAGCGTGACCGCGGCGGCACCGCGCGAGGCGGCCTCGAAGCCGAGCGCGCCGGAGCCGGCGAACAGGTCCAGGCATTCCAGCCCGGACAGGTCCTGGCCGAGCCAGTTGAAGAGCGTCTCGCGCACGCGGTCGGGCGTGGGGCGCAGGCCCTGGGCGTCGGGAACGGGCAGCAAGGTGCGCTTCCAGCGGCCGCCGATGATGCGGACCTGGGACGGTTCCTGGCGTGGTGCCTGGCGCGGTGCCTGGCGTGGCGCCGCGGAAACGGGGGAACGCCCGCCGCTGGCAGCGGCAGGAGAGGCGGGTCGCCCGCCGGTGGCGGGCGTCGGCAATCGGGAACGCGAATTCATCCCGTGATTGTAGAGCCTGCGGGCCGGTTCGCCGCACGCGCCGGAGCCCCGGCGCGCATGACGGGCCCAAGCGGTGCCGGCATCACTGCCTGGCGGCGGTCGCAGGCGCTGCCACCGGGCCGCCGACGATCACCGTCGCCATATTGTCCGGGCGCACATGACGCTGGAAAGCGGCCCTGACCTGCTCGCGCGTGACCTTGCCAATCTGGGCGGTCCAGGTGTCCAGGTAATCCAGCGGCAGCCCGTACCAGCCGATATTGGCGACGTTGGTCAGCAGCTTGCGGTTGTTGTCGATGCGCAGCGGGAAACCGTTGATGAGGTTGTCCTTGGCCGCGCGCAGCTCTTTCTCGGTCGGGCCCTCGGCGACAAAGCGCGCCAGCACCTGGCGCACCAGCGCCAGCGCTTCGTCGGTCTGCGCCTTCTTGGTCTGCAGGCTGATGCCGAACGGACCCGGCTGCTTGGACGGCGCGAAGTAGCTGTCCACGCCGTAGGTCAGGCCGCGCTTCTCGCGCACCTCGTCAGTCAGGCGCGAGCTGAAGCCGCCGCCGCCCAGCACGTAGTTGCCCACCAGCAGCGCGAAGTAATCGGGGTCGCCGCGGGCAATGGCCGGCTGGCCGATGGCCACGCTGGACTGCTGTGCCGGATGCGGCATGCGCTGCTCGCTCGGGGCGATGTTCAGGCGCACCTGCGGCATGGCCGGCGCCGCGCTGCCGGGCGGCAGCCCGCGCGTGAGCTGCTCGGCAATGGCTTCGGCCTGCTTGCGGTCGACCGCGCCGATCAGCGTCACCACGGCGCGCTGCGCGCCGTAGTTGTCGCGCCAGAACCTGACGATGTCGTCGCGTGTGATCGACGCCACGCTGTCCGGCGTCGCGGCCACGCCGTAGGGGTGGTCGGGATACATGGCCTTGGCCAGCGCCTTGTCGGCGATTACGCCGGGCTTGGCGTCGGCTTCGCGGATGGCGGTGATCAGGCGCTGCTTCTCGCGCCCGACCACGGCGTCCGGGTAGGTCGGTGCCTTGATCAGCTGCGCGGCCAGCGCGACTGACTGGTCCAGCTCCGGCTGCTCGGTCAGCGTGCGCAGCCCGATGCCGCCGCGGTCGCCGCCGGCAGCGCCGCCAAAGGCGGCACCGGTATCGGCAAAGCCATCGGCGATCTTCGCTTCATCGCGCGCCGGCTGGCCCTCCAGCGCCGCGGCGCCCTTGTCCAGCAGCGCGGCGGTCAGCGTGGCCAGCCCGGCCTTGCCCGGCGGGTCATAGCGGCTGCCGGCGTCGAAGTCGATATTGACGTCGAGCATCGGGATCGACGGGCTGTGCACGAAGAACACCTTGGCGCCGGTGGACGCGGTCCAGTGCTCGATCGGGATCGCGGCCTGCGCCAGTTGGGCGGCCAGCAGGACGACGGCGCCCAATGCGGCGCCGGCCAGTTTGCGCAGCGCACGCTGCGGGGTGGTGACGTACTGAGTCATCGCCTTTCCTCAGTGGCGCAGGCCCGACGGGGCCTGGGGCTTGGGCTTGTTTGGATCGATCGGCTGCGGCACCAGCGTGGCCACGGTCAGGTTGTCGTCGTTGAAATACTTCGCGGCGACGGCCTGCACCTGCGCCGGCGTGACGGCCTTGATCTTGTCGAGCATGCGGTCGATCTGGCGCCAGGAGATATCCGAGATCTCGGACACGCCGATTTCCATGCCCTGCCCGAACACCGAATCACGCTTGTAGATCTGGCCGGCCACCACCTGCGCCTTGACGCGCTTGAGCTCTTCCGGCGACACGCCTTCCTTGGCGATGCGCTGGACCTCGGCGCGCAGCGCGCGCTCGATCTCGTCGGTGTTGTGGCCTGTGGCCGGCGTGCCGTCGAGTACGAACAGCGACTCGCCGCGGTTGATGCTGTCGTAGCCGACGTTGACGTCGTCGGCCAGGCGCTGCTCGCGCACCAGTTCACGCGTCAGGCGTGCGTTGTCGTAGCCGTTGAGCACGGCCGACAGCACCTCAAGCGCGTAGGGGTCGACGTCCTTCTCGATATCGCGCAGGCGCGGCACCTTGTAGGCCATCACCATGTACTGGTTCTCGGCCGGCGCCTTGACCCAGATGCGCTTGATGCCCTTTTGCGCCGGCTCTTCCTGGTCCTTGCGCAGCGGCAGCGTGCGCGGCTTGACCTTGCCGTAGTAGCGCTCGGCCAGGGCGCGCACTTCCTCGGCCTTGACGTCGCCGGTGACAATCACCATGGCGTTGTTGGGCACGTACCAGTGCCGGTACCACTCCTTGACGTCATCCACGCGCATATTGACCAGGTCGTCCATCCAGCCGATCACCGGGTGGCGGTACGCGGCGGCGGTGTAGACCGTGGCCAGCAGCTGCTCATAGACGGTGCCGCGCGCGGAGTCGTCGGTGCGCAGGCGGCGTTCTTCCATCACCACTTTCATCTCGCGTTCGAACTCGTCCTTGGTGATGATGAGGTTGGCCATGCGGTCGGCCTCCAGCTCCATCATCCTCGGCAGGTACTGCTTGCCGATCTGCTGGTAGTACATGGTGAAGTCGCGGTTGGTCATGGCGTTCTCACGCCCGCCCAGCGCGGCCACCTGCTTGGAGAACTCGCCCACGCCAACTTTGGGCGTGCCCTTGAACATCATGTGCTCGAGCATGTGCGCCACGCCGGTGGTGCCGCTGACCTCATCGATGCCGCCCACGCGGTACCAGATCTGGTGCGCCACCGTGGGCGCGCGGTGGTCTTCCTTGACGATCAGCCGCAGCCCGTTGGACAGGCGGTATTCAGTCGTGCCCTGCGCGGTCGCGCCGGCCAGGGCGGTCTGCGTGCCGGGCCTCGGCGAGGGCACGGCTTCCTGCGCCCCCGCCGGCATCGACCAGGGCAGCAAGGCCAGCAGCAGCGTGGGAATGACACGCCGCGCAAGACGCGCGGCGCGGGCAGGAAGCGGATTGGAAGGTTGTGAGAGGCGTTGGATGCGCGTTTGGACGCAGGCTTTGGTGCCTTGTGCGCCCGCAGCGGTCAGGACAGCGCAATGGTTCATGCGACCCCGTCTGCTAGAATTTTGCCGATCGACTCACGTGCGCAAGACTGCGCGCATGAATCTGCCATGTAGCGAACTATACGCAATCGCCGGCCGGGACCACAACGGTTTCTCCCCAGCCATCGCGACACCTGCGTAACCCATTGATTTATAACCGGTTGCCTGCTGGCATTGGCTGCCGCCAGGGTATCGCCCCCGGTATTGACTCCATTCCCCAATGTTTAGTTTCTGGAAGAAGCGCAAGGCCGAGCCCGCGCCCGTCGAGGCGCCAGCCCCGGCCCCCGCTCCGGTCGAGGTCCCCGCCCCTGTGCCGGCACCGGCCCCCACGCCTGCGCCAGTCCCTGCGCCCGCACCGGCACCGGTCCCAGCGCAAGTGCCACCCCCTGCCCCAGCGCCCGTGGCAGCCCCGGTCCCCGTGCCGGCGCCCGCACCGGCCGAAGCGCTCGAGCTGGTCCCGCCGCCCGCCCAGACCGCTGAAGCGAAGCTGGGCTGGATGCATCGGCTGCGTACCGGCCTGTCCAAGACCAGCCGCAACATCGGCACGCTGTTCGTCGGCGTCAAGGTCGACGAGGCCCTGTTCGAAGAACTGGAAACCGCGCTGCTGATGGCCGATGCCGGCGTCGAAGCCACCGAGTACCTGCTGGGCGAGCTGCGCAAGCGCGTCAAGGCCGAGCGCATCGAGACCGCTGAAGGCGTCAAGGCGGCACTGCGCGAGCTGCTGACCCAGCTGCTGCGCCCGCTGGAAAAGACCATGGCGCTGGGCCGCGAGCAGCCAATGGTGATGATGATCGCGGGCGTCAACGGCGCCGGCAAGACCACCAGCATCGGCAAGCTGTGCAAGCACTTCCAGCGCTATGACCAGAAGGTGCTGCTGGCCGCCGGCGACACCTTCCGCGCCGCCGCGCGCGAGCAGCTGACGATCTGGGGCGAGCGCAACAACGTCACCGTGGTGGCGCAGGAAAGCGGCGACCCGGCGGCGGTGATCTTCGACGCCGTCAATGCGGCCAAGGCGCGCGGCATCGACATCGTCATGGCCGACACCGCCGGCCGCCTGCCGACGCAGCTGCACCTGATGGAAGAGCTCAAGAAGGTCAAGCGCGTGATCAGCAAGGCTATGCCGAGCGCGCCGCACGAGGTGCTGCTGGTGATCGACGCCAATACCGGCCAGAACGCCCTGCAGCAAACCCGGGCCTTCGACGACGCGCTGGGCCTGACCGGGCTGATCGTAACCAAGCTCGACGGCACCGCCAAGGGCGGCATCCTGGCGGCGATCGCGCGCCAGCGCCCGGTGCCGGTCTACTTCATCGGCGTGGGCGAGAAAGTGGAAGACCTGCAACCGTTCAAGGCGGACGAGTTCGCCGACGCGCTGCTGGGATAAGGCCCGGCAACCTGCGCCAAGCAAAACGCCCCGGCAGTGCCGGGGCGTTTTGCCTTGCAGGCCTGCGAACGCTTATTCCGCGTCGGGCTGCGACTTCGGCTGCGCCTTCTGGAAGGCAGGCAGCTCCATGCAGGTTTCATAGATCCTGGCGATCGCCGGGTAGCGGGCCAGGTCGATATTGAAGCGCTGCGCGTTGAACACCTGCGGCACCAGGCAGATATCGGCCAGCGTGGGCGTATCGCCAAAACAGAAGCGCCCGGCCTTGCCGCCGCGCTCCAGGTTGGTCTGCAGCGACGCAAAGCCCAGCTCGATCCAGTGGTGGTACCACGCGTCCTTGACCTCGTCGGTCACGCCCACGGTGTGCTTCAGGTACTTCAGCACGCGCAGGTTGTTCAGCGGGTGGATCTCGCACGCGATCTCCTGGGCCAGTCCGCGCACATAGGCGCGGTCCAGCGCCGTGCCGGGCAGCAACTTCGGCTCGGGGTGGATCTCGTCCAGGTACTCGACGATGGCCAGCGATTGCTGCAGCACGTGCTCGCCGTCGACGAACGCCGGCACCAGGCCGTCAGGGTTCACGGCGCGGAATTCCGGCTTGAGCTGCTGGCCGCCTTCCTTGAGCAGGTGCACCGGCACATAGTCATAGGACAGCCCCTTGAGCTCCAGCGCAATGCGCACGCGGAACGAGGCCGAGCTGCGGAAATAGCTGTAAAGCTTGAGCATCGGATCAGACTACCTTGATGGTGAGATCGCCCACGCCGCCGACGTGGCAGTGCATGACATCGCCCTTGACCACGGGGCCCACGCCTTCGGGCGTGCCGCTGAAGATCAGGTCGCCCGGCTGCAGCTCGAACAGCTTCGACAGGTACGACACCATCTCCGGCACCGACCAGATCAGGTCGGACAGGTCGCCGCGCTGCTTTTCCACGCCGTTGACCGCCAGCGTCACTGCGCCCTTCTCTGGATGGCCGATGGCCGACACCGGCACGATCGGGCCGATCGGCGCGGACTGGTCGAAGGCCTTGCCGGTCTCCCAGGGGCGGCCGGTTTTCTTCGATTCGTTCTGCAGGTCGCGGCGGGTCATGTCCAGGCCCACGGCGTAGCCGAACACGTGGCCGGCCGCCTGGTCGACCGGGATGTCGCGGCCGCCCTTGCCGATCGCCACCACCAGCTCCACTTCATAGTGGCAGTTGCTGGTGCCCGGCGGGTACGGGAAGGCGCCTTCGGTGCCGTCGGCGACATAGCTGACCGCATCGGACGGCTTGCAGAAGAAGAACGGCGGCTCGCGGTCGGGGTCCGAGCCCATTTCACGGGCGTGGGCAGCATAGTTGCGGCCGACGCAGTACACGCGCCGGACCGGGAAGCTAGCGTTGCTGCCGCGCACCGGCACGCCAACGGGCGCGGGCGGGGCGAACACGAATTCGGTCATGCATCTCTCCAGATTTGTTCTGATCAGTGCTGCGGCGCAGGGATGCGGGGTTGCGGGATGCAGCCACTCGCGGCGTCGCCAGCAGACGCGCCCGGCGCAGCAGGGCAACAGGATACACCGCGAGAGTTGGCTCTGCGTACGACCGCATACAATGAATCCAGGCATCCTCGCAGCGCCACCGCACCGGACTGGCGCAGGTGACCGGATACTTACCCGGCGCGAATCTTGCATGGCGCACTGCAACAGAGCCTAGCCATGACACGACGCCACCCGCCCCCATCGCCCACCCCCGCCGCACCTGCCCCGCCGACTGCCGGCGGCCGGGTGTTGCGGATCCTGCTCGTGCGGGACCCGCATGACGCCGACCCGCTAAACGTCGAGATCATCCGCGGCGGGCTGGTCAGCGCGGGCTTTACCGAGATCCAGATCGTCGATGCCGACCTGCGCCTGCCGGATGTGATCACGGCCACCCAGCCCGACATGCTGATCATCGCGTCCGAATCCGCCGCGCGCGACACCATCGAGCATGTCTGCGTCTCGACCCAGCATGCGCCGCGCCCGATCGTGCTGTTCACCGATAACGACGACAGCCAGCGCATCAAGGCAGCGCTGACGGCGGGGATCACCGCCTATATCGTCGACGGCCTGCGCGCCGAGCGCGTCAAGACCGTGCTCGACGTGGCCTACGCTCGCTTTGAACTGGACCAGCAGCTACGCGCCGAGCTCGATGCCACCCGGCTCAAGCTGGCCGAGCGCAAGGTGGTCGAGCGCGCCAAGGGGCTGCTGATGCAGGCGCGCGGCCTCAGCGAGGACGAGGCCTACAAGCGCCTGCGCAGCATGGCGATGGAGCGCGGCCTGAAGCTGGTGGACGCGGCCCAGCGCGTGATCGACGTGATGGGCTGAGCCGCTTCCGCCTGCCAGTCGTGGTGCGCTGCCGCACGCGACTGGTGCAATGCACGCTCCTGGCGCTGCCGCGCGGCGTCACCTCCCTCCCCGGCTCCCCCGAATGTGGCAGCGGCGACCGCGCGCGCACCGCATCCGACCATTCCCTCCCGATCCGTCACAAATCCGCCCTCGAATGCTGCACTGCACAGGCTGGCATACGCCTTGCGTTATGCAGGTATCGGCCAACGGCGGCCGACCAACCATTTCGGCGGACACGGCCAACGCGGGCTGCGTCACGCCACGGACAACGGCGTCCCTGCGCCGCACCGGTCTTCTGGCGAAGCCGGTCGCGGCAGGGACGCCTTTTTTCTTGGAGCCATGCAATGCCCTCTCGCCTCAGGATTGCCAAGCCGCTGCACGCAGCCGTCCACGTTTCCGACGCGGCTGCCGACGCCGTCCCGGCCAGCAGCGGCCGCCGCCGCGTGCTGGCCACCATCGCCGGCGCCAGCGTGATGACGCTGGTCGATCCGCTGGTGCGCGCCGGTGCGTGGGCTGCGGGCTCGGATGCGCCCGAGAAGACCGATGTGCGCATCGGCTTTATCCCGCTGACCGACTGCGCCTCGGTGGTGATGGCCGCCACGCTCGGGCTGGACAAGAAATACGGCATCAAGATCACGCCGACCAAGGAAGCCTCGTGGGCCGGCGTGCGCGACAAGCTGGTCAACGGCGAGCTGGACGCGGCGCACGTGCTGTATGGCCTGATCTACGGCGTGCAGCTGGGCATCGGCGGTCCGAAAAAAGACATGGCCGTGCTGATGAACCTGAACCACAACGGCCAGGCCATCACGCTGTCGTCCAAGCTCGCCGAGAAAGGCGTGAAGGACGGCGCCAGCCTGAAGGCGCTGATGATGAAGGAGAAGCGCGACTACACCTTCGCCCAGACCTTCCCCACCGGCACGCATGCGATGTGGCTGTACTACTGGCTGGCAGCCAACGGCATCAACCCGATGCAGGACGCCAAGGCGATCACGGTGCCGCCGCCGCAGATGGTGGCCAATATGCGCGTGGGCAATATGGACGGCTTCTGCGTGGGCGAGCCCTGGGGCGCGCGCGCCATCGCCGACAAGATCGGCTTCACCGCCGAGACCACGCAGGCCATCTGGAAGAGCCACCCCGAAAAGACCCTGGGCACCACCGCCGAATTCGTGCAGAAATACCCCAACACCGCGCGCGCGATGGTGGCCGCGGTGCTGGAGGCATCGAAGTTCATCGATGCGTCGGCCTCCAACCGCCGCAAGACCGCCGAGACCATCGCCGCCAAGTCCTACGTCAACACCGACATGGACATCATCCTGGACCGCATGCTGGGCCGCTACACCAACGGCCTGGGCAAGACCTGGGACGACCCCGACGCGATGAAGTTCTACCAGGACGGCAGCGCCAACTACCCGTACCTGTCCGACGGCATGTGGTTCCTGACCCAGCACAAGCGCTGGGGCCTGCTGAAGGAACATCCGGACTATCTCGCCGTGGCCAGGCAGGTCAACCGCATCGACGTCTACAAGCAGGCCGCCGCCGCCGCCCAGGTGCCGCTGCCCAAGAGCGACATGCGCAGCGCCAAGCTGATCGACGGCGTGGTCTGGGACGGCAAGGACCCCAAGGCCTACGCCGACGGTTTCAAGATCAAGGCCTGACGCAAGCCTTCCCCCACTGATCCGCAGTGCCCCTGACGAAAGGAGCCAGACGTGAATGCCATAGCCCACACTACGCCCGATGGTGCAACTGTAGCCGCCAGCGCCGACCCCGACACCAAGGAGCGGGCGCGCCGGCGCGAGCAGGAAATCGCCGCGCAGGCCCGGCGTGCGCAACGCCGCGAAGCGGTCGCCGCGCTGGTGCTCAAGGCCGTGCCGCCGGTACTGGGTTTTGCCCTGTTCGTGCTGGCCTGGCACGGCATCGCCACGATGATCCCGGCCATCCCCACGCCGCAGGCCACATGGAACGCCGCGGTGCCGCTGTTTGCCGACCCGTTCTACCGCAACGGGCCCAATGACCAGGGCATCGGCTGGAACGTGCTGGCATCGCTGGCGCGCGTCGCGGCGGGCTTCGGCCTGGCCGCGCTGGTCGGCATCCCGGCCGGCTTCCTGATCGGGCGCTTTGCCTTCCTGAACGCGATGACCGCGCCGGTGATCAGCCTGCTGCGCCCGGTCTCGCCGCTGGCGTGGCTGCCGATCGGCCTGCTGCTGTTCAAGGCCGCCAACCCGGCCGCGATCTGGGCGATCTTTATCTGCTCAATCTGGCCGATGGTGATCAACACCGCGGTGGGCGTCACGCGCGTGCCGCAGGACTACCTGAACGTGGCGCGCGTGCTGGACCTGTCGGAATGGAAGGTATTCACGCGGGTGCTGTTCCCCGCAGTGCTGCCCTACATGCTGACCGGCGTGCGGCTGTCGATCGGCACCGCGTGGCTGGTGATTGTCGCGGCCGAGATGCTGACCGGCGGCACCGGCATCGGCTTCTGGCTGTGGGACGAATGGAACAACCTGAAGGTCGAGCACATCGTGATCGCGATCTTCGTGATCGGCATCATCGGGCTGCTGCTCGAGCACGCGCTGCTGGCGCTGGCCCGGCGCTTCAGCTACGGCACCAACTGATACGCGGGGAGAATCGCCATGGACAAGTTCGTCAGCATCGAAAACGTCGGCCAGACCTTCAAGACCCGCAAGGGCCCGTTCGTCGCCCTGCGCGATATCAACCTGCAGATCGCCGAGGGCGAGTTCATCACGCTGATCGGCCATTCCGGCTGCGGCAAGTCCACACTGCTGAACCTGGTCGCGGGACTGGCCACGCCCACCACCGGCGCGCTGATCTGCGCCGGGCGCGAGATCGCCGGGCCGGGGCCAGAGCGCGCGGTGGTGTTCCAGAACCATTCGCTGCTGCCGTGGCTGACGTGCTTCGAGAACGTCTACCTGGGCGTGGAGCGCGTCTTCGCCGCCAACGAGAGCAAGCCGCAGCTCAAGGCGCGCACGCATGACACGCTGGCGCTGGTGGGCCTGACGCACGCCGAGAACAAGTACCCGCATGAAATCTCCGGCGGCATGAAGCAGCGCGTGGGCATTGCCCGCGCGCTGGCGATGGCGCCCAAGGTGCTGCTGATGGACGAGCCCTTCGGCGCGCTCGATGCGCTCACGCGCGCGCACCTGCAGGACGAGCTGATCAAGATCGTGGCGCGCACTCGCAGCACGGTGGTGATGGTGACCCACGACGTCGACGAGGCCGTGCTGCTGGCCGACCGCATCGTGATGATGACCAATGGCCCGGCCGCCACCATCGGCGAGATCCTGAAGGTGGGCCTGCCGCGCCCGCGCGACCGCGTCGCGCTGGCCGACGACAAGGCCTATCACGCCTGCCGCACCGCGGTGCTGGACTTCCTCTACCGCAAGCAGCGCAACCCGGCGCTGCAGGAAGCCGCGTAGTTTCCTCAGGAGGCGATGCGCGGTGACCGGCGGCGGTGGGCGCGGCGGCCTGGCTCCGCTATCATGAACCCAGAACAGACTACCCCCACGCCGCCATGACCACGCCAGCCACGTCCTTCCCTGCTGCCCGCTATATCAAGGAGATCGGCCGCGGCGTCAACGGCGCGCGCGCGCTGCCCCGCGAAGACGCGCAGGCCCTGTTCGACGCCATGCTGGCCGGGCGCGTCTCCGACCTGGAGCTTGGCGCCATCCTGATGGCCTACCGCATCAAGGGCGAGGCCCCGCACGAGCTGGCGGGCATGCTGGAAGCCGCCCATGCGCACTGCCAGCCGCTGCTGGCGCCGCCTGACCGGCAGGTGGTGGTGATCCCCAGCTACAATGGCGCGCGCAAGCAACCCAACCTGGTGCCGCTGCTGGCGCTGCTGCTGGCGCGCGAAGATGTCCCCGTGCTGGTGCACGGCACGCGCCTGTTCAATGGCCGCGTGACTAGCATGACGCTGTTCGAGGCCCTGGGCGTGCCCTTGTGCGCGACGACCGACGAGGCCTCGGCACGGCTGCGCGAGGGCAGCGACCTCGGGCCGCTCGCGGTGTTGCCGGTGGATGTGCTGTCGCCCGGGCTGTCGCAGCTGCTGGAGCGGCGCACCGTGATCGGCCTGCGCAATTCGGCGCATACGGTGGCCAAGATGCTGCAGCCGGTGGGCGAGCATTCGCCCGCGGAAGGGTTGCGCCTGTACAGCTACACCCACCCCGAATACCGCGAGACGCTGACCGACTACTTCTCGCATGAGCCCGCCAACGTGCTGCTGGCACGCGGCACCGAGGGCGAAGTGGTGGCCGATGCGCGCCGCACCAGTCGCATCGACTGGCTGCATGAGGGGCACCAGCAGACGCTGGTCGATCCGGCCGTGGGTTCACTGGCCGAAGTACCTGAACTGCCGCCCGGCAGCGACGCCGGCCAGACCGTGGCCTGGATCCGGCGCGTGCTGGACGGCGCGGTGCCGGTGCCGGCACCGATCGCGATCCAGGTCGATGCCATCCGCGAATGCCTGCGGCAAGGCACCCACGTGACCTGGGCCAGCCCGGTCTGAGCCAGCCCCGGGACCGCTGTCAGGCCTTGCGCGGAGGCAGCGGGATGCGCTCGGTCTCGCCCGGCACGTGCGGGAACTGATCGTCCTCCCAGCGCTGGGCGGCAGCCTCGATCGCCACCTTGCTGCTGGCAACGAAATTCCAGTAGATAAAGCGGTGCCCGTCGGTCGGGTCGCCGCCCAGCAGCATCACGCGCGACGGCGCCGTGGCCGTCAGCGTCGCGGGCTGGCCCGGCGTGAGCACCACCATATGCTCGGCCGGCAGCGGCTCGCCGTCGAGCGCCACCGCGCCATCCACCGGATAGACGCCCCGTTCGGCATGCTCGGCCGGGATCTCCACGCTCGCGCCCGCATCCAGCTCGATCGCCACATACAGGGTGCGGCTGAAGACCTTGACCGGAGAGACCTGGCCAAAGGCATCGCCCGCAATCACCACCATGCGCACGCCCGGCCGCTCGATCTGCGGCAGCGTGGCAGCGGGATGGTGGAAGAACGACGGCTCGGCACCCTCATGCTCCTGCGGCAGTGCCACCCAGGTCTGGATGCCGTGCAGCCGGGCCCCGGCGGGGCGCACATGCTCGGGCGAGCGTTCCGAGTGCACGATGCCGCGCCCGGCGGTCATCCAGTTGACGTCGCCTGGGCGGATCGCTTGGTCGCTGCCCAGGCTGTCGCGGTGGATGATCTCGCCCTCGAACAGGTAGGTGACCGTGGCCAGCCCGATATGGGGATGCGGACGCACATCAGCGCCGGCGCCCGGCGGCAGCTGCACCGGCCCCATATGGTCGAAGAAAATAAACGGCCCGACGGTCTGGGTAGCGGCGGCGGGCAACAGCCGGCGCACGGTAAAATCGCCCAGGTCGCGCACATGCGGCTTGAGCAAGTGTTCGATAGCAGACATAACTCCTCCGGTGGAATGAGAGAGGCTCGCAAGGATGCCAGCGCGCCGCAGGTGGGTCGAGTGTAGCCGCTGCTGCAACAAATCATTGCAGCAGCGGGCAGAACCCCCGTGCCCCGCGCCGCTCTAATATCCTGTGCGCCGAACCGTGGGTATCGTTTCCGCCGCTCGAAGCGGTAAGTAGCTATGCTATCCGCAAGAGCAATCGAGTGGAACTATCACGGCCATCGGGACTCCAATTAGCACTCACCCGGCCTGAGTGCTAATATGTGTTGCAGTGCCGCCGACCCAAGAGGCGCGGCACACCGGCAACCGAACCGCCGGATGCGAAAGGAGCCATTGAGTGAACGCAGTCTTGTCTGCCGACCAAACCCTGAATAACCGTCTGCCGACGGCACCCCGGAGCACGGGCAGCTTTGCGCTGACCTTCCCGGCCACCGTTGGCAACCTCGACAGCTATATCCAGGCTGTCCACCGGATTCCGTTGTTGACCGCGGAGGAAGAGCAGCGCCTGGCGCGCGAGCTCCGCGACCACGACTCCGTTGATGCTGCCCGCCAGATGGTGATGTCCCACCTGCGCCTGGTGGTGTCGATTGCCCGCCAGTACCTGGGCTACGGCCTGCCCCACGCCGACCTGATCCAGGAAGGCAATATCGGCCTGATGAAGGCGGTCAAGCGCTTCGACCCCGACCAGGGCGTGCGCCTGGTGTCGTACGCGATGCACTGGATCAAGGCCGAGATCCACGAATACGTGCTGAAGAACTGGCGCATGGTCAAGGTGGCCACCACCAAGGCCCAGCGCAAGCTGTTCTTCAACCTGCGCAGCCACAAGCAGGGCGCACACACGTTCACGCCGGAGCAGGTCGAGGCCGTGGCGCGCGAGCTGAACGTCAAGCCCGAAGAAGTGATGGAGATGGAAACCCGCCTGTCGGGCGGCGACCTGGCGCTGGAAGGCCAGATCGACGACGGCGAAGAGGAATTCGCCCCCATCGCCTACCTGGCGGACAACCACAACGAGCCCACCCGCGTGCTGGAAGCCAAGCGCCACGACCGCATGCAGGTCGAGGGTCTGGAAGAGGCGTTGGCCAAGCTGGACGAACGCAGCCGCCGCATCATCGAGGCGCGCTGGCTGCACGTCGAGGACGATGGCTCGGGCGGCTCCACGCTGCATGAGCTGGCTGACGAGTTCGGCGTCTCGGCCGAGCGCATCCGCCAGATCGAGGCCGCGGCCATGAAGAAGATGAAGGGGGCGCTGCAGGCGTTCGCCTGACCCGCTCCCCCAGCCATGCAAAAGGCCGGTCCACTGGACCGGCCTTTTTGTTGCCCGCGAGGGGACAAGTGCGACGTTATGCCGCACCCCTTCCCTCCCTTTCACATCACGACAGCAGCTGTTTCAGGTCGTGCGCGATCGGATCCGGACCCTGGCCGTGGCGGATGAACAGCCGCAGCTTGCCCTCCGGATCGAACACATAGCTGCCCGCGGAGTGGTCCACCGTGTAGTTGCTCGGGGAGCTGCCCGGCACCTTGGCATAGAACACCTTGAAGTCCTTGGTCACCTTCTGCAGTGCGGCTTCGTCGGCCGGGCGCAACCCCAGGAAGCGCGCATCGAAGGCCGGCACGTACTGGGCCAGCAGCGCCTGCGTGTCGCGTTCCGGATCGACCGTGACGAACAGCACCTGCACGCGGTCGGCGTCCGGGCCCAGTTTCTCCATCACCGCCTTCAGTTCGGCCATCGTGGTCGGGCACACGTCCGGGCAGTGGGTGTAGCCGAAGAACATCACCACCGCCTTGCCCTTGAAGTCGGCGATGGTGCGCACCTTGCCGTGATGGTCGGTCAGCGAGAAGTCCTTGCCGAAGTCCGCCGCGCCGGTGATGTCGACATTGCGGAACGAGACCTTCTGCTGCCCGCAGGCAGCCACGGCCAGCGCAAGCGCGGCCAGCAGGGAAAAGCGGCGGAAGGCGGCGAACAGGCCGGAGGCGGGGCTTAGGCGGGGCATGCGGCGGAAACCGGTCAGGGGTGGGAGGAAACGGCGGCACCGGAGGGCGGCGACATCACGCAGTATCGCCGATCGTGTCGCCACGCTGCGCCGGCCGCGACAAGATGCCGCAGCCGGTGGGCCACAGGTCAGACCTGGGGCACGAACTTGAAGTAGTGGTCGACCAGCAGCGCGGCAAACAGCAGCGACAGGTACAGGATCGAGAAGCGGAAGGTGCGCTGCGCCAGTTCGTCTGAATAGTTGCGGTACATCTTCCAGGCATAGGCCAGGAAACCCGCGCCCAGCGCCAGCGCGGCCGCCAGGTAGATATAGCCGCTCATGCCGTAGACAAAGGGCAGCAGCGTCGCGGCGATCATGATCAGCGTGTACAGCAGGATATGCAGCAGCGTATAGCGCTCGCCGTGCGTGACCGGCAGCATCGGCAGGCCGGACTTGGCGTAGTCGGCGCGGCGGTACAGCGCCAGTGCCCAGAAGTGCGGCGGGGTCCAGGTGAAGATGATCAGCACCAGGAACCAGGCCTCGGCCGGCACCTCGCCCGCCACCGCGGCCCAGCCCAGCGCCGGCGGCATCGCCCCGGACAGTCCGCCGATGACGATGTTCTGCGGCGTGGCCGGCTTGAGCAGGATGGTGTAGACCACCGCGTAGCCGAGGAAGGTGGCAAAGGTCAGCCACATCGTCAGGTCGTTGGCGTAGACGTGCAGCAGCCACATGCCGGCGCCGCCCAGGATGGCGGAGAACACCAGGGTCTGCGGCGTGGTGATCTCGCCGGTGGCCGACGGGCGCCACGCGGTGCGGCGCATCAGCGCGTCGATCTTCTGCTCGACCAGGCAATTGATGGCAAAGGCCGCACCGGCCAGCAGCCAGATGCCGGCGGCGCCGCCGATCAGCACGCGCCACGGCACCATGCCGGGCGTGGCAAGGAACATGCCGATGATGGCGCAGAACACGGCCAGCTGCGTCACGCGCGGCTTGGTCAGGGCGGCGTATTGTCGGGCAAGGTGCCGTATCCGGCTCAACTTGCCCAGCGAATGGGGGTGGGTAGCGGTAACCACGGAAGGGGTCTTGTCTTTCATGTGGCGCGGGCGGCGTTCGGCACGGCAGCGGGGGTGCCGGCGGCCCGCATGGTGAGCCCTGCGAGCCCTGTATTGTAGTGGAGGCGGACCAGCAGCAGCAGGAGCAGCGCCGCGCCGCCGTTGTGCGCAACCGCGGCCACCAGCGGCCAGTCGAACACGATATTGGACATCCCGGTGGCCAGTTGCAGCACCAGCGTGCCCAGCAGCCAGCCGGCCGCGCGCGCGAGCCCTTCAAGCCGGCGCGCGCGCAGGCCAAGCCACGCCAGGTAGCCCAGCACGACAAAGGCAAAGCCGCGGTGGACCCAGTGGATCGCCACCAGCGCCGCGTGCGGGATGTAGTCGCCGTCGGCGGTCATGCCCAGCTGGCGCCACAGCGTGAAGCCGTGGGGGAAATCCATCTCGGGCACCAGCTGGCCGTTACACAGCGGGAAGTCGGTACAGGCCAGCACCGCGTAGTTGGTGCTGACCCAGCCGCCCAGGAAGATCTGGATCACCAGCAGCAGCAGGCCGATGCGCACCGGCCAGCGCAGGCGCGCGGCCTGCGCCGCGACCGGGTGCGGCGGATCGTTGCGCGAGCCCAGCTGGATCAGCACGGCCAGCAGGGCCATGCCCAGCATCAGGTGCGTGACCACGATGACGGGCTGCAGCTTCAGGGTCACAGTGAAGGCGCCGAACGCGCCCTGCACGCACACCAGCAGCAGCACCCCGGTGGCGAACCACGGCGACTGCTTCAGCTCGCGCCGCTTGACCCACGCCAGCACCATCAGCGTGATGATCAGCACCCCGACCGCCATGGCGAAGTAGCGGTGGATCATCTCGATCCACGCCTTGGCCAGCGTCACCGGGCCGCTGGGCAGCGCGGTCTCGGCCGCGCGGATCGGCTCCATCGCGGCGTGCGGGTTGGAGTGCCCGTAGCAGCCGGGCCAGTCCGGGCAGCCCAGGCCGGAGTCGGTCAGGCGCGTGAAGCTGCCGAACATGATCAGGTCCAGCGTCAGGAACGCCGTGATCCAGGCGAGCTTGCGGTACTTGTTGCGGTCCCCTTTCACCAGCACGTAGGACAGCGGAAACAGCGCGATCAGGATGCCGATGATGGCCAGTTGCAGCAGCATGCCGTCCCCTTTAGCCGATGCGCGAGACCTTGAGCAGCTTCTTCAGGTCGCCGCTCATCTTCTTGGGGTCCGGGTCCTGCGGGAAACGCATCATCAGGTTGCCCAGCGGGTCGACCAGGAACAGGGTGTCCTCGGCGCGCTTGCCGGGTTCGGCCGGCAGCCACTGCTGGGCGGCCTGGCGGTCGATGCGCAGGAAACGCACACCGGCGTAGGGCTCGTTGTAGGCGGCGGTGAGACGCTCGTCGATCTTGCCATCATCGGTCACCAGCCACACCGGCACGATCCGTTCGCGGTCCTGGCCCTGCCCGGCGCGGATCTGGCGGATGGTGAAGAGCTTCTTCGCGCAGGCCTCGTCGCAGGCGGACGGATCGGCGGTCACCAGCAGCCATTTGCCGCGGAACTGCTCCAGCGGCACGGCACGACCCTGCTCGTCGGTGACGCGCACCGGCGGCATCGGCCGCTGCGGGTCGACCAGCGCGCCGTAGTTGGTGGCGCCACCGCGCGGCTTGATCACGTAGTAGGTGAAGTAAGAGGCAATCACCGGCGACGCGCACACCAGCAACAGCATCAGCATCTGCAGGCGGCCGCGGCGCGTGCGCGCATCGATGCGGGTATCCGGCGGCGAGGCCGCGGCGGCCGGGGCGGAGTCTTGCTGTGCCATGGAGTACGTCTGTCCTTTGTCTTCGGCGAGCGCATGCGCCCGGTTCATTCGAGTTACGGTGCGGCCACCCGGCGCGCGCGGCGCCAGCCCAGCACGGCCACCAGCACCACCGTCAGCGCGGCCAGCCCGAACCACTGGAAGGCATAGCCGTAGTGTCGGTCCGCGCCCAAGTCGGCCGGGGCCCAGTCGCGCGCCAGGCCATCGCCGGTGTCGCTGCGCTGCTCCAGCACCAGCGGGTGCAGCGCCAGGCCGGTTTCGGCCGCATAGGCAGCGATGTCCAGGTTCTGGCGGATCTTGCTGCCAGCGGCGTCCTGGCCCAGGCTATAGACCCGCGGCACGGCCGCCAGTGCCGTGCCTTCGATCGTTACCTCGCCCTCGGGCGTGGGGAACGGCGCAATCCTGGTGCGGTCCTGGGCATCGCGCGGCAGCCAGCCGCGCAGCACCAGCACCGCCTGCATGGCGCCGGCGGCACCTGCTGGCGCTGGCGAGGCGGCTGAAATCCGCAGCGGCGTCAGCACCAGGAAGCCGGCGCGGCTATCCCCGGGGCTGCTGCCATTGCCGTGGGGGCGATTATCCAGCAATACGGTGCGGGCCGTGTCAAAGCGCCCGGTCACGCGGACCGTGCGGTCGGTCACAACTTGCGGCAGCGGCGCCGTGCCCAGCAACACCGGCGGCTGCGCCGACAGCGCCTGCAGCCGCGCCGCGCGCGCCTCTTTGTCGTGCGCGCGGTTGAGCTGCCAGTTGCCCAGCGCGCAGGTCACGGCGATCACCACCAGCGCGGCGGCCAGCGGCAGCGGGCTGAACCTGCGGCGCACTGTCATCGCCAGGCGGGACCACAACGCGGGCCGGTGCGATAATGGGTTTTTCCGTCGCTCTTTGCCCCGACCTGCCCCGCCATGCGCATTGTCATCATCGTTGCCTTCATCCTGATCATCGCCAGCCTGGCCTCCGCCCTGTTCTTCATGATGCGCGACCGCGGCACGACGCCCAACATGATGCGCTCGCTGATGCTGCGTGTCGGGTTCTCGGTGGCGCTGTTCCTGTTCATCCTGTTCTCGAACTGGATGGGCTGGATCCACAGCACGGGCATCCGCATGGCGCCCTGAACGCCAGGACGCGGGCAGCAGGCCCGCAAAAGACAAACGCCGCAGGCTGGACAACCTCCTGCGGCGTTTCTCTTTTGCGTTGGCGCCGGCCGCCCCCGAGGGGCGCGCCGGCGGGTACGGCAGCCGGATTTACAGCCAGTACACCACGACGTAGAGGAACAGCCACACCACGTCAACAAAGTGCCAGTACCAGGCAGCGCCTTCGAATGCAAAGTGGTGATCAGGCGTGAAGTGGCCCTTCAGCACGCGGATCAGCACCACGGTCAGCATGATAGCGCCCATGGTCACGTGGAAGCCGTGGAAGCCGGTCAGCAGGAAGAAGGTCGAGCCGTAGATGCCCGAGGACAGCTTCAGGTTCAGTTCCGAGTAGGCGTGCATGTACTCGTACACCTGGAAGCACATGAAGACCGCGCCCAGCAGGATGGTCAGCGACAGGCCCTGGATCAGCTGGCTGCGCTTGCCGGCCAGCAGCGCGTGGTGCGCCCAGGTCAGCGTCAGGCCGGACATCAGCAGCAGTGCGGTGTTGATGGTCGGGATCGGCCACGGACCCATGGTCTGGAAGCTTTCCACCACGCCGGCCGGGCCGGTGTTGGGCCACACCGCGGCAAAGTCGGGCCACAGGATCTTGTTGTTCAGGTCGCCCAGCCACGGCATGGCGATGGTGCGGGCATAGAACAGCGCGCCGAAGAAAGCCGCGAAGAACATCACCTCCGAGAAGATGAACCAGCCCATCGACCAGCGGAACGACAGGTCGATGTTCTTGCCGTACATGCCGCCTTCGGACTCGCTGATGGCGTCGCCAAACCAGCTCTTGAGCACGAACAGGAACCACAGCAGGCCGAAGCCGCACAGGTACGGCGCCCAGGGCTGCCCGTTTACCCAACCGGCGGCTCCCGCGCCCGTCATCAGCAGGCCGAAGCTTGCCGTGATCGGGTGGCGCGACGGGCCCGGTACGAAGTAGTACGGAGCGTTTGCGCGATTCGCACTCATTCTTTTATCTCCAGCTCAGAGTCTTTGATTCAGTATTCGTGATCCGCGCTTTGGCACTGCGGGCCGCCCCCTCCTCTGGGCCGGCCCCGCCGCCGCGGTTGCTTTGTTCTGCGACTGCTTTTGTTGTCTACCCTTCCTGCCCTGCTATCCCGCTGCCTGTCCCACCACGATGCGCACGATGACCACCAGCACCGCGATGAAGATGGCCGCCGCGATCACGCCTGCGATCACCACATGCACCGGGTTTAACCGGGCCATGTCGCGCTCGTGCTCGGCGCCTTTGCGCAGGCCGATGAACGACCACAGCACCGCGCGCATGGTTTGCGCGAACGACATCTTGCGCTTGACCGCGTCCTTCATCTCATCCATCGCCCGTCCTCCTCAGCCCCGGCATGCACCGCAGCCGTCTCAGATGCCCTTGCCGGCCGGTGCCGGCTGCGGCGCCACCTGGCCCTCGGGCGCCTGCGCCACCGGCGCACCCACCTCGAAGAAGGTGTACGACAGCGTAATACTCTTCACATCTTTGGGCAGCGCGGGATCGATCACGAACACCACCGGCATCTCGCGCGCCTCTTTCGCCTTGAGCGTCTGCTGCTTGAAGCAGAAGCACTCCAGCTTCATGAAATACTGGGTCGCCTGCTTGGGCGCGTAGCTCGGGATGGCCTGCGCCGAGATATCGCGCGGCTGCCCGTTGGCCACCTCATAGACGATCGTCGCCATCTCGCCCGGGTGCACTTCCATGCTGTTCTTCACCGGCCGGAAGGCGAAGGGCCCGCGCGCGTTGGAGTCGAACTCCACCGTGATGGTGCGGCTCTTGTCGACCTGCGTGTTCTTCACCGCGCCGTGCAGCTCGCGCGTGGTGATCACGTTGATGCCGGTGATCTCGCAGATCTTCTTGTACAGCGGCACCAGCGCATAGCCGAAGCCGAACATCACGGCCACGATCACGACCAGGCGCAGCATCATGCCGCGGTTGAACCGCTTGTCCGCTTCCCTGCCAGCCTGCTGGTCGTTGCTCATCTCGCTACCCTGCCGCCTCAGCCAAGAAACATCATCTTGGCGAAGAACCCCAGAAAGAAAACCACCACGATCGACAGCAGGATCAGGCCAAGGCGGCGGTTGGCGGCCTTCTGGTCCGGGCGTGATGGGCTTTTGTCTGGAGACTGCATAGTTGCTTCTGTTGCCTGCCGGCGCAGGAGGCGGACGCTGCCGCCTCCCGCTGCCTGATTACGCTGGCCGCGCCTTAGCGGACCTGCGGGGGAACTTCAAAGGTGTGGAACGGCGCCGGCGACGGCACGGTCCACTCCAGGCCCTCGGCGCCATCCCAGGGCTTGTCGGCGGCCTTCTCGCCACCGCGGTACGACGGCAGCACCACGAAGAAGAAGAAGTACACCTGCATCAGGCCGAAGCCCAGCGCACCGATCGACGCGATCGCGTTGAAATCCGCGAACTGGGTCGGATAGTCGGCATAGCGACGCGGCATGCCGGCCAGACCCAGGAAGTGCATCGGGAAGAAGGTGACATTGAAGAAGATGATCGAGCCCCAGAAGTGGATCTGGCCGCGGGTTTCGTTGTACATGAAACCGCTCCACTTCGGACCCCAGTAGTAGAAGCCCGCGAACAGCGCGAACAGCGAGCCGGCCACCAGCACATAGTGGAAGTGCGCCACGATGAAGTAGGTGTCCTGCAGCTGGATGTCGATCGGGGCCACGGCCGGCATCAGGCCGGTGAAGCCGCCGATGGTGAACACGAAGATGAAGCCGATCGAGAACAGCATCGGGGTCTCGAAGGTCATCGAGCCGCGCCACATGGTGGCGATCCAGTTGAAGATCTTCACGGCGGTGGGCACCGCGATCAGCATGGTCGCGTACATGAAGAACAGCTGGCCGGTCACCGGCATGCCGGTCGTGAACATGTGGTGGGCCCACACGATGAACGACAGGATGGCGATCGAGGCGGTGGCGTACACCATCGAGCTGTAGCCGAACAGGCGCTTGCGGGCAAACGCCGGCACCACCTGCGAGACGATCCCGAAGGCCGGCAGGATCATGATGTACACCTCGGGGTGGCCGAAGAACCAGAAGATGTGCTGGTACATCACCGGGTCGCCGCCGCCGGCGGCCGAGAAGAAGCTCGTGCCGAAATGGCGGTCGGTCAGCACCATGGTGATGGCGCCAGCCAGCACGGGCATCACGGCGATCAGCAGGTAGGCGGTGATCAGCCAGGTCCAGCAGAACATCGGCATCTTCATCAGCGTCATGCCCGGGGCGCGCATGTTGAGGATGGTCACGATGATGTTGATCGAGCCCATGATCGACGACGCACCCATGATGTGCATCGCGAAGATGGCCATGTCCATGCCCGGGCCCATCTGCACCGACAGCGGCGCGTACAGGGTCCAGCCGGCGGCGGTGGCGCCGCCCGGGACCAGGAACGAGCCGGCCAGCAGCAGCGCGGCCGGCGGCATCAGCCAGAAGCTGAAGTTGTTCATGCGCGCGAACGCCATGTCGGACGCGCCGATCTGCAGCGGGATCATCCAGTTGGCGAAGCCGACGAAGGCCGGCATGATCGCGCCGAACACCATCACCAGGCCGTGCATGGTGGTGAACTGGTTGAACAGCTCGGGGCGGAAGAACTGCAGGCCCGGCTCGAACAACTCCAGGCGGATCAGCAGTGCCAGCAAGCCGCCCGATAGCAGCATGATGAACGAGAACAGCAGGTACAGCGTACCGATGTCCTTGTGGTTGGTCGCGAACAGCCAGCGGCGCCAGCCATGCGGGTGGTCGTGCGCGTGGTCGTCATGCGCGTGATCGTGCGGATGGGCGAGCGCGTCCGGGGTAGCAGTACTCATCGCAAATGCTCCTCTAATCCTGTTCTGTCTTCAGCGGGTCAGCCCGCGACGCGGTTGCCCGCGAGGCTGGCCTGCTTGTCAGCCTTGTCGGCCGGCTTGGCTTCGGCCTTCGGCGCTTCGCCGCCGGCCGCGCCGCCGCCCTCGGGGAACTTGCCCGCGCGGGCACCCACGAAGTCGCTCGGCTGGATCACTTCACCCGTCTTGTTGCTCCAGGCGTTGCGCGTATAGGTCATGACCATGGCCAGCTCGGTATCCGAGAGCTGCTTCCACGACGGCATGCCGCCCTTGCCCTCGAGCAGGATGTGCATCTGGCCGGCCTTGGGGCCGTTCACCACCTTGGAGCCGTCCAGCGCCGGGAAGGCGCCGCCGCCCTTGCCGTTGGGCTGGTGGCAGACCGCGCAGTTGGCTGCGTAGATCTTCTCGCCGCGCACCTTGGCCTCGTCCAGCGTCCAGGTCTTGTTGGGATCGTCGGCCTTGGCCGCCAGCTCCTTCTTCTTGCCGTCGACCCACTTGGTGTAGTCGGCGTCCGAAACCACGCGCACCACGATCGGCATGAAGGCGTGTTCCTTGCCGCACAGCTCGGCGCACTGGCCGCGGTACACGCCGATCTTCTCGGCCTTGAACCAGGTGTCGCGCACAAAGCCGGGGATCGCATCCTGCTTGACGCCGAAGGCCGGGATCATCCAGGCGTGGATCACGTCGTTGGCAGTGGTAACGATGCGGATCTTCTTGTTGACCGGCACGACCAGCTCGTTGTCCACCTCCATCAGGTAGGTGTTCGACTTGGGCTGCTCGTTGTTGATCTGCTCGCGCGGGGTGGTCAGGGTCGACACGAAGGAGATGCCTTCGCCTTCGCCCTTCAGGTAGTCATAGCCCCACTTCCACTGGTAGCCGGTGGCCTTGATGGTGACGTCGGAGTTGGTGGTGTCCTTCATCGCCACCACGGTCTTGGTCGCCGGCAGGGCCATCGCAATCACGATGATGAACGGGACGATGGTCCAGATCACTTCGACCGTGATGCTCTCGTGGAAGGCAGCAGGCTTCGCACCCTTGGACTTGCGGTGCTTGAAGACGGAATAGAACATCACGCTGAATACCGCGATGAAGATCACCGTGCACATGATCAGCATCATCCAGTTCAGCCAGTGAATCTGTTCGGCGATCTTGGTAACCGGCTCGGTCAGGTTGAGCTGGCGCACGGCGGGGCCGCCCGGCATGTCGCTGACCGCGGACGCCGTCTGGCTGGCAAGCAGGGACGCGCCGGCCAGACAAACTGCGGATGCCTTCTTCCACATTTTCATTTGTTATCTACCCAATTTACAGATTCAAATCTGTCCCCGCCGCCGCCACCGCCGCCTCTCAGAGGCGGCGCAAGGCCGCTGCGAGCTCCTGCGCGAACTTGCGTCGCCGGTACGGGTCCACGTAACACCCCACCTGTACCTCACGCCCGCCCGAGCGCAGCGTCACCAGCGCGCGGAACGATTCACCCAGTTCGACCCGCACCCAGCGCGGGTTGAATTCCCGGCGCGTCACCTTTGTGCCGCTGGCTGTCTCCACGACCAGCATGCCGTCGGTAATGCTGACGCGCTCATAGTCTGTCGCATGGCGCGCATACACCAGCAGCGCGATCCCCAGCCCGATCAGCTCGATGCTGGCAAATGGCAGCACGAGCCAGGACCCTTGCCACGCGAAAAACAACGCGATGGCAAGCGAAACCGTGAGGATCGAGAGGTAAAACCAGCCGACCTGGCGTGGAGACAGCGAGCAATTCCGCTTCATCAGCCAGTCGTGGGGCGCGGGGAGAGGTCCGTCGAGATTTCCGCCGGAGTCACCACCTGCCGTCTGGAGTGCGATACCCAAGTCTTGCATCGCCAACCACTCTGCATCGGATGCACACCCGGGACGATGGCGCCCGGGCCGCACAGTGCAAGTGCAAAACCAGGACGTTCTTGTGCCAGGGGACCACTGCGACAAACTGGCGCATTATAGGGCGCTTCCTATACACGGACAAGGGCGCGCCTTGACCGGACGGCTTGCGCGCCGCTTGATTCTGTGCATAGGGAAGAGCCCCGCCATCGCCCTGCCCGCCGCGCCGGTGCTATGTTTGCGGCAATCCCGCACCGGCGCAAGTTAACTCTGTTTTAACTTGTCCGGCGCGGCCTTGCACGGCCGATCTGGTCCAGCGGCACCACCGCGCGGCCCTGGTCGTCGACCGCCTGGCCGCCACGCGGGGCCAGCTTCCAGGCGTGGCCGTAGACGATCTCGAAGGTGAGCGGGATCACGCCGTCGGCGTTGCGCCGCCGCTCCAGCGCCTGCGCCAGCGCCTGGTACCAGCCGCGGCCGCGCAGGCCCTGCGGCAGCGCAGCGGCCGGCCCGCGCAGGCCGCCGAAGGCCTGCACCTCGCGCAGCAGCGTGGCGGGGGACTCGTAGGTCACGGTCAGCGTCTCCATGTCCATCACCGGGGTGGACCAGCCGCTGTGCACCAGCATGTCGCCGATATCGTGCATGTCGACAAAGCGCAACGTATGGGGAGCTTCGTCGACTTCGGCAAAGGCCGCGCGCAGCTCCTTCAGGGTGTCCGGGCCGAACAGCGAGAACAGCACCAGCCCTTCGTCGCGCGCCACGCGGTGCCACTCCGGGAACACGCGGTGCGGCTCCGGATGCCAGTGCAGCGCCAGGTTGGACCACAGCAGGTCGAAGCTCGCGGGCGCAAAAGGCAGTGTGGCAAGATCGCCCTGGACCAGGTCAAAGAGCGGCCGCTTGCCCAGCATGCGGCCGATCCAGCCGGGCCGGCGCTGCGGGTCGCGCTGGCCGGCCTCGGCCAGCATCGCGCCGGAGATGTCCAGCCCGGCAATCTGCGCATCCGGGAAGCGGTCGCGCAGCCCGGCCAGGCCCTGACCGTGGCCGCAGCCGATATCCAGCGCGCGCTGCGGCGCCAGGCGGATCACTTCCATGCGCTCCTGCATGCGGCGGCCGATTTCGCCCAGCAGGAAGTCCAGCTGGCCGAAGCCGCGGCTGCGCCGGTCGAAGGCGAGCCGGGTCAGGCGCGCGGGGGGCAGGAAGGCATCGGGGGAATCAGCGGCATGCAGGGACACGGGCAGACAGGGCAGCAAGAAAATCAGGAACCGGCGCGGGGGCAGATACAGGATCAGGCCCGGGCGCCGGATGAACGCGGCCGCGGCGCCCGATGGGCTGCGGCCGGACGGCAAGTATACGCGCGCGCCGCGCTGGCTGCCGGCGCCGCCGGCAAGGTGCTGGCCGGCCTGCGCGCTGGCGCTGGGGCGCCACTTCCACTGCCCGGCCTGCGCCGCATCGCCCCCGGCATTCGATCACGCCCACACGCTGGGCGACTACGCGTCGCCCCAGGACCAGCTGGTGCTGGCGCTCAAGTTCGGCCACGCGCTGCCACTGGCGGGCTGGCTCGCGGCCCGGCTGGCCGCGGGGCTGCCGGGGGCTTGGGCCGGCGCCCGGCGGGCGCCGCCCGACCTGATCGCACCCATCCCCCTGTCACCGCAGCGGCTGGCCGCGCGTGGTTTCAACCAGGCCTGGGAAATCGCGCGGCCGCTGGCGCGCCACTTGGGCCTGCGCGCCGACCCGGTGCTGCTGCAGCGCCAGCGCGACACCGGCAGCCAGCGCGCGCTGGACCTGGCCGCCCGGCAGGTGAACCTGCGCGGCGCCTTCCGGCTGGCGCGCGCCGTGCGGCTGGACGGCCTGCACGTGGCGCTGGTGGACGATGTGATGACTTCCGGCGCCACCGTGCACGAAGCCGCCAGCGTGCTCAAGGCGCATGGCGCGGCCCGCGTCAGCGTGATCGTCGCGCTGCGCACGCCGTAGCTTTGGATGACACTGGCCGGTGCGCGCGGTAAGCTGCGCACCGTTCTGACGAAGGGCGCAGCGCGCCCGCCATCCCCTGCATCATGTTCAATGTCGTCCTGGTCGAACCGGAAATCCCGCCCAATACCGGCAATGTGATCCGCCTGTGCGCCAACACCGGCGCGCAGTTGCACCTGGTCAAACCCCTGGGCTTTCCGCTGGAAGACGCGCGCATGCGCCGCGCGGGACTGGATTACCACGAGTACGCCACCATGCGCGTGCATGAAAGCTGGGACGCGCTCATGGCCAGCGAGCAGCCCGACCCGGCGCGCATGTTCGCGCTGACCACGCGCGGCTCGACGCCGTTCGGCCAGATGGCGTTCCGGCCCGGGGACTGGTTCGTGTTCGGTTCCGAGACGCGCGGGCTATCACCGGAGCGGCGCGACTGGTTCCCGCCCGCGCAGCGCATCCGGCTGCCGATGCGGCCCGACAACCGCAGCCTGAACCTGTCGAACACGGTCGCCGTGGTGGTGTTCGAGGCGTGGCGCCAGAACGGGTTCGAAGGCGGCAGCTGAGCCGCCCGGCCAGCGCCTACTCCGGCTGCACGCCAGCGGCGCGGATCACCTTGTCCCAGCGTGCCTTCTCGCTCACCATGGTCTGGCGCAGCGAGGCTGGCGCGGTACCGGCCGGCACGAAATACTGCGCGCGCATCTTGTCGCGCACGTCGGCGCTGCCGATGATCGCCACCAGCTCGCGGTAGAGCCGGTCGATCACAGCCTGCGGCGTGCCCGCCGGCGCCAGCACCGCCTGCCAGGAAATCGCCTCGAAGCCCGGGTAGCCGGATTCCGCCACCGTCGGCACCGACGGCAACACCGCCGTGCGCCCCGTGGTGGTCACGGCCAGCACGCGCAGCTTGCCCGCGTTGACCTGCGGCATCGCGATCGCCGGCACCATGAAGCCCGCCTGCACCTGCCCGCCCACCATCGCCGTGGTGATCTGCGGGAAGCCGGGGTACGGCACGTGCTGCAGGTCGATGCCCGCCATCGCCTTCAGTTGCTCCATCGCCAGGTGCGAGGCGCTGCCGTTGCCGGGCGAGCCATAGTTCAGCTCAGCCGGCTTCGACCGTGCCAGCGCGACGAACTCGCGCAGGTTGTGCACCGGCAGGCGCGCATCCACCACCAGCACGTTGGGCGAGGTCGCCACCAGCGTGACCGGCGCCAGCTGGCGGAACGGGTCGTAGTTCAGGTTGCGCGACAGCGTCGGCGCGGTCACCAGCGGGCCGTTGATGGTGAACAGCAGCGTATAGCCATCGGGGGCGGCGCGCGCCACCATGCCGGTGCCGATATTGCCGCCGGCGCCGGGACGGTTTTCCACCACCACCGGCTGGCCCAGCGCGGCGGCCAGCTTTTCGGTCACGATGCGCGCGATCAAGTCGGGCGACGAGCCCGGCGGGAACGGCACCACCATGCGGATCGGCCGCGCGGGCCAGGGTTGGGCGAAGACGCTGCCGGAAGTCCCGGCAGCGCAGGCAGCCGCCAGCGCGATCAGCGCTTGTCGTCGTGTGGGCATGCGGTGCAGAGGATCAGAAGGTGGATACGCGGGTAGTCATTCGTCGCGCGCGTCGCGCTGCAGCAGCTGCGCCACCGCATCGGCGGCGCTCAGCCCGTCGAACAGCACCGCGCAGACCGCGCGAGCGATCGGCATCTCGACGCCGTGCGTGGCGGCCAGCTCGACCACCGCATGGGCGCAGCGCACGCCTTCGGCGACGTGGCCCAGCCCGGCCAGGATCTGCTCCAGGCTCTGCCCCGCCGCCAGCTGCTGGCCGACCTTGCGGTTGCGCGACAGGTCGCCGGTGGCGGTCAGGATCAGGTCGCCCACGCCGGCCAGGCCCATGAAGGTCTCGACCCGGCCGCCCAGCGCCAGCCCCAGGCGCGTCATCTCGGCCAGCCCGCGCGTCACCAGCGCGGCGCGCGCGTTCAGGCCCAGGCCCAGCCCGTCGCTGGCGCCAGTGGCAATGGCCAGCACGTTCTTGACCGCACCGCCGACTTCCACGCCGGTCAGGTCGTCGCTGCCGTAGATGCGCATCGCGTGATGGTGGAAAGCCGCCTGCGCGCGTTCGGCCAGCGACGGCTCGTTGCCCGCCACGGTCAGCGCGCACGGCAGCCCCAGCGCCACCTCGCGCGCGAAGCTGGGGCCGGTCAGCACGCCGTAGGCAAAGCCCTCGGTGCGCCCGGCGGCATCGAGCTCGGCCCGCACCATCTGGTGCGGCAGCAGGTGGGTGCCGGACTCGAAGCCCTTGCACAACCACAGCATAGACACCGGCCTGGCGCTGCGCGCGGCCAGCCGGCGCGTCATCTCGCGCAAGCCCGCCACCGGCGTTGCCACCACCACAATGCCGTCGGCATCGTCGGCGGCATGCGCCACGGCCTGCTCGAAATCCGCCTGCACCGCCAGCCGCCCGGACAGCGTCACGCCGGGCAGGTAGGCGGCGTTCTCACGCGTGGCCGCAATCGCCGCGAGCTGCGCGGGATCGCGTCCCCACAGCACCACGTCGTTGGTGGCCGCGGCATGGCTGGCGAGGGCGGTGCCCCAGGCACCGGCACCGAGGAAGGTCAGTTTCATGGCAGCTCGAACAGAAGATGGCGCGGAGGTTCACGCCACCGATGGTAGTCCAAAGTCGAAACGGGGCCGCAGCCCCGTTTCGATGATGGCTCAGGCCGCCGGAATCAGTGGCGGGCCTGGCTGCCGTCGGGCATCACGATGCCGCTGTTGCCGCCTTCGGCACCCTGGGCTTCTTCCATGGCGGCCTGCAGGCGTTGCTCATACAGCGCCTGGAAGTTGATTTCCGACAGGTGGATGGCCTGGAAGCCGGCGCGGGTGATCACGTCAGCGATATTGCCGCGCAGGTACGGGTACAGGATGGTCGGGCAGGCGATGCCCAGCAGCGGGTCCAGCTGCTCCACCGGCACGTTGCGGATATCGAAGATGCCGGCCTGGTGCGCTTCCACTAGGAAGGCAACCTTGTCCTGCACCTTGGTCGTCACGGTGCCCGTCACCACCACCTCGAAGATCCCTTCCTGCAGCTGCGAAGCGCCGACGTTGACCTGCACTTCCACCGACGGGGCTTCCGATTCCAGGAAGATGCCGGGCGAATTGGGCTGCTCCAGCGACATGTCTTTCAGGTAGACGCGCTGGATGTTGAAGAAGGGTTGATCGTCCTGCTGGGTGTTTTGCTGGTCGCTCATGAAAGGCTTCCGGGAGGATGGGCTGGATGTGCATCGGGCGCGGCGGCCGCAGCCCTTGCGTCGTGCAAGGGTGGCCGGTGCCCGGTTGGAAAACGCATATGGTACATGACGCGGGTGGCGAATTCACCCGCGCCGGGGGTGTGCCGGAACCGGCCCGGCGCGGAATCAGACGATTCCGCGCCAGCGCCGGCGCAACCGGCTCAGGCAGCCAGCAACGGCACCAGGCCACCCTGGCGGTCCAGCGCCGAGAGGTCGTCGAAGCCGCCCACGTGGGTCTCGTCGATGTAGATCTGCGGCACGGTGCGGCGACCAGTACGGGCCATCATCTCTTCACGCTTGCCGGGTTCGCGGTCGATCAGGATCTTCTCGATCATTTCCACGCCCTTGGACTTGAGCAGGCGTTCAGCCATCAGGCAATACGGGCACACAACGGTGCTGTACATGACGACACGGGCCATGCGGGTTCTCCTTGAATGCAATGCGCGCGCAGCCCGGCCTGGCCGGGGGCGCGCTGTGACGGATACGGCGGTGCTGCCCGGGATTACTTCACCAGCGGCAGGCCTGCCTGCTGCCAGGCGGCGATGCCGCCCTCGAGCGCGTAGATCTCACTGTAACCGGCTTCCTTCAACGCTGCCTGGGCCTTGCCCGAGCGCTGGCCGGTCTGGCACACGACGATGATGGGGGCAGCCTTGTCCTTTGCAAGGCCGGCCGCGCGCGAGGGCAGGTCGGCCAGCGGCGCGCTCTTGGCTTGGGGCAGGTGACCCTTGGCATACTCGGCGGGCTCGCGGATGTCGACCACGACCGCGCCGCGCTTGTTGATCAGCTGGGTCGCGGCGGCCGTATTGACGGTCTTGCCGCGGGTGCTGCGCGAAATCGCGGGCCAGGCCAGCAGGCCGCCCGAGACCACGGCGAGGGCGATCAGAGCGAGGTTGTTGTAGTCGGCGAAGAAATTCACGTTGGCATTCCGGTAGGTTGGGTCGGCGGCATTATAAAATACGCGGTTTGGCGTCCAGGCCCTGCCGTCGCATGGCCATCCGCCATTGTCGCCTGTCTGAGACATGGGATGTCCACAAGGAACCCATCAGCCCCCTCCAGGTGACGGCGCGGACGCATGCAGGTTACCTACTCTCTGGAAGCAGCAGCATGTACAAGCTCGTCCTCATCCGCCACGGCGAATCCACGTGGAACCTTGAAAACCGCTTTACCGGCTGGGTCGACGTCGACCTGACCGAAACCGGCGCCGACCAGGCGCGCCAGGCCGGCAAGCTGCTCAAGGATGCCGGCCTGGGCTTTGACGTGGCCTATACCTCGGTGCTCAAGCGCGCCATCCGCACGCTGTGGCATGTGCAGGATGAAATGGACCTGATGTGGATCCCGGTGCGCAACGAATGGCGCCTGAACGAGCGCCACTACGGCGCGCTGGCCGGCCTGAACAAGGCAGAAACCGCCGCCAAGTTCGGCGACGAGCAGGTGCTGGTGTGGCGCCGCAGCTATGACACGCCGCCGCCCGCACTGGAGCCCACCGATCCGCGTGCCTCGTACGACGATCCGCGCTACGCCAATGTGCCGCGCAACGAGATCCCACTGACCGAGTGCCTGAAGGACACCGTGGCCCGCGTGATGCCGCTGTGGAACGAATCCATCGCCCCCGACATCCAATCCGGCAAGCGCGTGGTCATTGCCGCCCATGGCAACAGCATCCGCGCGCTGGTGAAATACCTGGACCAGATCTCGGATGACGATATCGTCGGACTCAATATCCCCAACGGCACCCCGCTCGTCTATGAGCTGGACGCCGACCTGCGCCCCCTGCGCCACTACTACCTGGGTGACCAGGACGCCATCGCCGCCTCGCTGGCGGCCGTGGCCAGCCAGGGCAAGGCACGCTGAAGCCGGCCCGGGCGGCCGCGCGCGGATGTGCGGCCGCCCACCCTGAGCCGGGACGGGACAGGCCCGTTTCACCACACGCACTTATACTGTCGGACAAACCGCCCGGCGCCGGGCGGCCGCAGCCGGCATAATCTCCCTACCGTACACCAGTACTTCGAGTACACGTTCAGGCAGCCCTCATGCGCAAGACGCTCAAGAACATCAGCCTAGTTTCTGTCGGCCTCGTCGCCGGCGTGCTCGCCACGCTGCAGATTTCGGCGACCGCCCAGAACTCATCGGGGCCCTTGCCGCTTGACCAGTTGCGGCTGATGGCCGATATCTTCGGGCAGATCAAGCGCGAGTACGTGGAGCCGGTCGATGACAAGAAACTGCTGACCGAAGCCATCAAGGGCATGGTCGCCAGCCTCGACCCGCATTCGTCCTACCTCGACGAGAAAGACTTCAAGGAACTGCAGGAAGGCACGCGCGGGCGCTTTGCCGGCCTGGGCATCGAGATCTCGCAGGAAGAAGGCCTGGTCAAGGTGATCAACCCGATCGAGGACACCCCGGCCTTCCGCGCCGGCATCCAGCCGGGCGACCTGATCACCCGCATCGACGACAAGCCCGTGCGCGGCCTGCCGCTGGAGCAGGCGGTCAAGCGCATGCGCGGCGAGCCCGGCACCAAGGTCACGCTGACCATCTACCGCAAGAGCGAGGAACGCACCTTCCCGGTCTCGATCACGCGCGCCGAAATCCGCGTGCAGTCGGTCAAGGCCAAGATGCTGGACAACAATATCGGCTGGATCCGCCTGACCAGCTTCCAGGAACGCACCATCTCCGACTTGTCCCGCAAGCTGGCCGAGCTGGCGCAGAAGAACCCCAACATGAAGGGCCTGGTGCTGGACCTGCGCAACAACGGCGGCGGCGTGCTGCAGGGCGCGGTCGGCGTGGCCGCGGCGTTCCTGCCGGAAGACGCCACGGTGGTATCCACCAACGGCCAGGTGCCCGATGCCAAGCGCGTGTACAAGGCGTCGTACAACAACTACCGCCTGTCGTCGCTGGAAGACGATCCGCTCAAGGGCCTGCCCGCGCTGTACAAGAAGATCCCGATGGTGGTGCTGACCAACGCCTACTCGGCCTCGGCCTCCGAGATCGTGGCCGGCGCGCTGCAGGATCATCACCGCGCGCAGATCATGGGCAAGACCACCTTCGGCAAGGGCTCGGTGCAGACCGTGCGCCCGCTGACCAACGACACCGGCATCAAGCTGACCATCGCGTACTACTACACGCCGAGCGGCAAGTCGATCCAGGCCAAGGGCATCCGTCCGGACATCCCGGTCGACCAGAACCCCGAAGGCGATCCAGACGACGCGCTGATCACGCGCGAGATCGACACCGAGCGCCACCTGCACAACAAGCAGGAATCGGAGGAGCCGGAAATGACCGAGCGCGAGCAGCGCCGCGTGGACGAGCTGCGCCGCCTGGAAGAAGAGAACGCGAAGAAGTCACCGGAAGAGCGCGAGAAGGACCGCCGCAAGAAGCCAGTGGAATTTGGCTCGGCCGAAGACTTCATGCTGCAGCAGGCCATCGCCCAGCTCAACGGCCAGCCGGTCAAGCGCTCCAAGTCGAAGCTGGAAACCAATCCGCCGGCCGACAACGGCAAGGCGGCAAAGCCCTCGGGCAAGAGCGGCGCCAAGGGCGCCAGCGCACCGGCAGCCAAGCCGGCGGCACCGGCCCCCGCCAAGCAGCCGCCAGCCAGCGCCCCGATCGGCGAGCCGCTGGGCACGCCGACGGGCAAGGCTCCCTGAAGCCGGGGCTTGCGCCACACCAGAAGCGGCCCTGCGGGGCCGCTTTTTTCATTCCCGCCCGCCCGGCATGGGAAAGCAACTTGGAGCACAATGCCAGGCGTGACCTGCCCGGCCCTGCCGCCCTCACCGCAACACGAAGCGCCGCACCAGCCCCGCGCCAGCCATCATGAACGACGACCAGAACGACGGCCTCAACGACGAACAACTGCTGCGCTACTCGCGCCACATCCTGCTGGACGAGCTCGGCATCGAGGGCCAGCGGCGCCTGCTTGCCGGCCATGCGCTGGTGATCGGCGCCGGCGGCCTGGGCGCGGCCGCGCTGCCGTTCCTGGCCTCGGCCGGGGTGGGCCGCATCACGGTGGTCGACAACGACGAAGTCGACCTGACCAACCTGCAGCGCCAGATCATCCACACCACCGCCAACGTGGGCCGTCCCAAGGTGGATTCGGCGCGCGAAGGCATGCTGCGCATCAACCCCGGGCTGGAGATCGTGACGGTGCCCGCGCGCGTGGGCGATGCAGAGCTTGACCAGCTCGTCGCCACGGCCGACGTGGTGCTCGACTGCTGCGACAACTTCGCTACGCGCCAGGCGGTCAACCGCGCCTGCGTGGGCCACAAGGTGCCGCTGGTGTCAGGCGCGGCGCTGCGTTTCGATGGCCAGATCAGCGTGTTCGACCGGCGCCAGCCCGACGCGCCCTGTTATGCCTGCCTGTTCCCGCCGGCCGAACCCGCGCCGGAAGTGGCCTGCGCCACCATGGGCGTGTTCGCGCCGCTGGTCGGCATGGTCGGCACGGTGCAGGCGGCCGAGGCGCTCAAGCTGCTCGCCGGTGTCGGCGAGAGCCTGGCGGGCCGGCTGCTGATGGTCAATGCGCTGTCGATGGAATGGACCACGATGCGGCTGGCACGTACGCCGGATTGCCCGGTCTGCGCCGGGCACTGAAGCCGAAGGCTAGTCCCGCTGCGCCGTGTGCGCCCGCAGCCAGTCGGTGACGGCGGCGCGGTCGCCGCGAAAGACGATGCGCGCCTCGTGCTGTTCGCGCTGGAAGGCGTACATCGGATCGTAGTACTCGCGCAGCAGCACGGCAATCCAGTCGCGGTGCAAATCCACCTCGCCCCGCTCCGCCTGCTGCGCCAGCGCCTGGTCCAGCAACGCTGACAGCTTGCCGTAGCGGGCGCCGCCCAGCCGCGGCGAGATCCCGGCCATGGCCTCGCGCAGGCGCGTGGCGTAGGCTTCGAAGCCTTCCGTGCTGCCCTTCTCGGCGATGAACTCCGCCGCCAGCCCTTGAACATAGTCGCGCAGCACGCGCTCCACGCGTTCATCGAACGACGCGTCCAGCCACACCAGCGGGCTGGCCTGCATGCGCTGCGTCAGCGCCTGCGGCACGTCGCGGCTGCCGATATAGCGGCCCTCGTCCTCCACCACCAGCGCGCGCCAGCCTGCGTCAATATGCCGCAGTACGTCGATGGCCAGTGCGTTCTCGAAATCGATCTGCGGCGGTTGCGCCAGCGCGCGCCGCCCGAAGGCCGAGCCGCGGTGCCGCGCATGGCCTTCGAGGTCGATCGCGGCGGGCACGTCGGCCAGCACATCGGTCTTGCCGCTGCCGGTCAGGCCGCCCAGCACGAACCACTGCTGCTCCGCCGCCGCAGCATCGGTGGTCTCGATCAGAAAGCCGCGCATCGCCTTGTAGCCGCCAGTCACGCGGGGGTAATCGACACCGGCCGCGTGCAGCCATTGCTGCACCAGCTGCGAGCGCAGCCCGCCGCGGAAGCAATACAGGTAGCCGTCCGGATGCGCGCGCGCAAACTCCGCCCAGGCTGCGATCCGCGCCGCCTTGCGCAGGCCCGACACCAGCTGGTGGCCAAGTTCGATTGCCGCCTGCTGGCCCTTCTGCGCATAGCACAGACCCACCTCATGGCGCTCGGCATCGTCCATCAGCGGCAGGTTGACCGCGCCGGGGAAGGCCCCGCGCGCGAATTCCAGCGGCGCGCGCACGTCAAGCATGGCCACGCCGCTGAGGAACAGGGTGCGGAAGTCCGCGGTGTCAGGGCGCATCACTGGTCATAGGGTGAGTTCCGCGCGGCGCCGTGGCGGGACAGGAGCCTTTGCCCGCCAGCGACGCCTGGATGAAGACAGGAATTGGAATGAGAAGGGTTACTGCCAACAGGCGAGCAAAACGGCGATGCCGAATGGCGCCGCGCGCTGGGGCGGGCCGCTCATCGAGAGCGGCCACGCCGGAGACCGGCTTATTGCTCGCCCGGCTCCAACTGCGACTGCAGGTAGTTCTGCAGCCCAACCTTGTCGATCAGGTCCAGCTGCGTTTCCAGGTATTCGATATGTTCCTCCGTATCGGTGAGGATATCGACCAGGATTTCGCGGCTGACGTAATCGCCCACGGATTCGCAGTAGGCGATGCCTTCCTTGACGGTGGCGTGCGCGGTCTGCTCGAGCTTCAGGTCGCACTTGAGCATTTCGGGCGTGTCTTCGCCGAGCAGCAGCTTGTGCAGGTCCTGCAGGTTGGGCAGGCCGTCCAGCATCAGGATGCGCTCGATCAGGCGGTCGGCGTGCTTCATTTCGCCGATCGATTCCTTGTACTCCACCTCGCCGAGCTTCTTCAGGCCCCAGTGGCGATACATGCGGGCGTGCAGGAAATACTGGTTGATCGCGGTCAGCTCGTTCTTGAGCTGGGCGTTCAGATGCTGGATGACCTTCTTGTCACCTTTCATTGGCGGCTCCTGTTGCACCGGGCCCGCGCAAAAACACGAAACGGCGCCAATGGCGCCGTGCAGTCAGTGAAAAAGGAAAAAGCGCAAAAGCGCGCCGTGAACCGGATCTTCAGTTCATGGGCGCGTTCAGGCCACCAGCGCCTTGCGCTGGTCGTTCGCGACTGCCGGGTCCCGAGTGTCCATTATGGTACATGGGCCCGATGCGGAACAGGAAGAAATCTCCACAACCTGGATGTTGGCGAGGGTCGCCACGGTGACGTTGCGCACCGCTGCCACGCCTTCCTGCAACACCTGCTGCGCGCAGTCGCGGCAGCGGCCGCAGCACGTGCCGACACCAAGCGTTTCGGCCAGTTCGTCGAGGGTTTCGATGCCCAGGTGCGCAGCACCGTGAATCTCACGATCGGTGATCTGGTTGCAGATACAGACGTACACAACTCCCTCCTGTGGGACGCGTGGCACCGGCATGCCACTGCGAATGAACGTCAGAATATCAGAGATCAATAATGATAACAATTCCCATTAAGCCACATAGGAAGAGGTCGGGTAGACGCCACAGGATGCAAAAAGAAGGCGGCTGAGGCGGCACTTTCCAGCTTATTAAAGTGCTGCATCAGCCGCCCTGCTGCACCAGAAAACCCTGTTGGCTTTATGGTCGTGCCAGCTGCCGCAAAGCGGTCGCCTGCTCCTCCGGATCGTAGGCCTGCAGGACCTGGTCGACCAACGGCTCGAGCCGTTCGCAGTGGGCATGCAGGATCTCCTGCTTGACCCGCAGCAGCTGCGCCGGGTGCATCGAGAACTCGCGCAGCCCCATGCCCAGCAGCAGCCGGGTCATGGACGGGTCGCCCGCCATTTCGCCGCACACGGCCACCGGCACGCCGGCGCGGTTGGCCTCGCGGATGGTGCGCGCCACCAGCTGCAGCACCGCCGGGTGCAGCGGGTCGAACAGGTGCGCCACCGCGTTGTCGGCGCGGTCGATGGCCAGCGTGTACTGGATCAGGTCGTTGGTGCCGATGGACAGGAAGTCCATCTTGCGCAGGAACAGCGGCAGCAGCAGCACCGCCGCCGGGATCTCGATCATGGCACCGACCTTCATGCCCGGATCGTAGGCCTCGCCGCGCTCGTCGAGCTGGCGCTTGGCCTTGGCGATCAGCGCCAGGGTCTGGTCGATCTCGCTGGCGTGCGCAAGCATCGGCACCAGCAGCCGCACCGGGCCGAAGGCCGAAGCCCGCAGCAGCGCGCGCAGCTGGGTCAGGAACATGCCCGGCTCGGACAGCGACCAGCGGATCGCGCGCAGACCCAGCGCCGGGTTCAGCGCGGTCTCGAAGTCATCGCTGCGGCCGTCGCCCCGGGCATCGAGCGGCTTGTCGGCGCCGATGTCGATGGTGCGGATGGTCACCGGCAGCCCGTGCATGGCATCGACCGCGCCGCGATAGGCCTGGAACTGCTCGTCTTCGCCCGGCAGCTCGTCGCGCCGGTTCATGAACAGGAATTCAGAGCGGAACAGGCCCACGCCGACCGCGCCGGCCGACAGCGCCGCGCCGGCATCCTCGGCCATCTCGATATTGGCCAGCAGGTCGATCTCCAGCCCGTCCAGCGTCACCGCCGGGGTATGCCGCAGCCGCTGCAGGCGCTTCTTTTCCAGCGCGCGCTCGCTCTGCCGGTGGCGGTACTCTTCCAGGATGATGGCGGTCGGGTCGACGATCACCAGCCCGGCATCGCCATCGATGATGATCCAGTCGTCCTGGCGGATCAGCTCGCTCGCGCTCTGCACGCCGACCGCGGCCGGGATGTCCAGGCTGCGCGCGACGATGGCGGTATGCGAGGTGCGCCCGCCCATGTCGGTGACGAAGCCGTGGAAGATCGTATGGCGGAACTGCAGCATGTCGGCCGGGGAGATATCGTGGGCCACCACGATCACCCCGGTCGCGGCCTCGCCGTCGGCGGCCAGCGCCGGTACCGGCGCTGGCACCAGCACCGGGGCCCCGGCCAGCGCCTTCAGGATGCGCTCGACCACCTGCCGGATATCGGTCTTGCGCTCGCGCAGGTATTCATCCTCGATCTCGTCGAACTGGCGCATCAGCTCTTCGAGGCGCGTGGTAAGTGCCCACTCCGCGTTGTAGCGCCGGCCCCGGATCAGGGCCTCGGGCTCGCGCGCCAGCGCCTCGTCGTCGAGGATCATCGCGTGCACGTCCAGGAACGCGCCCAGCTCCTCGGGCGCGTCACGCGGCAGGTCGCGCTTGAGCGCGACCAGTTCCGCGCGCACCGCGGCGCGCGCGGCGCGCAGCCGTTCGACCTCGGCGTCGAGCTGGTCTTCATCGACCAGGTAGTGCGACACATCCAGCGCCGCGGGCGCAAGCAGGTGCGCGCGCCCGATGGCGACGCCGCGCGAGACCGGGATGCCGTGCAGGGCGAAAGGCATGTACCGCTCCGTCAGGAACGTTTAAGAATTCGGGTCGAGGCCGCCGGCCTCACTCTCCCTCGCCAAAGCGGTTGGCGATCAGCGCCAGCAGCGCGTCCATCGCCTCCTGCTCGTCGGGTCCGTCGGTCTCGAGGGTCACCGTCGAGCCGATCCCGGCGGCCAGCATCATGACGCCCATGATGCTCTTGGCGTCGACCTGGCGACCATTGCGGGACATCTTGACCTGGCTGACAAAGTTGCCGGCGAGCTGGGTCAGCTTGGCGGACGCGCGTGCATGCAGTCCAAGCTTATTGATGATGGTGGTGTCCCTCTGCAGCATATTTGTCGGGATGGTTTGCGGTTTGGTTCTGGACAGTCGTGGTGCCGACCTGCAGTACACCCTGCGAGCCGCCGGCCAGGGCCTTGGTGGCCAGCTGGTCGAGCTTTTCGCCCCGGTAGCAGATCGCGCGCACGAGCATGGGAAGGTTGACGCCGGCCAGCACGCGCACGCGGCCCGGCTCGGCCAGGCGTGCGGCGATATTGGCGGGGGTGGCGCCGAAGATATCGGTGAGGACCAGCGCGCCGTTGTCTTCGCAGATGGCAGCCAGCCGGCGCCTGGCCTCGGCCAGCACGACGGCGGGATCGGCATCGGGAAGGACGTCGATGGCTTCCAGCCGCTGCGGCTGGCCGCAGTAGACGTGGGCGGCGCAATCGCGCAGGGCCGAAGCCAGCGGCGTGTGCGCGATGATCAGAATGCCTGCCATGATGGTGAATCCGTTGGATTGCCCCGATTGTAGCAGGCGGCCCCCGCGCTCCCGCTGCCGGCCCGGCTCAGCGGCCGGCAGCGTCGACGGCGTGCTCCAGCGCGTCGATGAACATCGCCGCCACATGGAAACCGGTTTGCTGGGTGATCTCCTGAAAACAGGTCGGACTCGTCACATTGACCTCGGTCAGGTAGTCGCCGATGACGTCCAGGCCCACCAGCAGCAGGCCCTGCTCCCACAGCCCCGGCGCCAGTGCTTCGGCGATCTCGCGGTCGCGGGTGCTCAGTTCCTGCGCGCGGCCGGTGCCGCCGGCAGCCAGGTTGCCGCGCACTTCGCCGGCCATCGGCACGCGCGCCAGCGAATACGGCACCGGCACGCCGCCGATCAGCAGGATGCGCTTGTCGCCGTCCTTGATCGCCGGGATATAGCGCTGCACCATCAGCGTGCGGGCGCCGTCGTGGCCCAGCGTCTCGACGATCGCGGCCAGGTTCATGCCGTCAGCGCCGACGCGGAACACCCCCATGCCGCCCATGCCGTCCAGCGGCTTGACGATGATGTCGCGATGCTCGGCGTGGAAGTCGCGGATGCGCGCCAGGTCGCGCGTGACCAGCGTCGGCGTGATGTATTCCGGGTACTGGGCAATGGCCAGCTTCTCGGAATGGTCGCGGATCGCGCGCGGCTTGTTGAACACGCGCGCGCCCTGCGACTCGGCCAGCTCCAGCAGCCAAGTGCTGGTGACGTACTCCATGTCGAAGGGCGGGTCCTTGCGCATCAGCACCGCGTCGAAGGCCGACAGCGGCTCCAGCGCGCTGTTGCCCTCGCGGTACCAGGCGCTGTGGTCGGCGTCGCTGGTCTCGCCGGTCAGGTGCAGGCGCGTGGCCACGGTCTCGACCGTGCGGCCGGACAGCGCCAGCTGCGCCTGCAGGCACCAGTACAGCTCGTGGCCGCGCGCGGCGGCCTCGGTCATCATGGCGTAGGTGGAGTCCTTGTAGGTCTTGAAGGTCTCCAGCGGGTCAGTGATGAAGAGGATGCGCATTGGGCTCGTCACAGGATCGGGTTCGGGTCGGTTTTCTCGAGTTCCAGCGACGCCGCCAGTAGCGCCAGCCGCGCCACCACGCCGTACATGTAGAACCGGTTGGGGACGGCCGCGCCGGGCTTGGCGTGGCTGTCAGGGATGCCGTTCGGGGCAAACGCCAGCGGCACGAAATGCATGCCCGGCGCGTTCAGGTTTTCGTCGTTGCCACGGCCCGTGTGCACGCGGTAGAAGCCGCCGACCACGTAGCGGTCGATCATGTACACCACCGGCTCGGCCACCGCTTCATTGACCTTCTCGAAGGTGTGCACGCCTTCCTGGATGATGACGTCGCTGACCTCCAGGCCTTCCTTGACGACGCTCATCTTGTTGCGCTCCTTCCGGTTCAGGCCCTTGACCTCGGACGGGTCGCGCACGGTCATGATGCCCATGCCGTAGGTGCCGGCATCGGCCTTGACTACCACGTACGGCGTCTCCTTGATGCCGTACTCGCGATACTTCTTGGCGATCTTCTTGAGCACGCCCTCGACCGCGTCGGCCAGTTCTTCCTCGCCCACGCGCTCGTGGAAGTCCACGCCGGAGCAGCGGGCGAAGTACGGGTTGACCATCCACTGGTCGATGTCAATCAGCTTGGCGAACTTCTTGGCCACCTCGTCATAGGCGGCAAAGTGGCTGCTCTTGCGGCGCGTGGACCAGCCGGCGTGCAGCGGCGGCAGCAGGTACTGCTCGTTGATGTTTTCCAGGATCGGCGGGATGCCGGCCGACAGGTCGTTGTTCAGCAGGATCGAACAGGGATCGAAGTCCTTCAGCCCCAGCCGGCGGCCCTTGGTGCCCAGGCGCGCCAGCGGCTCGACCACCAGGGTCTGGCCGTCGGGCAGCTCGATCGGGGTCGGTTCGGTGATTTCCTCGGAGAGCGAGCCCAGGCGCACGTTCAGGCCCGCCTGGCGCATGATCAGCGACAGCCGCGCCACGTTCTGCAGGTAGAACATGTTGCGGGTATGCCGCTCGGGGATCAGCAGCAGGTTCTTGGCGTCCGGGCAGATCTTCTCGATCGCCGCCATCGCCGCCTGCACCGCCAGCGGCAGCATTTCCGGGGCCAGGTTGTTGAAGCCGCCCGGGAACAGGTTGGTATCGACCGGCGCCAGCTTGAAGCCGGCATTGCGCAGGTCCACCGAGCAGTAGAACGGAGGGGTATGCTCCTGCCATTCCAGTCTGAACCAGCGCTCGATAGACGGCGTGGCGTCCAGGATCTTCTTTTCCAGTTCGAGCAGCGGACCGTTCAGCGCGGTGATGAGATGCGGGACCATATCCATCCTATAGATCGTCTTTATCGTTCGCCCCGATTGTAGAGGAACGGCCAACCAGGCGCTGGCACCCCCCCTTATAAGGATATGCACGGCCGGGCCTGAGGGATAACGATATGGGGATGGGCGGCGCGAAATAAAGAGCCGGCCGCACAGGCAAAAAAAAGCGCGGCGATGCCGCGCTCTTGAATGGCCTGACAGATACGGGGAGCGTTCTGCAGGTGGAGGAAACTGCCTCACTGGCAATGTATGTGCCCAGCACATTAAAGACAATTGAAGCTTTTTAAGATCGGAGTTAAGCACTTTGCGAAAAGCCCGCGCGGCGCGTGGGGGGATCGCCAGGCAGCCCTTGCCGGTACTCGGCTGGCGGGTTTTGCGAGGAGCTACGGGAGTCCTCCCCGAGCATGCGCAACACAAGTGGCTCGGCCACGCCTGACCGGCAAATGTCTGCAATCGCAGGCAATGCCAGAAAGAAAAAAGCCCGGCACACGGCCGGGCTAAAGCTCCTGAGAGAAGATTCCCAATCAGCTCTCCAGCACAACACTTTTGCGGTCAGACTTCATACGCGGTCTCGCCGTGCGAGGTGATATCCAGGCCCTCGCGCTCTTCGTCTTCCGGCACCCGCAGGCCGATCAGCATGTCCACCAGCTTGTAGGCCACGAAGGCGACCACGCCGGACCACACCACGGTGGTCAGCACGCCTTCGAACTGGATCCACAGCTGGCCGGCGATCGAATAGTCATCCGCCACCTTGTTGGTCACGTAGTCGTAGATGCCCGTGCCGCCCAGGCTGGGCGAGGCGAACACGCCGGTCAGCAGCGCCCCCAGGATGCCGCCCACGCCGTGCACGCCGAACACGTCCAGCGAGTCGTCCATGCCCAGCATGCGCTTCAGGCCGGTCACGCCCCACAGGCACAGCAGGCCAGCCAGCAGGCCGATCACGATCGAGCCCATCGGGCCGACGAAGCCGGCAGCCGGGGTAATCGCCACCAGGCCGGCCACCGCACCCGAGGCACCGCCCAGCATCGACGGCTTGCCCTTGCCGATCCACTCGCCGAAGGTCCACGCCAGCACCGCGGCGCAGGTGGCCAGCAGCGTGTTGACGAAGGCCAGTGCGGCCGAGCCGTTGGCTTCCAGCGCCGAGCCGGCGTTGAAGCCGAACCAGCCGAACCACAGCAGCGAAGCGCCGACCATGGTGAACGTCAGGCTGTGCGGACGTATCGCCTCGCGGCCGAAGCCGATGCGCTTGCCGAACATATAGGCACCCACCAGGCCAGCCACGGCGGCGTTGATATGCACCACGGTGCCGCCGGCGAAGTCGAGCGCGCCCTTCTGGAACAGCCAGCCCGACTTGGCGGTCGCGGCGGCGCCGGCAGCGGCGTCGGTGTAGGCGTCCGGACCCGGCCAGAACCAGACCATGTGGGCCATCGGGATGTAGGAGAAGGTGAACCACAGCACCACGAACACCAGCACGGCCGAGAACTTGGCGCGTTCGGCGAAGGCGCCGATGATCAGGCCGCAGGTGATGCAGGCGAAGGCGCACTGGAACGCGAAGTAGCCCAGTTCCGGCACCACCACGCCCTTGCTGAAGGTCGCCGCCACGGCCTCGACCGTCAGCCCCTTCATGAAGAGCCGGTCGGTGCCGCCGAAGAAGGCGTTACCCTCGGTGAAGGCAAAGCTGTAGCCGTAGATCGCCCACAGCAGCGCCACCAGCGAGAAGATCACCAGGCACTGCATCAGTACCGACAGCATGTTCTTGGAGCGCACCAGGCCGCCGTAGAACAGCGCCAGGCCGGGCAGCGTCATCAGGATCACGAAGGCGGTCGAGACCAGCAGCCAGGCGGTGTCGCCCTTGTTG
>NZ_JBYSYC010000079.1:0-21027 GCF_058782875.1 Cupriavidus sp. FW305-F7 | reverse complement strand
GGCTGCGGTTGCTGCGGTTGCGGCAGCCGTCGCGGCGGCCGCAACCGGCGCCGGGGCCACGGCATCGGCCTTCGGCGGCTGGGCCGCCACCACGGTCGGCGCCGCCGCCGCGGCCTTGGCCGCGGCTTCAGCCTTTTCCTTCTCGGCCAGCACCGTCTGGTTGGCCTGGCTCAGCTTGGCGATCTCGGCGTTCTTCAGCTCGAGCAGCTTCTGCATGTCGCCGACGTTCTTTTCCAGCTGCGCGAGGCGGGCTTGCGCCTCCTTGAGCTCACGCTCGCGCGCGACGCCGGCTTCGGCCTTGGCCGCGGCGTCGGCCTGCGCGCCACGCGCGGCCTTGCTGAGCTTCAGTTCATCACGCGGGCCGTCGGTCGGGGCGGCCTGCTCCTGCACCCGGGCGGTCACGTTGCCGGACTGCTGGCGGCCGCTGTCGGGCTCGACCGACTTGGCCGCGGCAGCGCTGGCCAGCCGGCTGCGGTAGGCATTGAAGCCCTGCGTGCGCGCCACCACCTCGCGGCGGGCGGCCTTGGGTGCGACGGCCTGCGCCTGCTGCTGGGTCGGGACCTGCAGCACCGCACCGCTGCGCAGCCGGTTCATGTTGCCGCCGATAAAGGCGTTGGGATTGTTGCGGTAGAGCGCCACCAGCATCTGGTCCAGCGAGACCGATTCCTGGCCTTGCACGGCTTCGCCGGCGATGGCGTATAGCGTGTCGCCGCGCTGCACGGTGTAGCCGCCGCCGGGCGCCATCTCGGTGCTGCCACTGGCGGCCTGCGCCGGTGCCCGCTTTGCGCTCTGGCGGGCCGGGCGCGCGGGCGCGGCTGGCTTGACTGCCTCGGCGGCCGCGGCGGGCGCAGCTACCTGGGCCGGCGCAGGCTCCGGCGCGGCGGCAGGTGCCGGTGCCGCTACGGGAGGCGCATCCGGCGTCGCCGCCTGCATCACCGTCGCCGGCGAGAAGGTCTGGTTCGAAGGCTTGGCCCCGGCAGGGTCAAGCAAGAAGGTATAGGCGCGCGAGACCTTGCCGCTGGCCCAGCTCATGTCGACCAGGATGTCGACAAAGGGCTCGCTGATCGGCTGGCTGGAGCGGACCCGGGCCACATAGCTGCCGTTCGGGCGGCGCTCCACCTCCAGCCGCAGGCTGCTGACAGCCGGCAGGTAGGTCAGCCCGGCCGCGGCATACGCCGCTGGCGACGCCAGCTTGACATTGAGCCCGGCGGCCTCTTCGGCACTGACCCCACTGATGTCGATCTCAGCCTGCAGCGGCTGCCCCAGATTCGACTGAACCCGCAATTGCCCGAACCCCGCGGCATATGCGGCCGGCTGCGCAAGCAGCAGGCCCAGTGCCGTGACGGCCAGCGTTGACCAGCGCTGACGGGCAGTAGGCGCATCTTTCCGGCGATGTTGGCTCACACTCACCTTGTGCTCCGTTATGTTTTAGTAGCGATATAAATCGACAAACCGACCCCATAAACCAGGTCCGCCCGGCTGGCGGGACATTCTGAACGGCCCCTTTGCCAGCCCGCGCGAGCGGCGCCGGCAACTGCCGGCGCGAGGCGCATGCCGGCGTATTGTGACGCATCGCCCGGGGAAATAGGCGCCCGGATACAACAACGCCGCGCATGGGCGCGGCGTTGTCGGCAAAGCGGTGCATTCTGTTGCCTGGCTGCAACGGACGCAACCAGGCAACAGGCGGGGGCCCCGGATCAGGACTCGATCAGGATACGCAGCATGCGGCGCAGCGGCTCGGCCGCGCCCCACAGCAGCTGGTCACCCACGGTGAAGGCCGACAGGTACTCGCCGCCCATCTGCATCTTGCGCAGGCGGCCGACTGGGATGGTCAGCGTGCCGGTCACGGCAGCGGGCGTCAGGTCGGTCATGCTGGCCTCACGCGTATTCGGCACCACCTTGGCCCACGGGTTGTGGGCGGCGAGCATGCCTTCGATCTCATCGAGCGGCACATCCTTGCGCAGCTTGATGGTCAGCGCCTGCGAGTGGCAGCGCATGGCGCCGATGCGCACGCACAGGCCGTCCACGGCGATCGGCGTGGCGCCGGTCGCACCCAGGAAGCCCTCGCCGCGGCCCAGGATCTTGTTGGTCTCGGCGCCCCCCTTCCATTCTTCCTTGGACTGGCCGTTGCCCAGGTCCTTGTCGATCCAGGGGATCAGGTTGCCGGCCAGCGGCACGCCGAACTGCTTGGTTTCTTCGGCGGACAGGCCATGCTGAGTCGTCAGGATGGTGCGGTCGATTTCCAGGATGGCCGAGGCCGGGTTGTCCAGCAGCGGCTTGACCGAGGCGTTCAGGGTGCCGAACTGGGTCAGCAGCTCGCGCATATGCTGCGCGCCGCCGCCCGATGCGGCCTGGTACGTCATCGAGGTCATCCACTCGATCAGGTCGGCCTCGAACAGGCCGCCCAGGCCCATCAGCATGCAGCTGACCGTGCAGTTGCCGCCGATGAAATTCTTCACGCCCTTGGACAGCGCGTCCTTGATCACGCCCTGGTTGACCGGATCCAGCACGATGATGGCATCGTCCTTCATGCGCAGCGAGGACGCCGCGTCGATCCAGTAGCCCTTCCAGCCGGCCGCGCGCAGCTTGGGGAAAACCTCGTTGGTGTAGTCGCCGCCCTGGGCAGTCACGACCACGTCGCACTTCTTCAGCGCTTCGATGTCATTGGCATCTTTCAGCGTGGTTTCGTTCTTCGCCATGGCGGGCGCCTTGCCGCCGGCATTGGACGTGCTGAAGAAGACGGGCTCGATATGGTCGAAATCACGCTCTTCCTGCATGCGCTGCATCAGGACGCTGCCGACCATTCCCCGCCAACCGACGAGACCTACAATCATGATTTACCTCGGATGTGATTTTTACTTCCCCGCCATTTTCCTCGCCCGGCGTGGCTGCGCGGGGAAGACGGGCAGGCACGACGAACGGATCTAGGCGATCGCGGTTTTAATAATGGTTTTAATCGTCGTTGCGGTCTGGCCGAGCGAAATCGTGCCGACCGGGCCGCGGGTAGCGGTCAGGGCAGCAACAGCAGTCAGGGTGGACTGGGAAAATCGGGCCATCGTCAGAGTCTACACGATTTTGCGGCGCTGCCGCAGCGTGCAGATACGGGAAATAAAGGGGACAAATCAGACAAAGGGGGCACTACCTGCGCACCGCCCCCTTCCGGTGTGACTTACAGTGCCGCCAGCACCGCGTCGCCCATCTCGCGGGTGCCGACCTGCTTGCAACCCGGCGTCAGGATGTCGCCGGTGCGGTAGCCCTGGGCCAGCACCTTCTTGACGGCGTTCTCGATGCGGTCGGCCTGCTCGGCGCGGTTCAGCGAGTAGCGCAGCATCATCGCCGCCGACAGGATGGTGGCCAGCGGATTGGCCACGCCCTTGCCGGCGATGTCCGGCGCCGAGCCGTGCGACGGCTCGTACAGGCCCTTGTTGTTGGCATCCAGCGACGCCGACGGCAGCATGCCGATGGAGCCGGTCAGCATGGCGGCCTCATCCGACAGGATGTCGCCGAACATATTGCCGGTGACGATCACGTCGAAGCTTTTGGGCGCCTTGACCAGCTGCATGGCCGCGTTGTCGACGTACATGTGCGACAGCTCGACCTCCGGGTACTCCTTGTGCACCTCGATCACGATGTCCTTCCAGAACTGGAAGGTCTCGAGCACGTTGGCCTTGTCGACGCTGCACAGCTTCTTGCCGCGCTTGGCCGCGGCCTGGAACGCCACGTGCGCGATGCGACGGATTTCCGGCTCGCTGTAACGCATGGTGTCGAAGCCTTCGCGCGCGCCCTTGAACAGGCCATCCGGCGCTTCGCGCACGCCGCGCGGCTGGCCGAAGTAGATGTCGCCGTTCAGTTCGCGCACGATCAGGATGTCCAGGCCGGCCACCAGCTCGGGCTTCAGGCTGGAGGCGCCGGTCAGTTCCGGATAGCAGATCGCCGGACGGAAATTGGCGAACAGCTGCAGGTGCTTGCGCAGGCCCAGGATGGCCTGCTCCGGACGCAGCGGGCGCTCCAGGCTGTCGTACTTCCAGTCGCCGACGGCGCCGAACAGGATGGCGTCGGCTTCCTTGGCCAGCTTCAGGGTGTTCTCCGGCAGCGGATGGCCTTCGGCCTCGTAGCCGGCGCCGCCCACCGGGGCGGTTTCCAGTTCGAACTTCTCGTCGAGCGCGTTCAGGACCTTGACGGCCTCCGCGATGATTTCAGGACCAATACCGTCACCCGGCAGGACTGCGATCTTCATTGTTGTCTTTCCTCTTGAGTCTTATCCGACCAGGCGGTTGTTCAGCCACGGCATCTTCGCCACGCGCTCGGCCTCATAGGCCTTGATCTTGTCGGCGTGGCGCAGGGTCAGGCCGATATCGTCGAAGCCGTTCAGCATGCAGTACTTGCGGAACGGGGCGATGTCGAACTCATACGCCTGGCCGCCCGTCGTCAGCACCACCTGCTTGTCCAGGTCGATGGTCAGCTTATAGCCGTTGAAGGCGTTGGTCTCGTTGAAGAGGTGATCGACCTGCTGTTCGGTCAGCACCACCGGCAGCAGGCCGTTCTTGTAGCAGTTGTTGAAGAAGATGTCGGCAAAGCTGGGCGCGATCACGGCGCGGAAGCCATATTGCGTCAGCGCCCACGGCGCATGCTCGCGCGAGCTGCCGCAGCCGAAGTTGCGGCGGGCCAGCAGGATCGATGCGCCCTGGTAGCGCGGCTGGTTCAGCACGAAGTCCGGGTTCAGCGGACGCTTGCTGTTGTCCATGCCGGGCTGGCCGACGTCCTTGTAGCGCCACTCGTCGAACAGGTTGGGGCCGAAGCCGGTGCGCTGGATCGACTTCAGGAACTGCTTCGGGATGATGGCGTCGGTGTCGACGTTTTCGCGGTCGAGCGGCGCCACGAGGCCGTTGTGTACGGTGAACTTGTCCATGTCTCTTTCCTTACTTCCTCAGCCCAGCTTGCGGATATCGACGAAATGGCCTTCGATGGCGGCGGCCGCTGCCATCGCCGGGCTCACCAGATGCGTGCGCCCGCCCGCGCCCTGGCGGCCTTCGAAGTTGCGGTTCGAAGTCGAGGCGCAACGCTCGCCCGGATCGAGGCGGTCGGCATTCATCGCCAGGCACATCGAGCAGCCCGGCTCGCGCCACTCAAAGCCGGCGGCCTTGAAGATCTTGTCCAGGCCTTCGCGCTCGGCCTGTTCCTTGACCAGGCCCGAACCCGGTACCACCATCGCCAGCTTCACGTTGGCAGCAACCTTGCGGCCCAGCTTCTGCACCACCCACGCAGCGGCGCGCATGTCTTCGATGCGGCTGTTGGTGCAGGAACCGATGAAGACCTTGTCGATATTGATGCTCTCGACCGGCACGTTGGGCTGCAGACCCATGTACTCCAGCGCGCGCTCCATCGCGTTGCGCTTGTTCGGGTCCTTTTCCTTCTCGGGATCCGGCACGCGGTCTTCGATGCTGATCACCATTTCCGGCGAGGTGCCCCAGGTCACCTGCGGACGGACGTCTTCAGCGCGCAGCTCGACCACCTGGTCGAACTTGGCACCGGCATCCGAATGCAGCGTGCGCCAGTAGGCCACGGCCTGCTCCCACTCCACGCCCTGCGGCGCGTAGGGGCGGCCCTTCACGTATTCGAGCGTGACGTCGTCCACCGCCACCAGGCCGGCGCGCGCACCGGCTTCGATAGCCATGTTGCAGACCGTCATGCGGCCTTCCATGGTCAGGTCGCGGATGGCCGAGCCGGCGAACTCGATGGTGTAGCCGGTGCCGCCCGCGGTGCCGATCTTGCCGATCACGGCCAGCACGATGTCCTTAGCGGTGCAGCCGCGCGGCAGCTTGCCTTCCACCTTGACCAGCATGTTCCTGGCCTTCTTGCCCAGCAGCGTCTGCGTGGCCAGCACGTGCTCCACTTCCGAGGTGCCGATGCCGTGCGCCAGCGCGCCGAAAGCGCCGTGCGTGCTGGTATGCGAGTCGCCGCACACCACCGTCATGCCCGGCAGCGTGGCGCCCTGCTCCGGCCCGATCACGTGCACGATGCCCTGGCGGTGGTCGTTCATCTTGAACTGGGTGATGCCAAAGCTGTCGCAGTTCGCGTCCAGCGTGTCGACCTGCAGCTTCGACACCGGATCGGCAATGCCCTGGCTGCGGTCGGTGGTCGGCACGTTGTGGTCCGACACGGCCAGGTTGGCGCTGATGCGCCATACCGGACGCTCCGCCAGCTTCAGCCCTTCAAACGCCTGCGGGCTGGTCACTTCATGCAGCAGGTGGCGGTCGATATAGAGCAGCGTGGTGCCGTCTTCCTCGACGTGGACGGTGTGGTCATCCCAGAGTTTGTCGTAGAGCGTCTTGGCCATGATGCGATGGCGGGCCGGAGGACCAACCCTTTGCAGGAGAAGTCCGCGGTGACCGCGCAGTAGTTTGCAGGGGTTTTTGTTCGCTTCGTTCGCGGTAGCGAACACGGGGGGCAATAGCGATGATCGCGCCGGAAGCCGCCTGAAGCGAGCGTTATTTCAAGCGTTGCGGCAATGCTTGACTTGGCAATCGATTATGCCACAGGGGGTGCGGCACTCAGCCCCCTGTCCGGCCCGGGCGGCGGCTGCGATGTAATGTGATTGGCGAAAGGGGGATTTCGCGGATGGCGAAAAGGAAAAGGCCGCCGCCCCGCCTGGGGGGGCGGCTGAGGCGGCGGCCTCTCAGGATCAGCCGCCCAGGTAGGCGGCCTTGATCCGGTCGTTGGCCAGCAGGTTGGCGCCGGTATCGGCCAGCACCACCTTGCCGGTTTCAAGCACATAGCCGCGGTCCGCCACCTGCAGCGCCTTGTTGGCGTTCTGCTCGACCAGGAACACAGTGACGCCTTCGTCACGAATGGTGCGAATGATGTCGAAGATCTGCGCGATGATCAGCGGCGCCAGCCCAAGCGTGGGCTCGTCCAGCAGCAGCAGGCGCGGCCGGCTCATCAGCGCGCGGCCGATCGCCAGCATCTGCTGCTCGCCGCCCGACATGGTGCCGGCGCGCTGGCTGGCGCGCTGGTTCAGGCGCGGGAACAGCTTGAAGACGTGTTCGATGCCCGCCTCGATCTCGTCGCGCCTGGCGAAAAAAGCGCCCATCTTCAGGTTCTCCAGCACCGTCAGGCTCGGAAACACGCGCCGGCCCTCGGGCGAGATCGCCATGCCCATCCGCATGATCTCGTGTGTGGACCGGTTGGTGATGTCCTGCCCTTCGAACGTCACGCGCCCGCTGGACGCGCGCGGCGTGCCGCATACGGTCATCATCAGCGTCGTCTTGCCGGCGCCGTTGCTGCCGATCAGGGTGACGATCTCCCCCTTGTTGACTTCGATCGATACGCCCGACAGCGCCTCGACGGCGCCGTAGTGGGTATGGACCTGTTCCAGCTTCAGCATCAGTCCTCTCCCAGGTAGGCCTTGATCACGCGCGGGTCGTTGCGCACTTGCTCCGGCTTGCCAATCACGATCGGCTTGCCGTGCTCCATCACCAGGATGCGGTCGGACACGCCCATCACCAGGCTCATGTCGTGCTCGATCAGCAGCACCGAGATGCCGAACTCGCGCCGCAGCTGGTCGATCAGCTGCTGCAGCTCGATCTTCTCCTGCGGGTTCAGGCCGGCGGCGGGCTCGTCCAGCATCAGCAGGCGCGGCTTGGTGATCATGCAGCGCGCGATCTCCAGCCGGCGCTGGTGGCCGTACGACAGCGTGCCGGCCTCGCGGTTGGCGACCTTGGTCAGGCCCATGCGCTCCAGCCAGACCGCGGCGCGCTCCAGCGCCTCGCGCTCGGCGCGCCGGTAGGCCGGCGTGGCGAACAGGCCTCGCAGGATGCCGGACTGCACCTGCAGGTGCTGCGCGACCAGCAGGTTTTCCACCACTGTCAGCGACTTGAACAGGCGGATATTCTGGAAGGTCCGCACCAGGCCCTGGCGCGCCACCTTGTGGCTGGGCAGGCCGGCAATGTCGCGGCCGTCGAGCGTGACATCGCCCGCGGTCGGCTTGTAGAAGCCGCCCACGCAGTTGAACACCGTGGTCTTGCCGGCGCCGTTGGGGCCGATGATGGCGAAGACCTCATCCTTGCGAACATCGAAATCGATGCCATCGACGGCCAGCAAGCCGCCGAAGCGCATCTGCAGGCCGGAGACTTTCAGCAGCTCGGCTGCTTGCACCGCTTGTTGCACATTGGTCATCGCGGCAACTCCACGTGGGGACGGCTCGCGGGCAGCAGGCCCTGCGGACGCCACATCATCATCAGCACCATCACCAGGCCGAAGATCAGCATGCGGTATTCGGCGAAGCCGCGCGCCACTTCGGGCAGCACCGTCAGCAGGATCGCCGCCAGGATCACGCCCAGCTGCGAGCCCATGCCGCCCAGCACCACCACGGCGAGGATCAGCGCCGACTCGATAAAGGTGAACGATTCCGGATTGACCAGCCCCTGGCGCGCCGCGAAGAACGCGCCGCCGATGCCGGCGAACGATGCGCCCAGCGTGAACGCCGACAGCTTGATGCGGGTCGGGTTCATGCCCAGCGAACGGCACGCGATCTCGTCGTCACGCAGCGCTTCCCAGGCGCGGCCCATCGGCATGCGGATCAGGCGGCTGGTGACGAACAGCGTGAAGCCAACCAGCAGCAGCGCCAGCAGGTACAGGAAGATCACCATGTGCTGGCCGCTGTAGTCCAGGCCGATCAGGTCATGGAAAGTCCTGGTGCCCTCCACGCTCGCACTGCGCGCCATTTCGATGCCGAACACGGTCGGCTTCGGGATGCCCGAGACGCCGTCCGGGCCGCCGGTCAGGCTGGTCAGGTTGTTGGCCAGCAGGCGGATGATCTCGCCGAAGCCCAGCGTCACGATCGCCAGATAGTCTCCTCGCAACCGCAGCACCGGGAAGCCAAGGATAAAGCCGAAGGTCGCCGACATTGCCGCGGCGATCGGCAGGCATTCCCAGAAGCCCAGCCCGAAGTACTGGTTCAGCAGCGCATAGCTATAGCCGCCGATCGCGTAGAAGCCGACATAGCCCAGGTCGAGCAGGCCGGCATAGCCCACCACGATATTCAGGCCCAGCCCCAGGATCACGTAGATCAGCGCCAGCGTGGCCACGTCGACCGCGCCGCGCGAGCCAAAGAACGGCCACACCAGCCCGATCGCGAGCAGCACCCACACCGCCACGCGCTGCTGGCGCGCCCCGAGTTGCGGCACCGACGGCAGGCGCACGGCGCTGCCGGCACGCGACAGCAGCGGCTTGAACAACTGGAACAGGAACACCGCCGCCACGGCGATCCACACCGGCCGCCAGTGCGGCTCGAGCACGACCTTGTAGCCTTCCAGCTTGAGCTGCAGGCCCAGGATGGGAATGGTGAGGATGGCCGTCATCACGGCCGCGAAGATCGCGTTCTTCAGCGATTGCCCGGGTGCGGCCGCGCGGGCGGCTTGCCCCGCGGGCATCGCGCTAATTTTGTTGGTCATGGTCTCGTCCTCCCTCAGACCTTTTCGACATCAGGCTTGCCCAGCAGCCCGGTCGGACGGAACAGCAGCACCAGCACCAGCAGGCTGAACGCAACCACGTCCTTGTACTCGGCCGGCATATAGCCCGAGGCGAAGGTCTCCGCCAGGCCCAGCAGCACGCCGCCGAGCATCGCGCCCGGGATGCTGCCGATGCCGCCCAGCACCGCCGCGGTAAAGGCCTTGATGCCGGCGATAAAGCCGATAAAGGGATTGAGCTTGCCGATGGTCAGGCCGATCAGCACGCCGCCCACCGCCGCCAGCATCGCACCCAGCACGAAGGTGAAGGAAATCACCTTGTTGGTATCGATGCCCAGCAGGTTGGCCATGCGCATGTCTTCGGCGCAGGCGCGGCAGGCACGGCCCATGCGCGAACGGCCGATAAACAGCGTCAGCGCGATCATCAGCACCAGCGTCACGCCGACGATCAGCAGGCGCGAGTACGGCACCGTCACGGTGAAGTCGCTGCCCATCTGGAACTCGATGGCGCCCGAGATCAGCACCGGCACGGACACGTCGCGCGCGCCCTGCCCGATCTGGACATAGTTCTGCAGGAAGATCGACATGCCGATGGCCGAGATCAGCGGCACCAGCCGCGGTCCGCCCCGCAAGGGCCGGTATGCCACCCGCTCGACCGCATAGCCGTACACCCCGGTGACCAGCACCGAGACCAGCAAGGCGGCGCCCAGCACCAGCGGCAGGGGGTAGCCTGCCTGGGCGCCGATCGCGGTGAGCGTGACCAGGCCGACATAGGCACCGATCATGTAAATCTCGCCGTGCGCGAAATTGATCATGCCGATGATGCCGTAGACCATTGTGTAGCCGATGGCGATCAGCGCATAGATCGCACCCAGCGTCAGGCCATTGACCAGCTGCTGGGTGAACTGTGGAAGGAATTCATTCATTGGGGAAGCCTCAGGAACTTGAAGCCCGATACCAGAACGCCCCGCCCGGGGTCCGGGCGGGGCGTGTGCGTGGGAAAGCGCCGGCTTAGTTGGCGGCCGTCTTGCTGGCGTCCTTGTGCCAGGTGTAGACCACGAACTTGAAGGACTTCAGGTCGCCCTTGTCGTCGTACTCGACCTTGCCGATCGGGGTGGTGAAGGCGTTCTTGTGCATGTACGCCGCAACCTTGGCCGGGTCGGTGCTCTTGGCGCCGGCAATGGCGTCGCCAATGATCTTGACGGCGGCATAGGCCGGCATCTGGAACGGGCCGTTGGCGTCACGCTTCTTGTCGGCAAAGGCCTTCACCAGCGCGGCGTTGGCCGGATCGGCCGAGAAGTCGGCCGGCAGCGTCACCAGCATGCCCTCCGACGACGGGCCGGCAATCGCGGTCACGTCCTTGTTGCCCACGCCCTCGGGGCCCATGAAGGTGGCCTTGACGCCCTGCTCGCGCGCCTGGCGCAGCAGCAGCCCCATTTCCGGGTGGTAGCCGCCGAAGTAGACGAAGTCCACGCCCTGCGACTTGAGCTTGGTGATAACGGCGGAGTAATCCGAATCGCCGGCGTTGATGCCTTCGAACACGGCCACCGGGATCTTGGCGGCTTCCAAGTCCTTCTTCACCGAGCTGGCGATGCCCTGGCCGTACGACTGCTTGTCGTGCAGCACCGCAACCTTCTTCGGCTTGACCTTGCTGATGATGTACTGGGCAGCGGCCGGGCCCTGCTGGTCGTCGCGGCCGATGGTGCGGAAGATGAACTTGCGCTTCTTGGTCTCGGTCAGCTGCGGCGCGGTGGCTGACGGCGTCACCATGACGATGCCTTCGTTCTCGTAGATGTCCGAAGCCGGGATGGTCGAACCCGAGCAGACGTGGCCGATCACGTACTTGATGTTCTGGCTGACGATCTTGTTGGCAACCGCCACGGCCTGCTTCGGCTCGCAGGCGTCGTCCATCATCACCACTTCGAACTTGTTGCCGCCGGCGCCGCCAGCTGCATTGATCTGTTCGATGGCGGTCAGCGCACCGGCCTTGACCATGTCGCCATACTGCGCCACCGAGCCACTCATCGGGCCGGCAATGGCGATCTTCACGGTTTCGGCGTTAGCAGCGACGCCAAAGGTGGCCAGCATGGTGGCCAGCGAGATGGACGTAAGACGGGACAGCGTCATCAGGAGCTCCTCGATTTATGTTTGGGTCAACCGGGCAAAAACGGTGTGACCTGCGCAATCGAACAACACCCGCGGACTACGAATAAAGACGCCCGAGACGCGGAAGACGGGCCTGCAAGGAAGAGACAGCGAATGCGGGGCCCGGCATGTGTCAGTCCCGCTGGGATATCGGGACCAAGGTTCGGAAAGACAACGTTTGATGCGTTCTCTATTGCGCAAGCGATTCGCCTGCCCCGCTTGCCGCACCGCACGCCGGAAGGGTGGCCCGGCTGCCGTCGGCAAAGCAGCCCGCATTATAGGGTCAAATTTCCTGCCGCAGGCGAAAATCGCACAACAAATGCGGAACTGAATTGACAGACTGAGACACAATTCTCCGCAAATTGGCGTTCTCACCACTTATCCGGCAATTTCCTGCTGCCTGCCCTGCTGCGACGCACAAGGCGCTCCGGCCCAGAAACACAAACGCCCCGGCGGGCCGGGGCGTTTGTGATTGCTGCATTGCGCAGCCGGATGAAAAGCCAGCGATCAGCGCTTGGCAACGTCCGGCACGTCGCGGGTAGCTGCGCCAACAAACAGCTGGCGCGGACGACCGATCTTGTATTCCGGATCGGTAATCATCTCTTCCCACTGCGAGATCCAGCCCGGGGTACGGGCCAGCGCGAAGATGCAGGTGAACAGCGAGGTCGGGATACCCAGCGCGCGCTGGACGATGCCCGAGTAGAAGTCGACGTTCGGGTACAGCTTGCGGCTGACGAAGTACTCGTCTTCCAGGGCGATCTTTTCCAGTTCCATGGCCAGCTTGAACAGCGGGTCGTTGTGCAGGCCCAGCTCTTCCAGCACTTCATGGCAGGTTTCGCGCATCAGCTTGGCGCGCGGATCGTAGTTCTTGTACACGCGGTGGCCAAAGCCCATCAGGCGCACGCCCGAGTTCTTGTCCTTGACCTGCTTGATGAACTCGTTGATGTTGTCGACGCTGCCGATTTCTTCCAGCATCTTCAGCGCGGCTTCGTTGGCGCCGCCGTGGGCCGGGCCCCACAGGCAGGCCACGCCGGCGGCGATGGCTGCGAACGGGTTTGTGCCCGACGAACCGGCCAGGCGCACGGTCGAGGTCGAGGCATTCTGCTCGTGGTCGGCGTGCAGGATGAAGATGCGGTCCAGCGCACGCTCCAGCACCGGGTTCACGGTGTACGGGGCGCACGGCGTGCCGAACAGCATGCGCAGGAAGTTGCCCGAGTAGGACAGGTCGTTCTGCGGATAGATGTACGGCTGGCCGATGTTGTACTTGTACGCCATGGCGACCATGGTCGGCATCTTGGCGATCAGGCGGATGGCCGAGATCTCGCGCTGGTGCGGATCATCGATGTCCATCGCGTCGTGGTAGAACGCGCTCATGGCACCCACCAGGCCCGTCAGCACGGCCATCGGGTGCGCATCGCGGCGGAAACCGCGCATGAAGAACTGCAGCTGCTCATGAACCATGGTGTGGTTCATCACGTGGCCGGTGAATTCATCCTTCTGCTTGGCGTTGGGCAGCTCGCCCTTGAGCAGCAGGTAGCAGACTTCGAGGTGGTTGCACTTCTGCGCCAGCTGCTCGATCGGGTAGCCGCGGTACAGCAGCTCGCCCTTGTCACCGTCGATATAGGTGATCTTGGAATTGCACGAAGCCGTCGACATGAAACCGGGGTCGTAAGTGAACTTACCGGTCTGTCCGTACAGCTTGCGAATGTCGATTACATCCGGGCCAACGGTACCCGTGTAAATCGGCAGCTCAACGCTGGGGGAACCATCGGAGAACGATAGCGTGGCTTTCACATCGGACGGCGTCATGTCGGATCCTTCAAATGCTGTGAATAATAATGTTGACCAAAACTCAGACCGTACGCAGCAGGGTGATCACTCGCTGCATCGGGGGCGTGTCGAGCTCACCGTCCAGTTCCTTGCGCGCAAGGAGCAGGTCCATCAACTCGTTGTCGCTGAGTTCGAACAGCACGCTCAGCGAAGCCACGTCCTCGTCGGACAGGCTCTCCTCGTAACGGTTGAAAAAACGTTCGACGATGATGTCGTTCTCCAGAAGGCCGCGGCGGGCGCGCCAGCGCAGGCGGGCGCGCTTGTGCGGATCGGCCTGATGGGAGAAGGTGGTGGCAGGACTCTCAGTCATGGCTTCCTACTTCCGGCACGCCAACCCGATATAGCCGCTCGGGCTGACGTGCCGCTTACAACTACTGCAGACAGCCGCAGGGTCAGACCGCGCGGCGGACCATCAGCTCCTTGATTTTGCCGATGGCCTTGGTCGGGTTCAGACCCTTCGGGCACACATCGACGCAGTTCATGATGCTGTGGCAACGGAACAGGCGGTACGGGTCGTTCAGGTTGTCCAGACGCTCGCTGGTGGCCTGGTCGCGGCTGTCCGCGATGAAGCGGTAAGCCTGCAGCAGGCCGGCGGGGCCGACGAACTTGTCCGGATTCCACCAGAACGACGGGCACGACGTCGAGCAGCTGGCGCAGAGAATGCACTCGTACAGGCCGTCCAGCTCGTCACGCTCTTCCGGCGACTGCAGGCGCTCTTTCTCAGGCGGCGGCTCGTCGTTGATCAGGAACGGCTTGATCGAGTTGTACTGCTTGAAGAAGTTCGTCATGTCGACGATCAGGTCGCGCACCACCGGCAGGCCGGGCAGCGGACGCAGCACGATGCGGTCCGGCAGCTCGCGCATATTGGTCAGGCAGGCCAGGCCGTTCTTGCCGTTGATGTTCATCGCGTCCGAGCCGCACACGCCTTCGCGGCACGAACGGCGGAACGAGATGGTCTCGTCCAGCTTCTTCAGCTTGACCAGCGCGTCCAGCAGCATGCGCTCGTGACCGTCCAGCTCGACCTCGTAGGTCTGCATGCGCGGTGCCGCATCCTTGTCCGGATCGTAGCGGTAGACTTCGAAAATACGCTTCATTTCTGTGGGTCCTGTTATCTCTACGATGCGGTGCTCAGAAGGTACGGGCCTTCGGCGGCACGCTTTCCACCGTCAGCGGTTCCATCTTCACCGGCTTGTAGTCGAGGCGGTTGCCTTCGCTGTAGAACAGCGTGTGCTTGAGCCAGTTCTGGTCATCGCGATTCGGGAAGTCGCTGTGCGCGTGGGCACCGCGCGATTCCTTGCGAGCCGCCGCCGAGATCATGGTGGCCTTGGCCACTTCCACCAGGTTGGCCACTTCCAGGGCTTCCACCAGCGCGGTGTTGAAGACCTTGGACTTGTCCTTCAGGTGGATGTTGTTGGCGCGCTCGGAGACTTCCAGGATGCGCTCGACGCCTTCGTCCATCAGCTTCTGCGTACGGAACACGCCCGCATGCGACTGCATGTTCTTGCGAATGTCGTTGGCGACGTCCTGGGTGTATTCGCCCGAGGTCGTCCCTTGCAGCTTGGCCAGGCGCGACATCGCGAGGTCGGCGGCATCGGCCGGCAGCGGCTTGTGTTCCTTCTGCTTCAGGTTCTGCGCAATGATGTGGTTGCCGGCGGCGCGACCGAACACCACCAGGTCGAGCAGCGAGTTGGTGCCCAGGCGGTTGGCGCCGTGCACCGACACGCACGAGCATTCGCCGATCGCGTAGAAACCGTTCAGGACTTCGTTCGGGTTGCCGTTCTTCGGCACCACGACCTGGCCGTGATAGTTGGTCGGGATACCGCCCATCTGGTAGTGGATGGTCGGGACCACCGGGATCGGTTCCTTGATCGCGTCGACGTTGGCGAACTTCATGCCGATTTCGCGGATCGACGGCAGGCGCTTCATGATAGTCTCGGCACCGACGTGGGTCAGGTCGAGCAGCACGTAGTCGCCGTTCGGGCCGCAGCCGCGGCCTTCCTTGATTTCCTGGTCCATCGAGCGCGAGACGAAGTCACGCGGCGCCAGGTCCTTCAGCGTCGGGGCATAGCGCTCCATGAAGCGCTCGCCGTCCTTGTTGCGCAGGATACCGCCTTCGCCGCGCACGCCTTCGGTGATCAGCACGCCCGCGCCGGCCACACCGGTCGGGTGGAACTGCCAGAATTCCATGTCTTCCAGCGGCACGCCTGCGCGCGCTGCCATGCCCAGGCCGTCACCGGTGTTGATGAAGGCGTTGGTGGAAGCGGCGTAGATGCGGCCGGCACCGCCGGTCGCGAACAGCGTGGTCTTGGCCTCGAGGATGTAGACCTCGCCGGTTTCCATTTCCAGCGCGGTCACGCCCAGCACGTCGCCGTCCTGGTCGCGGATCAGGTCCAGCGCCATCCACTCGACGAAGAAGTGGGTCTTGGCGCGCACGTTGCGCTGGTACAGCGTGTGCAGCAGTGCGTGGCCGGTACGGTCAGCCGCGGCGCAGGCGCGCTGCACCGGCTTTTCACCGTAGTTGGCGGTGTGGCCGCCGAACGGACGCTGGTAGATGGTGCCGTCGGGATTGCGGTCGAACGGCATGCCGAAGTGTTCGAGCTCGTACACGACCTTCGGGGCTTCACGGCACATGAACTCGATGGCGTCCTGGTCACCCAGCCAGTCCGAGCCCTTGATGGTGTCGTAGAAGTGGTAGTGCCAGTTGTCTTCGCTCATGTTCCCCAGCGAAGCGCCGATGCCGCCCTGTGCCGCCACCGTGTGCGAGCGCGTCGGGAACACCTTGGACAGCACGGCCACGTTCAGGCCGGCTTCCGCGAGCTGGAGGGATGCGCGCATCCCGGCGCCGCCAGCACCGACGATGACCACGTCGAAACGGCGACGCGGCAATCCAGTCTTGACTGCGACCATTTATTACACCCTCCAGAGAATCTGAGCAGCGTAGCCCGCGCAACCGACGAGCCACAGAATCGTAAGAACTTGCAGCACGAGGCGCACGGCCATCGGACGCACATAGTCCATCCAGATGTCGCGCACGCCGATCCAGGCGTGATACAGCAGCGACAGGATGGTCAGGAACGTGATGATCTTCATCCACTGGTTGGAGAAGAGCCCTGCCCACGCTTCATACGAAGCGCCGTTCGACAGCAGGAAGGCAATGGCCAGGACCACGGTGAAGACCACCATGATCACGGCCGTGACGCGCTGCGCCAGCCAGTCTTTCAGGCCGTAGTGCGCACCGACGACAAGACGCTTGGGACCGATATTATTTTTTGCCACCTTGATTCTCCTCAGAACAGGCCGAACAGCTTCAGGCCGAAAATCAGGGTAAGCAGCAGGCTCACAACCAGCACGCCGATGGCAGACTTGGCCGAGGCCGGCTTGGAAACGCCGACGTGCACGTCCAGCAGCAGGAAACGGATACCCGCGCAGAAGTGATGCAGATAACCCCAGATCAGGACCAGCAGAACCAGCTTGACGAAGCCGCCGGACAGAAGCGCCGAGAACTTTGCGAAGCTCAGTTCCGAAGTGATGCTCTGCTCAAACAGATACAGGACGAAGGGAAGGAGGAGGAACATCAACGCACCGCTCACGCGATGCAGGATGGATACCTTGCCGGCCCAGGGCAACCGGTAGCGCGCAATTTGCGCGATACCGATATTCCGGTACTCCGGCCTGGCTTGTTTGACGGCTTCAGCCATGCGAGACCCCATTTTGCGGTAAACAAAAAACGAAACTGCCATTGCCCTGCATGCAACGGGATGCATTAGGGCAAATCCATGAGATTTTAGCGCCTTTGTTGCGCGCTGCACCAATAATTTTCAGCTATCAGGCACCAACACGTACCGCCCGACAATCGCACACTAATCACATCCGCCGGCAATCAGGCGCAACCTTCACCCGCGCTGCGCAACAGCCCGCACCGTCATGACGAAAGCCACAATAATCAACGCCAGCGGGCGCATCATGCCATGCGCCGGCGTCAGCTCAGGTCGTTCTGGTAATAGTGCCGCGTAGTCACATACAGGCCGCGGCGCACTTCGACGGGGCGGTCGCCATAGGTGTACGACACCCGCTCGACTGACAGCAGCGGCGAGCCTACCGGGACAGACAGCAACTCGGCCGCCGTTTCATCGGCGGGCACGGCGCGGATCTTCTCCGAGGCGCGGATCATGCGCGTGCCGAACTCGGCCTCGAACAATGCATACATGGGGCCCTTCCACTCGGTCAGCTTTTCAGCGGTGAGGCCCTTGAAGTTGGCGCCGAGCAGCCAGATTTCGTCCAGCACGGTCGACTCGCCCGAGAAATTCAGCACGCGGCGGATCTGCACCACGCTGTCGCCGGTGCGGATGTCGAGCAGCCGGGCAATTTCGGCGGGGGCGCGCAGGCGCTTGCATTCCAGCACGCGGCTGGCGCCATAATGGGGTTCGCCTTCGTCGGGGACGAGGCGCAGGAAGCGGAACTTGACCACGTCTTCATGGTGCGTGGTCACGAAGGTGCCCTTGCCCTGCCGGCGCGCCACCAGGTTCTCGGCGGCGAGTTCGTCGATGGCCTTGCGCACCGTGCCCTGGCTGACCTTGTAGCGGGAGGCCAGCTCCATTTCGCTGGGGATCATCTCGCCGGGCTTCCATTCGCCGGATTGCAGGCTGCGCGTGATCAGCGCCTTGATCTGCTGGTAGAGCGGGCTGAAGGTAGGCGACGGCACGGACTGCAGACCAGAGGTGGGGCCAGATTGCGGGGCCGCGTGCGGCACAGGCGCGGGCGGCGAAGAAGGCGGCTGCGTCCCGGCGCCAGGCGTGGCGGCGCCAGATTCCGGCGCGCCGGGTGCGGCTGCGCCGGTCAGGGACGTAGGCAGGGAGGACATAGCGGGATTTCACCACAAAAGGGCAAGATACGTCCAGCCTTACGTTAATTGTCTTATGTCTTATATAAGACATATGAATTGACATCGTGAGAGGCCCGACCTACACTCGCGCTGGTCCACGCCCGCGATGGCCCTCCCAGGCCCGCCAGCAGCAGCCAGGATACCGGACGGCAGTGCTCCGGTCTGGAAATGGCGCCTCGCTTCGCAGTAGACTAACGCTTTGTTGCATCACCATGACCCGTTGTGGCTCTCCTCACCGGTTCCGCCCCGTGGCCCCGCCACCTGGCTCCGGCGGACGGCCGCTTCCCGCTGTGGCGACAACCAGCACCCGGTGACCCGCCGCGCCCCTTGTTACGGCAACGGCATGCCACCGACCGGCTTCCCCCCTTCTATCGTTTGGAGATTTACTCATGGCTAAAGCCCCAATGCGCGTCGCAGTGACCGGCGCCGCTGGCCAGATCGGCTACTCCCTGCTGTTCCGCATCGCCAATGGCGACATGCTGGGCAAAGACCAGCCGGTCATCCTCCAACTGCTCGACCTCCCGCAAGCCCAGCAAGCCGTCAAGGGCGTGGTGATGGAACTGGAAGACTGCGCATTCCCGCTGCTGGCCGGCGTGGTCATCACCGACGACCCCAAGGTTGCCTTCAAGGACGCCGACGTGGCCCTGCTGGTTGGCGCCCGTCCGCGCAGCAAGGGCATGGAGCGCAAGGACCTGCTCGAAGCCAATGCCCAGATCTTCACGGTGCAGGGCAAGGCGCTGGACGAAGTCGCCAGCCGCAACGTCAAGGTGCTGGTGGTCGGCAACCCGGCCAACACCAACGCCTACATCGCCATGAAGTCGGCCCCGAACCTGCCGCGCGAGAACTTTACCGCGATGCTGCGCCTGGACCACAACCGTGCCCTGTCGCAAATCGCCGCCAAGACCGGCAAGCCGGTGTCGTCGATCGAGAAGCTGTTCGTGTGGGGCAACCACAGCCCGACCATGTACGCCGACTACCGCTATGCCACCGTCGACGGCAAGAGCGTCAAGGACCTGATCAACGACCCGGTGTGGAACAACGACGTGTTCCTGCCGACCGTCGGCAAGCGCGGCGCCGCCATCATCGAAGCGCGTGGCCTGTCGTCGGCTGCTTCGGCCGCCAACGCTGCCATCGACCACGTGCGCGACTGGGTGCTGGGCACCAACGGCAAGGTCGTCACCATGGGCATCCCGTCGAACGGTGAGTACGGCATCCCGGCCGACACCATGTTCGGCTACCCGGTGACCACCGCCAACGGCAAGTACGAGATCGTCAAGGGTCTGGAGATCGACGCCTACAGCCAGGAAAAGATCAATATCACCCTGAACGAACTGGAAGAAGAAAAGGCCGGCGTGCAGCACCTGCTGGGCTGATCCTCCGATCGCTCGAGGAAGGACCGGGGTTCCGCAACGATTCACGAATCAGCGCGGACCCCGGTTTTTTAATATCCAGGGGCTACGATGGCCCCTGCTCTCCCCCGTCAACCCAAACCTATCCGAATCAACGTGCATCCTTCCGAGGTCTTGTTCCAGGGCGAAGCCATCCCGGTCCAGTTGCCGGTGTGTGACCACTACGCGGGCAGCGAAAAGCTGATGCGCAAATCGCTTGCCCTGCAACAAGAGCTTGGCCCGGTCTTCGACATCACCTTCGACTGCGAGGACGGCGCCGCCGTCGGCCGTGAGCGCGAGCATGCCGAGCTGTGCGCGCAGCTGGTCAACAGCCCGCTCAATGCCCACAACCGCGTCGGCGTGCGCATCCATGACCCGGCCCACCCGAGCTGGCGCGAAGACGTCGACGTGCTGGTGCGTGCAGCCGGCGCGCGCCTGGCCTATGTGGTGGTGCCCAAGGTCACCGACGTGGTCGAGGTCGCGCGCGTGACCGATCACGTCAACCAGGTGGCGCGCAATGCCGGCATCGCCCGGCATATCCCGATCCATGTGCTGGTCGAGACCCACGCCGCGCTGGAACAGGCCTTCGATATTGCCGCGCTGGTGCAGGTGGAATGCCTGAGCTTCGGCCTGATGGACTTTGTCTCGGCCCATCATGGCGCCATCCCGGGCGAAGCCATGCGCTCGCCGCAGCAGTTCGAACACCCGCTGATCCGCCGCGCCATGCTGGAGATTTCTGCCGCCTGCCACCGCCACGGCAAGGTGCCGTCGCACAACGTCAGCACCGACGTGCAGGCGCCGCAGCGCGCCGGCGACGATGCGCTGCGCGCGCGCAGCGAGTTCGGCTACCTGCGCAAGTGGAGCATCCATCCGGGACAGATCGCACCGATCGTGGCGGCGTTCCGCCCGGGCGCCGACGAAATCGGCGCGGCCAGCCAGATCCTGCTGGCGGCGCACGAGAACAACTGGGCCCCGATCCGCCACGACGGCCAGTTGCACGACCGCGCCAGCTACCGCTACTACTGGTCGCTGCTGCAGCGCGCGCAGGCCACCGGCACGCCGCTGCCGGCCAATGTGGAAGCGCTGTTCTTCGCCTGAAGCGATACCCATACCAAAAATCAATCAGGGCAGCGCCCAAGGAGACACGGATGTCCGCCTCGAAGTTCGCCGCACCCGCCGCCGCACCCGACGCCACGGGCAGCGAGCCAGCCGCGCCCCGGGTCAAGAAATCCGTCGCCCTGTCGGGCGTGACCGCCGGCAATACCGCGCTGTGCACCGTCGGCCGCACCGGCAACGACCTGCACTACCGCGGCTA